>JBKJRW010000094.1:0-130933 GCA_046593165.1 Gemmatimonadaceae bacterium
AGTGCCCCTCCCTATCTCGTCCAGAAGCACCAGACTCTTTTCTGTCGCCGTATGCAGGATGGCGCTCGTCTCCGACATCTCCACCATGAACGTCGACTGGCCACGTACCAGGTTGTCACTCGCGCCGACGCGCGTGAACAACCGGTCTACCACTCCTATCTCTGCGCTTGACGCCGGCACGAAACTCCCGATCTGCGCCATCAACACAATCAGCCCTATCTGCCTCAGTATCGTGGACTTGCCCGACATGTTCGGCCCCGTCAGGATTATCATCCTCGCGCTACCCGGCAGTCTGACGTCGTTGGGAATGAACTTCTCCCGCGCCATCATTCGCTCGACCACCGGGTGTCGGCCTCCGGTGATCGCCAGATCGAACCCGTCGGAGATCACCGGCCGCACATACCCTTCCCGCTCGGCGACTTCTGCAAGCGTGGAAAGTACATCGAGCTCTGCCGTTATCCGCGCCGCGCACTGAAGGCGTTTGATCTCTGCGCCGATTCGCTTTCGCAGCGTCTCGAAAAGGTCGCGCTCACGCTCCTCGATTCGCTCTCGGGCTGTAAGAACTTTCTCTTCGTGCTCTTTCAACGCGGGCGTTACGTAGCGCTCGGCACCCGTGAGTGTCTGTCGCCTCTGATAGTCCGACGGTACCAGGTGCACGTTGGTGTTCGTCACTTCGATGAAATATCCGAACACCCGGTTGAATCCGACTTTCAGCGAGCTGATTCCGGTTCGCGCTCGCTCGTCCATCTGAATTCTCGCGATCGCGTCCTTCCCACCGTCTCGAAGCGAACGCCATTCATCCAGCCCGGCATCGATGCCTTCGCGAATGCATATCTCATCGCCCATCGCCACCGGAGGCCGGTCTACGATTGTCGCGATTATTTCGGCCGCAAGCTCCGCGCATCCATCCCAACGCTCCATCAGAACCGCAAGCGGACCACTGGAAAGGTCGGCAGACCCCGTGAGCGTCTGAAGCGACTCATATACGGCCGGTAGACGGGCAATCGAGTCGCCCAGTGCCCGCAGATCACGTGGAGTTCCGCGACCCGCGGCCGCCTTGCTTGCAAGCCTCTCGACGTCCCTCACACCATCCAGCGCTTCGCGAAGGGCCTCTCGACCAATCGGGTCGCTCGCAAACAAGGCCACTGCATCGAGACGTGTATCGATCGCGTCGCGATTCGTCAGCGGCATGAGAATCCACTGGCGTAGAAGTCGTGACCCCATCGGGGTGAGCGTTCGATCGAGCACCGAGAGCAACGTGCCCCCGGATTCCCCACCACGAAGAGATTCGACGAGTTCGAGGTTACGCCGCGTCATTTCGTCGAGCGGCATCGTCATTCCAGAACGCTCGAGCACTGGACGGGAGAGATGCGGCACACCGCCCGGCTGGAGTTCAAGCATGTAACGCATGAGCGCGCCCGCAGCGGCGAGAGCTGGCGAGTCGGCCTCGCCGATCCCCAGGCCTTCAACGGATGCAATGCCGAAGTGTCGCGCCATCTCACTCGACGCAAGCGCGGGATCGAACTCCCAGGCCTCTCGTTCAGTGATGAGCGCCCCTTCGTCACGACTCTGCTGAACGAGCGCGACCGCCGGGCCCGCGCTCCGTGCGATAAGAAGCTCCCGCGGAGAAAGGCGTGAAAGCACTGCTTCCGTATCGCCTGCCGCGGCAACTATCAGCCTGAACTCGCCGGTAGAAAGGTCGGCCGCAGCAATTCCCACCTGTTCACCTGAAGGAAAGATGGAACAGAGGAAGTTGTTTCTCGCGCGATCGAGCAGATCGTCGGCGAAGACGGCGCCCGGTGTGATTGTCTCCACTACCTCGCGTCGAACAATTCCTTTCGCCTGCCTTGGATCTTCCGTCTGTTCGCAGATCGAAACCCGGAATCCCTGTTGAACCAATCGCCTCAGGTAGTCGCCCGCCGCCTTCACCGGTACGCCTGCAAGAGGTACCTCTGCGGCACCTCCGTTGTTGCGCGATGTAAGCGTCAAACCCAGCGCCCGGGATCCCACCTCGGCATCCTCATAGAACATTTCGTAGAACTCACCCATCCGGAAAAAAAGAATCGCGTTCTGATGACGATCCTTTATCTCCCGGTACTGCTGCATCAACGGAGTTGATGTCGGACGGTTCACTGGGTGTCGGCCTGTACTACGAAACCCGTAATCTGCTTCGTCTTGAGCGATCTCTGCACAGCGGCCGCCTGTGACTGTGTTGCGTACTTGCCAATCCTGACCCTGAAAGGCGCCGCCTTTCCGTCAACCCGCGCTTCGTACCCGTTCTTCTTCAGCCTCGCCACCATCGCGTCAGCCTGCGATTTCACATTGTACGCCGCGACCTGAACCGAATACGCTCTGCCGTTCTCTCCCGAAACTCGTTCGGGAGCAGGTTTTTTCACCGGCTCAGGAGTCAGAACCACCGCTGCTCTTGCGCTGTCAATTCGAACCGCCACTGGCGGCGCCACGGGCGGCGCTACGGGCACCGTCGCCGCCACCGCCACCGCGCTGGTGTCGCTTCTCGTCACAGTAACTACACCCGCGCACCGCTGGTTCAGATAGGCTATCTGGTTTCTCAACTCAGAGTCATCTTCACCGGTCCTCAGAAGGGCGTCTGCCGTCGACGCACACCCCCCCTGAATGTCGTTCTTGTCGAACAGGGCACGCGCGGTCCAATACCCCGCTCTCCCACGCGCCGGACTCTCGGGATGTTCCACCACAAGCCTGTTGAGATGCCTCAATGCGCCGTCATAGTTTGCCCGCGCTATTTCGAGTTGCGCGAGCCTGATGAGTGCGTCGTCCACTCGCGGAGAAAGCGGATAGTCGACGACGATGCGACGGTAGTCCATCTCGGCATCGACCGCCATGGCCGCCAGAACCGCGCGCCAGTAGACGCCCTCCGCATAGTCATTCGACCCGGCCGGAGCGACGGCGATCATCGAATCGACAAGCGCCCTCCCCGCAATGGCATTGCCGTCGTTTACCATCGCCTGCGCTCGCCGGTAAACCGGGTGCACCCCAGCTAAGGCCTGCGCACCTGCCGCAATTGGTGCGATCGCCAGAATCGCCCCACACCAGAATCCTCTCGAGATCATGCCAGTCCCCGCATCGTTATGCCGCCATGCTTCGTTCGTCTTCGATACACATCGCCAGCACCAATGTCGCCATCACCTGCTCTTCCGACGAGAATCGCGTTTCCTTAAGAGCGATATCGGCGTCGAGCAGTGCATCGAGCGCCTTGTCGATTGACTGGGCGCTCCAGTGCTCCGCTGCCTCTGCCCACGCCCCTGCGGCCGATCCCCACGGACGGCCAGTGAACAAAGAACCGGATTGTTTCAGAAAATCGAAGTACTCGCCCTTGAGCCGGCCCTGCGGCAATCCTTCGGCCCGCTTTGCCCTGCCCCACGCCAGTGCAATCGTTTGCGTCGACAGCGCCATCACCAGAGATACTGCCGTCGTTTTCGGCTGGCTCAGAATCAGCGGCACAAGCTCAAGGGCCTTTGAGACGTTCCGCACCCCCACCTGATCCAGAAAATCCGACATCGTCTCGCCACGACGCACACCAACGACAGCGCTCACATCCGACTCCTCGATCTCTCGCCCATGAGCAAAGCTCGCAAGCTTGTCGAGTTCCGCCACCAGCAAATGGAGATCGGTTCCGACTGCGCTTTGCAGCAGATCTATCGCCTCCGGCGTGATCTTCATCTGGAATTGCGTCGACACCTGATGCGCTATCCACTTCGGTATCCGGTTTCCGGCTAGAAAGTTGAAGTCCAGAGGAGTGGAATTCTTCGCAAGATCCTTGTCGGTCTTCGCACCCGACGCCTCGAAGAGGATCACCATCACGTCCGGAGAGGGGCTCGCCAGATACTTGTCTAGTATTTTCCGCGCATCCTTCTTCAACGCGCCCGCATCCCTGATCACCACCACACGACGATCCGCCATCATCGGAAGTGCGGAGAGCGCGGCGTCGAGGGTCTTTGCGTCCAGCTCCTGCGCCCGCTTCACTTCCATATTGAAGTCGCGCATGCCCGGCTCTGTCGCTTTCTCGATGAGCTGCTTCATGGCGTCTTCCCTCTGGAAATCGTCCTCGCCGCAGATGTAGTAGGCACCATCGAAGCTCCCCCTCTTGAGGGCTTCACGGAGCGTCTTCTCGGCGGTAACGGACACGCTGCTAATATAAATGTCCGTGGGCGACTGACAGCGGTTCGCGGGCTATCTGGCGGTAGCGGTCAGGGCAATAGAAGCGAAGTGAACCGGAGCCTGCTCGGCGTACAGAGCCGCCGTCCAGATGGGGAGGCCCGCAGGAACAGATGCGATCATTTCCGGGGCCGGAGACGCCATCGCGACAGCGCTCGGGTCGCGTGCAAGAGCGACGACTGGCGAAAGCGTAATATCCTGCGGAGAGTCGACCTGGCGAAGTGAAACGCCGATATAGCCCAGCATCGCGACGCTCGTTATCGCCACCGTGGCTGCGAGTTTTCGGGCCCGGCCTGATTGCGCCAGTGCGGCATCCGCCAGCTTCGCGTCATCGAGTCGCTGCTGCAACCGCACGGAGAAGCCCGGTGACAACTCTATCGTCGGAAGACTCCGGAAAAGCATCAATGACCGGCGAACTGTCGCGTCCTGACGGGCACATCCATCGCATTCAGTGAGATGCATCTGCATGCCGACAAGCTCGATGCCCGGCAGCGTATCGTCGACAAATGCGAAATGTTTTTCCCGGAATTCCCTACAGTCCATGTGGCAAGCTTTAAGGGTTCGTTAGCAGTACCCGAATCTGGGGGACTGGTTCCCGAACCCTCAAGCCTGTCCGCCTATTCCATGTACGGCGCCACGATCTCCGCAAAGGAGTTCCGAGCCCGGTTCAGCCTGGATTTTACCGTTCCGAGATTGCAATCCGTGATCTCGGCGATCTCTTCGTACGACTTGCCCTCCAGCTCCCGCAGGACGAAAACGTGCCTGTGGTGCTCCGGCAACTTCGCCACCGACTCCTCAACTATCTCGCGAAGGTGCCGCTTCCGGTACATATCGTCCGGACGCGAATTTACGTCTTCGAACTGAAGCGGGCGATCCTCGTCCTCCCAGTTCTTCTGCACGGTCTGAAACAGCACCAACGGGTTCCGCGAGCGGTTGCGAAGCTCGTTCTTCGCCAGATTCGACGCAATTGTGTACGCCCACGTCGAGAACTTCTTGGACCGGTCGAACCGGTGCAGGTGTCTGTAGACCCGGATGAATACTTCCTGCACAAGATCTTCGGCCTTCTCACGGTCTCCGATCGTGCGATATATGAAATTCAGAAGCCGCGTCTGATACCGCTCTACCAGCTCCGAAAAAGCCCTCTCTTCACCGGCAAGAAATGCCGAGACGACGCCCGAGTCGTCCATGGCCTTGAGCCGCTCCCGAATGCTCGCTCCCTGCGGCTGAATTGCCTGCCTACGAGCGATATTTGCCATTGCTGCTACCCCCAGAAAATTGAGAATCTGACAAGGAAGGGAATTAGAGCCTGCCTCCTGGATTGCGATTCTTTACGCCCATTGATATAGCAGGCGCCATGCCCACCGTGGAACACTCCTTAAACCGTTACGCATCAAGACTTTAGCACAGTTGACATCACGGGGTTGTCCTGTAGTGGGCCGGCGAGTGTCCCCCCGAATGGACACTTCCTGAACGGACACCTTCTATTGAATAAAGCGTTGATGGTTCTACGACTGTTGGATGCTTCTCGGTTCTACGGGGTTTACCCCGGAACAATATCCAGTCAGCCGTTCCGCAGGAACGATTCGGCGAACATCAGCCCGATCATTGTCTTGCCATCCGTTATATCGCCAGATCTGACCATCGAAAGAGCCACCGAAATAGGTGTCGGATGCAGTTCGAGAATTTCGTCGGACTCGAGCTGCGCATTACCGGCCGTCAACTCGATTGCCGCGAAGAGGTGAATCCTCTCGTCTGTGAACCCCGGCGTCGTGTAGAATGTGGTCATCGCGATCAACTGCCCGGCCGAGTATCCGGTTTCCTCCCTCAGTTCTCGTTTAGCGCAGGCTTCGGGAAGTTCGCCGTCGTCCAGGCGACCTGCAGGAATCTCATACACGAACCCACCCGTCGCATATCGATACTGTCGGATGAGAACCACGCGAGGATCGGCGTCGGCCGGATCATCTAGAAATGGAACTACTGCGCTGGCACCGGGATGCCGAATCATCTCCAACTCGCCAGTCGTGTTGTTGGGAAACCGCACCGTGTCTACATCGAGCGATATCACCCGGCCCGAATAAATTCTGCGCGTCGACACAGGGCCGATTTCGTCCGCCTTCATACCAGCCGCAAGCCCGTCACGCTTCCACCGTCCCTTTCACCGACACCGGACCCACCCCGAGTTTCTCCACCTGGTCGCGAACAATCTCCTCAGCTCCCACTACGACCACCTGCAATTCTTCCGGCTTTACGTACTTCCTCGCAGCATTGAGGACATGGCGTGTAGTGACGGCCGAAATGTTCTCGCGGTAAGTGTCGTAATAGTCTTCGGGTAGCCCGAACGTTGTGAGGTTCGCGAGAGCCGAGGCGATGGCCGCTGTTGTCTCGTATCGAATCGGGAAGACACCTTCCAGGTAGCTGGTCGCCAGGGTCAGTTCGTCCTCCCCAATCTCTTCCTCACGCATTCGCCCGATCTCCTTCAACGTCTCGCTGATCGCTGCACCGGTGACCTCGCTCTGCACAGCCGTCGAGATTGCAAAAGGCCCCGATTGCCTTCGCCAGTCGAAATAGGAGCTTGCTCCATAGGTATAACCGTGCGCTTCTCGGAGGTTGAGGTTGATTCGCGATGAGAAAAGTCCGCCGAGCACGGCGTTCATCACGACAATTCGAAAGTAGTCCGGATGTGAGCGGGGAACCCCGACATGTCCAATGCGGATTTCAGACTGCGCAGCTTCTGGCCTCGCGACGATCTCGATCGCCCTTGAATCCCGAGCCGGCGAGTCTGCATTTACTCGCGACGGACTTCTTTTTCCCCTCCAGGCGCCAAACGTCGACTCCGCCAGGCGCATTCCTTCTTCCGGAGTGATGTCGCCCGCAAAGATGAGAGTAGTTCCCTGGGGCACGTAGTTCCGCTTGTAGAAGCTCTCGATATCTTCGCGCCTGATTGCCGAAACCGATTTTGCACTCCCACTCATAGGCTTGGAAAACCGCGCCTTGTCGGCGTAGACAAATCGAGCGAACGTTTCGTCCGCCAAGCCGCGCGGTTCATCCAGAATCTGCATGCGCTCAGCTAGTCTTTCCGCTTTCAGCCGCGCTATGTCGTCTTCGCGGAACGCCGGCGAGATAATTACCTCCGACAGAATTTCGAACGCTGACACGAGCCTGTCTTTTAGAACTGTCACGCTCGCAACCGTACTGTCCCAATCGGCGCCTGCCTCGAGTGACGTGCCCAGTTTTTCCAGATCCAGCGCGAGTTTGACACCATCTCGCGAAGTCGTTCCTTCTTTCAGCGCCTGAGCCGTAAGCTCGGCCGTGCCTTCCTTACCTTTCTTGTCCGCCACGGCCGTGGCGTCGATTACGACCGCCACGCTGACTATGGGCAGCTTCGATACCGTCGATACGATCACGTTCATTCCGTTCTCGAGCCTGTCTCGAACGAATCGGGGAAAGTGGTACTCCCGCGCCGGTCCGGGCTGTGGCCGGGTAGCGATCGTCATGACGACAGAGCCCCCGCTAACTGTGAATCGTCGGCTCTTTCGACCGTGGTTCGGGGCACGTACAGCAGCTTGGCCCTGTTGTCGGCTCCCAGGTAGTTCCGCACGAAAGCGTTCACCCGCTCGGCTGTTACCGCGCGGTACCTGTCGGCCTGCTCGTTTACCAGAGACGGGTCTCCGAGCAGGGTCGCGAACATCGAGATACGGTCCGCACGCTCACTTGCCGATTGTAGCGACGTGATCATGTCCGTCTGAATCAGGGCTACCGCACGCTCGACCTCTTCTGGGGCGACCCCGTCCCTTACCAGCAGGTCTATTTCCAGCTCCACTTCTTTTTCGAGCCGCTCCGCCGATATCTCGGGCCTGGCGGTTACATCGACAATGAGGAGATCGCTCCCCTTGGCAAGATCGAAAGTGAACGCCGACACGTCGGCCGCGATCTGTCGCTCGCGAACGAGCGAGCGGTAAAGCCTGCTGCCGCGTCGCATCCCGATGATCGCCCCGGCTACACTTGCCGGATAGTATCCCTCGCTTCCAAATACCGGCGACCTGAACGCCATGTAGAGACGCGGAAGGCTCACGTCGTCTTCGATCACCTGGCGTAGTGTCTCCCCGAATTTCGATGGGAGGTCCATTTTTTCGAGTGGTGGCTTGCCTTTTCCCCGGGGGATTCCACCGAACATTTCTTCCACAAGTTTTCGCGCTTCTGCAGCATCGAAGTCGCCGGCTATTGAAAGCACGGCGTTGTCCGGAGTATAGAAAGTGCGAAAGAACTGCTCGACATCTTCCAGCGACGCCTCCGACAGATCCTCCATCGATCCGATCAGAGAATGGTGAAACGGATGCCACTCTGGAAACGCGAGTTCGGGGAGTTTTTCCCACCATGTCCCATACGGCTGGTTGTCGACTGACCACCGACGCTCATTCTTGACCACGTCTCGCTGGGTGTCGAGTTTCTTCTGCGTCATCGCTGGGAGTAGCGCTCCCATCCTGTCCGCCTCAAGCCACAGGGCGAGCCCAAGCTGGTTCGATGGTACCGTTTCGAAGTAGTTTGTGCGCTCGAGCCATGTGCTTCCGTTGAGGGTGCCACCCGCTCGCTGTACCAACTCGAAATGTTCATTCGCTCCCACATGCTCAGACCCCTGAAACAGCATATGTTCGAAAAGGTGGGCAAACCCGGTTCTACCGGTGCGCTCATTCGCCGAACCTACGTGATACCACAGGTTCACCGCGACGATTGGCGCGGTGTTGTCTTGAGAGAGAGTTACTACGAGCCCGTTTCCCAGGCTGAACGTCTCGATGGGTATGCGCATATTTGTAAATGGAATGTCGTGCTCAGGCAGAGTAACCCAATGCCTCCATGGTCTCAATTGCCCGCAAAACCTTGATGGCAAGCGTCGCTCTCGTCTTCGCCGCGCTGGTGGGCCTTTTCATTCTCTTTCTCGCTGCCGCCTGGCTGTTTCAGGAACGGATCGCGTTTCAGCCTGAGCGCCCGCCCTTTCCGTCCGACGAGGGGATCCCGCGCGTCGAATACACCGCAGCTGACGGACAACGACTGTTCGCCTATGTCGTCGGTGATCCCGAGAATGCCCGCGGTCTTCTCCTTGTATTTCACGGAAACGCTGACCTTGCCGTGCGCCAGGTCGACTGGGCAGGCGAACTAGTCCGCCGCACGCAGATGGCGGTCATGATTGTCGAGTATCGCGGGTACATGGGTCTCGGCGGCAAGCCGACGTACGAATCTTCCCGGCTCGATGCAGACGCAGCTTTTCGGCATGCGACGGAGAGCCTGCGATTTCCACGCGACAGAATCGCCTTGTTCGGACATTCGCTTGGCACTGCGATCGCAACAGAGCTTGCGTCGCGGAATCCGCCCGCAGCCCTTGTTCTTCAGTCTCCCTTTACGTCGGCACACGAAATGTCCGGCCTTATCATGGGACGGCGCTTAAACAGCCATGCATGGAATCTTGTGTCACGCCTTCACTTCGACACCCGAAGCCGCGTTGCGTCGCTCGACGCCCCGGTGTCCGTATCTCACGGTGAGAACGACCGGCTGATTCCGGTCGCGATGGGTCGCGGCGTTTTCGAGGCGGCCATGGTGAAGGGTGCCTGGTTCCTTGTGCCCGGCGCATCCCACAATGACGTCCCTGAAGTTGGAGAGGAACTCTACTGGACCTGGATCGTGACGGCACTCGAGCCAGTCCGGGCAGACACCTCACGCTGAAAATCACAAAGGCCCGGCGTCGCGCCGGGCCTTTGTGATGGAGTACTCAGTTCAGCCAGCTACGGAGTTATCGGCTGGCCAAAGAAATCGCGGATCGTGATAGGCCCCACGTTGACAGCCTTGAGACCCGATTCGATGCTCTTTCTGTCCCCGACGATCACGATCGCCAGGTTGGCGGGGTTAATGTATTGCCGCGCCACCCGTTGTATGTCCGACTGTGTGACGCTCTCGATATTCGACACGTAGTTGTTGTAGTAGTCGAGACGAAGCCCGTACAGGGCCACCGGTACAAGCTGGTTCGCAATCTGCTGCGTGGTTTCGAAGTCACCCGGCATGCCGAGTTGCATGTATCGTTTCGCTTTTCTCAACTCGGACGACGGCACGGTGTCGCGAATTGCGTTCAGTTCCTTCATGAACTCGATGAGCGCCGAATCGGTCTTGGCTGCGACAACCTCCGCCGATGCAGTGAAAGGTCCGGCCGACTGACGCATCTCGAAACGCGACCGCGCTCCGTACGTGTATCCGTGAGTCTCGCGCAGATTCTGCATCAGCCGGCTCGTGAATGACCCACCAAGAATGGTGTTCATCACGTTGAGCGCGAAGTAGTCCTTCGTAGAGCGTGGCACGCCAATCGAGCCGATTCGGAACGATGACTGTGCCGCACCAGGTTTGTCGATCAGGTACAGTGTCGTTCCGACTGACACCGGCGCTTCCCCGAACGTTGGCAGTGTGGTGCTTCCGCGCTGCCAACCTCCAAACAACGCGTTGATCTTCTGTTCCACCTGGGCCGGAGTGACATCTCCAACCACGATCAGCGTGGAATTGTTCGGAATGAAGCTGGCTCGATAGAACGCCTGCAGATCCGCGGTCGTCATTCCCGTCACCGAGGATTCACTTCCGATCAGATTGTGCCCATACGGATGAGACGACCCGTACAGTATGGATGTGTACGCCTGATCGGCAATTGCTGTAGGACGGTCCTTGAGTTGAACCAGGCCGGTAAGCCTGTTCTTCTTCACCCGCTCGAAATCCTCTCTCGGAAACGATGGCCGAAGAACGACGTCGGCGAACAGAGCCAGAGCGCTGTCCAGTTGTGATGTCGGCGTATGCAGACTCACCGTCGCTGCATCCCAGTTGCTGCTGGCTGACAGATCGATTCCGAGGTATGCGATCTGATCGGATATCTGAAGACTGTTCCGCGTCGTCGTACCCTCGGTGAGCATCGACGACGTAAGGTTTGCGACACCCCCCTTGTTCGCCGGATCCACGGTTCCACCACTTCCCGTTACAAGAACAAAATCTGCGAGCGGCAGTTCGTGCTGCTCCACTATCATCAGCTTGAGACCGTTTGGAAGCTGTCGCGTGACGATCGGAGGAAGCGATACCCTGGGAGGCGCGCCGAGTGTCGGCACTTTCGAGCGGTCGAGTGCGGTCTGGGCCCATCCGGTGCATGGAATCAGAAGAAGCGCAGCCAGTAGTGTTCCCGGAATCATGCGCTCGGGCTTCATCGGCTACCTCCCTTTGCTGTAACCATCATTTCACGCTTTCCCTCGGGTACGATCGTGAGCACGACCTTGGGTCGGCTGAGATAGGTTCTCGCAACACGGCGGACATCGGCAGCGGTGACACGGCCGTACCTCGCCGCGTCCTGCTGCACATAGTCCGGGTTGCCGGCCATGTAGTTGTATGTGTTGAGCGTCTCGGACTTTCCGAGCACGCCTGAGAGCCGGTTCAGAAAGCTCGAGCGAATCGAGTTCTGCACGCGCTTGAGTTCGCGCTCGCTGATCGGCTCGTTCATGACCTTCGTCAGCTCTTCCCACAGCACCTTGTCGATCGCCGCCGGCGTTTGCCCGGGCTTCGGAGTGATGTCTATCTCGAACCGGCCCGCCAACTTGCTGCTCTGCTGCGACACGAAGACGTTCTGCGCTACCTGCATGTCGTAGACGAGTCGCTTGTAAAGACGCGAGTTCTTGCCACTGGCCAGTACAGCCGCGAGAACGTCCAGGGCCGCATCGTCCTTGTCGAAGATCTTCACCGTCGGCCAGTCATAGAATGTCCTCGGCAGTTGCACCTTGTCTTCGAGCACCATGAAGGTGTCCTTCACGAGGCGGACCGGAGCAACACTCGGACGCGCCGGCATAGCCGGCCCTCGGGGGATCGCTCCGAAGTAGAGCTTTACAAGCCGCCTTGCCTCAGAAGGCTCGAAATCGCCGGCAATCACGAGCGTGGCATTGTTGGGGGCGTAGTAGGTTCGGAAGAAACCGTTCACATCTTCCACGGAGGCCGCGCTGAGGTCGGCGAGAGACCCGATCACCGACCATGAGTAGGGGTGACCTTTTGGGTAAAGCGCCGCCAGAATCATTTCGTCGCCCCGCCCATACGGCACGTTGTCCACACGTTCGCGACGCTCGTTCTTCACGACTTCCCGCTGAAGGTCGAGCTTGGCCTTGTCCATCGTAGGCAGCAGGAACCCCATTCGGTCGGCGTCCAGCCACAGCGCGAGCGGCAGCGCATTCGAGGGCAGGTTCTCGTAGTAGTTGGTCCGGTCTTCCGAGGTAGAACCGTTGTTATCCGCACCCGCCGCTTCGAGCTCCTTGTCGAACATCCCGACCGCGACATTCTCCGACCCCATGAACATGATGTGCTCGAACAGGTGCGCAAAGCCGGTTCGCCCTGGCTTCTCGTCGCCCGAGCCAACCTTGTACCATGTATTGACAGTCACGATCGGCGTCGAATGATCTTCGTGCAGAATCACCTCGAGGCCGTTGGGCAGCGTGTATTTCTCGAACTTGATCTTCGGTACTGCCTGTGCGCTCGCTGTCGCTCCTGCGCTTCCGGCTATTAAGTAACTAATCGCTACCAACAATCCTTTTCTCACTATTTCCTCTCGAATAAAAATGCCAGTGGTGCCTTCACCGATTCGCCCAGCATGTACCTCCAGCGTTTCTCCCGGTTCGGCGAGATGGGGCTGGTCCTGGTTGGAGATGTATAGGTGGTGAGCCCGAATCGCTTCCCCGTTATTGATAACCGGAGCATGTGAAAAGGATCACTCACCAGGATCGCCGAGTTTATGTTCCGTTTTTCCAGGATCTCCGCAACTCCGAGCATGGATTCCCGCGTGGTTCTGCCGCTGTTCTCCATGAGAATCGCCGTGTCCGGGATTCCATGTCGTTTCGCATAGGTTCTCCCGACAGCTGCCTCGCTCGTTGTGTCGCCGTAGCCCTGGCCTCCCGTGAGGACGAACACCTTTCCCATCCCACGGTTCCACAGGTCGATTCCATGGTCGAGACGGGCTCGCAGAACAGGAGACGGCTTTCCGTCGTACTGCGCGGCACCGAGTACCACTATCGAACCCGCCGGACGCGCCTGGTCCATTGAGCTCCACAGAATGACCGCCCCCATCGAGCCCGCCCAGAGGATAACGACGGCAAGGAAGACGCTCACCAGAATTCGACCAACAGCCCTCACAACCCGACCCATCCCTGAAACTACTAGAAGGAAACGCGCGCGTGTGGTTCAGGGCATGTTACTGAATATCCCTTTGCCGACAGGCTGGTCATGTACTCGTCCTGGACGTCTGGCTCGCCATGTACAAGCCAGACTGGGCCAAGTCGTGGTGAGCTCGCCTTCACCTGGTCGATCCATGCTGTGAGCTCGGTCCGGTCGGCGTGCGCGCTGTAACCATTGATCACCTCGACCTGCGCCCGCAGGGGAACCTCGTCTCCAAATATCCGCAGCATCGGCTGCTTCTCGACAATCCTGCGCCCCAGGGTATGCGCCGCCTGGAAGCCGACGATCAGAATCGTGTTCCTTGGGTCGCTCGCTCCATACGCGAGATGGTGCAGAATCCGCCCGGCTTCCATCATCCCCGATGCGGCGATGACAATCATCGGCCCCTTGGCAGCATTGATCGCTTTCGACTCCTGGACATCACGGGTGAATTTCACCAGTGGAAAATCAAACAACTCCTTCACCCGCTTAACCATGTCCTCGGACTGGTCGAATGTTTCCGGGTGCATCTGAAAAACCGTAGTCGTATCGATCGCGAGCGGACTATCTACGTAAACCGGTATCGATGGAATTGCCCCCTCGCGAAGGAGCGAGTGAATGTTATACAGCATCTCCTGGGTCCGGCCCACTGCGAACGCCGGAATCAGAATTCGCCCTCCTCTTGCGGAGGTTTCGCGAATGACCCGCGCCAGGTGAGACCGCGCCCCTTCGACGGATTCATGATCTCGGTTGCCGTAGGTCGATTCCATTATCACCGCATCCGCGTCAGGCGGCGGAACCGGATCCCGGATGATCGCTAGCCCTGACCTGCCGATATCCCCGGAGAATACCAGCCGCTTCTTCACACCGCCTTCGGTACAGTCGAGTATCACCGAGGCCGATCCCAGAATGTGACCAGCGTCCACATAGGTGCCCGTCACGCCTGGCACCACATCGAAAGGCTTGTTGTACGGCACGCCAACCATCAGTTCCATCGCTCTAACCGCGTGCCGTATTCCATACAGGGGCTCGACGAACTCCTTTCCCCTCCGGGCGAGAAATTCTGCATCCTTCTCCTGAATGTGTGCGGAATCGGCAAGCATTACCGCGCACAGGTCTCGCGTCGCTGGCGTGGACCAGATTGTCCTGGTGTAACCATTCGCGACCAGAAAAGGCAGTCTGCCTGAATGGTCTATGTGAGAATGCGATAGCACGACTGCGTCCAGATCGGCAACAGGAATGGGGAGAGTTCTATTCTTGCCCGCTGATTCGCTTCGCTTTCCCTGGAACATTCCGCAATCGAGTGCGACGGTATGTCCATTGACATGCAACAGATGGCACGAACCCGTGACTTCCCTGGCCGCGCCCATGAATGTGATTTCCAATGTCCTGTCAGCCCTCTGCTTCCGCGCTTCGAGAAAAAAGAATGGTCAGACGTTGCTCATCCTGAGACATGAGGGCCGGCTCCCAGCCGCCACGGCTCCGCTCATTCAGAAGGTCCGTCAGAGTGTCTTCGTCCTCACGTGTGTGCCTCGTGATTTTCACCACTACAGCCTGGTATTCTTTCATGCGGGCGGGAGACGAAGATATGTTTGAGGGACGTCCGAATCTTCAGACGACAATCACAGGGTGACTCACATAGTGGAAACGCAGATCATGATCGAACAGACGGCTGAATTTCCGACACTGACTATTATCCGGCATCCGCTCGTTCAGCACAAGCTGACGATCCTCAGGAATCGTGACACTCCAACCAAGATTTTCAAGGAGCTCGTAGATGAGATTGCGATGCTCATGGCGTATGAGGCCACCATCGATCTCACTGTCGAACCAATCGAGGTTGTCACTCCCCTCGAATCGGCCCTCGGATGGCACATAAGCGGAAAAAAACTCACCCTCGTTCCCATTCTGCGCGCCGGCCTTGGGATGGTGGAAGGAATTCTTCGCCTCGTCCCTGCCGCCCGAGTCGGCCACATCGGGCTCTACAGGGACCACGACACCCTTCAACCGATAGACTACTACTTCAAGATCCCTGGTGACGTGTCCGAACGAGACTTTTTTGTCCTCGATCCCATGCTCGCGACCGGGGGAAGCGCCGTAGCCGCGGTCGATTCCCTCAAGCGAGCCGGCGCCACCCGTATCCGGTTTCTGTGCCTCGTTGCTGCACCTCAGGGAGTAAGGCGCCTGGCTGCCTCCCATCCCGACGTCCCGATCTACTGCGCTTCCCTCGACAGAGAGCTCAACCCGCAGGGGTATATCCTTCCGGGGCTCGGTGACGCAGGAGACAGGTTGTTCGGCACGCGCTAGCACGCGAAAGAAACGGCGTAGGTCGACGAACGAGAAACACCCACCCCCCGTACGACTCCGTTTGGGGAGAAGAAAGAATTTCTGTGCCATGTTTAAATAGCGTCGCAGAAAATTGTCGCTCTTGTTGGAATTTTCTGGTCAGAGTATTTTCTCGCATCCTTCGAGCGCGCCGCGCTCTGCCCCCCACCGCGAACCTGGTTGTTGATGCTGATCAACCTGCTGCCCGACTTCTTCGCAGTCCTGAACAGCACCGATCGCATCGCGGCATACCTCCGCTACTTCGACAACCACCGCAGCCTGCTCGAAGCCTACTGGGCGAACTACGTCGTTGAGCCCGACAGCCCACACTTCGCCGAAGTCGCGAAATCGGCCGCGCTCGCGGGCAGGACTGACCTTCGCACAATGCTCGAGAGAATGGATGTAGTCACCCTCGCGAGAAACACCGAAGACCAGTGTCGCGCTCTTCTCGAGATCGATTCCGATGTCGATGTGGTCCTCATGGTGGGCGTCGGTGCAGCCAATGCCGGTGAGTTGGTGGTAAACGGCCGCGCCGTCGCCTTCGTGTGCCTCGAGCATTTCACAAGTGTCGCCAACCCTGAGACTCGCGGCCTGGGCCTCGACCCGGAGTTGATCCCTCTGTGGCTTTCACACGAAATCGCGCACGGGGTTCGATACACCTCTCCCGGAAGCAAGAGTGAAATGCGCAGGCTCATCGAGGAGAACGACGGACAATATTCTTACTGGGAAACCGGCAAACGCGCCACGCTCCGCGAGCTGCTCATCAACGAGGGTATTGCCGTTCATGTCTCCCGCATGATCAGCCCCGGCCATGCCTCATGGGAATATTATGGATACGACCGGCGTGAGTACGCCCGTATCCGGGAGATGGGCCCCGTAGTAGCACGCTCACTCATTGGCAACTTCGAGAAATCCGGGCTCGGTCTCCGCCTCAAATATCTGTCGGACGGAATGAGCGAGGAAGCGCGCCGCATAGGTGATTATGTCGTCCCGGATCGCTGCGGATATTTCATCGGTGCCCGGATGGTGGAACAGGCAATATCGATGAAGGGCGCTGCATGGACAGTCCGGGCAAGTGCATCGGAGATTGCGTCCGTTTCTGGAGAGGCAGCCGCGATCGCCTGAACCTCGCCTACTTCCCCACGCAGAAAGCACTGAACACGCGATCCAGCACGTCATCCGTGCTTACGGCGCCTATCATCTCTTCCAGAGCCAACGCAGCAGCTCGCAGATGAACCGCTGCTATCGGAGCCGGTAGCAGCCCCTCACTCCACGCCACGCCAAACGCTGCGACCTCACCCCGGGCCTGCCGAATCCCCTGAATGTGCCTGGTTCGTGTCAGGACCGGCATGTCAACGACTGTTAATCCAACTGTCTCTGTAAGAATCTCATCGACCCTCGACATCAACGAGGCGATTCCGTCGCCGGTTTCACTGCTCACGTGGACGTCAAAGTTCGACGTTGAGTCACCGCTCGACGAGGCCCCGACATCGCTTTTAGTTCTTATCCTGATGACGGACCCGTTCGTCTTGTCTGTCAACGCAGCCAGCGTTGCTGCCATCGATTCTTCACTGTCTCCACAGGCAAGCACGACATTGGCGGATCCAAGATATCGCTCACTTACTTCAATTCCAAGCTTCTCAATAGCGTCAGCAGTTTCGCGCAGGCCAGCCGTATCGACGAGCCTGATCGGCCAGTTCCTGGTTTCGGCAAGACCTTCTATCGCATCGCGGGTAGTCCCGGGCACGTCTGTGACGATCGCACGTGACCGTCCAAGGATCGCATTGAAGAGCGAAGATTTTCCGACGTTCGGCAGTCCAGCGATGACTGCAACCGCACCTTCCCTGATGATCTCGCCAGCCGGGATGGTCGCCAGCATGGCGTCGAGTAGCCCGAGCAGAGTTCCGATTTCGATCCCAACCCTTTCCCGAGACACCGGCCCGTCGTCCTCCTCGGGAAAATCAATGTCGTAGGCGAGCAGCGCCTCCACCATAATGAGACGATCTCGCAGCGCGGCGATTCGGCGTGAAAGGCCACCATTGAGTTGCTCCAGCGCAACGCGGTGCATCGCGCCTGACCGCGCATCCACGAGATCACCAATGGCTTCGGCCTGTGTGATGTCGAGTTTTCCATTCAACACCGCCCTACGACTGAATTCGCCGGCGAGCGCCTGCCGCGCTCCGCACGCTATCAACGCCTGCATCAACGCCGCAGGGACATAGTGCCCACCGTGACAGGCTATCTCCACCAGGTTCTCGCCGGTGAAGGAATCCGGCGCGATGAACACCGTCACCAGCGCCTGATCAATGACATTCGACTGAGCTGAATTAAAAATCCGGCAAAGCGTCGCCCGACGCTGTTCAACTGGCCACGGTTCGACAAGACGTTCCGCGATCAACAGCGCGGCTTCTCCACTCAGTCGCACAATTGAGATGGCTCCGCGCCCCGGAGCCGTGGCAATGGCCACGATGGTATCGAGACCCCCCGAAATGCCCTCGGCCACTGTCCGTGCGGCTCGTGTAGCCGGGGCCAGGGTCACTTCACTTCGGCGGGAAGTTCGAAAGTCATACCCGGCTCGAGAATTCGTACGTCTCCCTGCCGCGCATGGCCCGGAAGTTCACCGCGAAGTCTCTCAATGGCGTCATGTGCTTTGGCCGTGACGTGATCGAAGGTTCCCCAGTGATAGGGAATGAAGTATCTCGCACCGAGGCGATCAAAGAGGGTGAGGGCGTCGGTCGTCGTAAGATGGCCTTTCCGGAAAGCCTGCTGCTTCCACCAGGGTGCGTGTCCAATCGGCAGCAGCGCGATGTCGAGCCGTCTTCCATGGGGAGACACATGGTCATCGATCATCCGCGTGCTCTCCGGAGTAAGAGCCGTGTCGCCAGCGAAGAAGCACGACCACATCTTAGTATCAAATAGATACATATTTGCCGCCCCCCGCCAACGGTCGACGCCATACCGGTGCCCTTTGTGGGTCGCCGAGGCTGCCCGGACCTCGACTCCGCCGCTGGTTACCGTTTCTCCCGGCTCGAGGCCCATGGCCTCAGGGTAACCCTTCCGCTTCAGCCAGCGAGCGATCGCCAGCGGGGCAAATATCGGCACACCATCTCTCAAGCCCTTCAGTGAGTCGAAAGACAGGTGGTCCGCGTGCGCGTGGGTGACGAATACCGCATCTACGTGCGGAAGCTTGCTGATCGCGATTCCGGGGGCGCTCACCCGCGGCAACAACCTGCCAAGCGCCGGATCGAAGTTAGGATCGGTGAGAAATGTTTTCCCTCCAATCTCTATTAGTAGCGTTGCGTGACCAATATATGTAATCCGCACTCGCCGTTCTCCTCTTTTATCCCGGCTTCCTGGCTTTCATTCTTTCCCGCGCCAGCAACCACTGCTGCGGCAGGGCAGCAAGGTTCTGAGCCGTATAGTACAGGTTCAATCCCGATGCCATGTTGGCCAGCACGAATGTCATCATCACCGGGAACATGTAGCTCATCATCTTTGCCTGAGGGTTCGGCGGCGCGTTGCGCAGTCCTATCCACGAAAGCACGTACATCGAGACACCCATCAGCACCGGAAGGATGTAGACCGGATCCTTGATGGAGATATCGGTGAGCCAGAGAAACGGGACGCCGCGAAACTCGATTGTGTTTTGAAAGACAAAGAACAGGGCAAACAGAACAGGCATCGGTATCAGCATCGGCAGGCAACCCGATAGCGCAGTGAACGGACTCGCTCCGGCTTCCTTGTAAACGCGCATCATCTCTTCGCGCTGCCTTTCCGGTTTGTCCTTGTACTTCTTCTGCACTTCGGCCAGCCTGGGCTGCAGCTCCTGCATCTTCATGCTCGAGCGCATCGCCTTCTGGTTGAGCGGCCACAACGCAATACGAATGAACACGCCGAACAATACCAGCACCCACCCGTAGCTCAGGTGGAGCTTGGCATGCACCCAGAGCAGCGCCTTGAGGCAAAGTGCGGCAATCGGATTTACAACCGGTTGAAGAAAGCTCCAGCCGTAGGGATTCACATTGTCGAAGTCACGTCCCATGGCGAGCAACTGCGTTGATTGCTGCGGGCCGGCATACATATCGAGAGCAAACGTCCCATCCTTGATCGCCTTTACCGCCGTAGCGGAGGCCGTTGTCGCAATCTTCGAAGTCCGAGTCCCGCCCACGAAGCTGACTTCCTCAAAAGAGCTGCCCTCCAGATTCAGCAATCCGACCACAAAATACTTGTTGCGCACAGCTGCCCAGGCAAGTGGTCCGGCTTCCAGGGTTCTTTCTCCTGGATTGAGCTTTCCAAACTGGATGCCCCTGGCGTGACTGCGGGTGGGTTTGAACGAATAAGAAAGAGACCGCAGATCACCCAGCGTATCTGCTTCCGTGGCAGGGAGCGATGATGGCAGATTGACCAGCAGATACACGGGACCGGTCGATCCGTTGACTCGTCCACTTATATGGACGACGTATTTATCCGGCACCATGTCGTACGAAATCACGACTCCCACTCCGCTTACAGTCGCCCGATATGTGAGAACCCTGTTGCCAGCCGGGTTCGTCGAGCTGAACAGCCGAAACGGCGTCTTGTCCAGGGGCACGGTGTCCCCTTGCAAGACGAGAGAGTATTGAAGCAGCGGCTGAGCCCCTGAAGACTTCAGGGTTACCACTCCTCCGGACGATGTCAGACTCTTGTACTCGGGAACCGCGATCGAGAGAGGAACGGCCCCATCACTCGCAAATTGATACGTCGATGTCGAAGTGGTCACGGTCGTCACCTCCGAAACCGCTGTCGCCGCTAGAGGCGGCGATAGCGGCGCCGCCTCTATTCCGCTCGACTCGGCAAGCGGGGCGACGACCGATGGAGCCGTCAGCCCAGGAGCCGGCTCACGCTTGTTTGCATCCGGAGGCGCAGCTTCCCCCGCCGGGTTGGAAACCGTGGGCGGTGTAGCCCGACGAGCCGTCGGAAACAATATCGGAGTTACCGCGACAATGATCGCGGTAAGGAGCAATGCTATAGAGAGTTTTTTGTCCATTTACGGAACCGGGTCAAAGCCGCCCGGCCGGAAGGGATGGCACCGCGCGATCCGACGGACCGCCAACCAGCCACCTGAAAGTGCTCCATGCTTCTCGATCGCCTCGATAGCATACGAAGAGCAGGTTGGATAATAACGGCACGCGGCGGGAAACAGTGGCGATACCCAGAGCTGATACCCTCGAATAAAAACGACCAGAGGCTTTCTCACGCCTGGTGCACTTCCCGAGAAAGCTCTTTGGCAACTTGTTCCACCTCCGTCGCCAGCTTCCCAAGAGACACCTGGTAAGCCGATGCGTGCGTGCGCAGAACAACGTCCACCCCCTTCACAAACGGAAGCATTTTCGTGCGTGCAAGCTCACGCAGACGCCTTCTCAGCAAATTTCGCTCGATGATCGTATGCCCATACTTACCAACTATCACCGCTACCCGCGCATGTGAAAGCAGGGAGTCGGCAACCCGAACATCGAGATGCTCGGTACGTAGCCGTCTCCCTGCTTTTTTCACCAGCTCGAGATCTGAATTCCGCGTGATCCTGCAACTGCGCGGATATCCGAACCTCTTACGCGCCGGCGTACTTACTCGGCAGCCTGACTGTCAGCTGCTTCCTTCCCTTCTTCCGGCGGCGGCTAAGAACCGCTCGACCCCACCGCGTTGACATTCTCTCCCGAAACCCGTGCGACCGAATGCGTCGCTTGTTACGGGGACGGTAAGTTGGTTTACCCATTTGTACTCCAGAATCGCCGATTGAACCAGAAACGAAAACAGCCCCTAAAACTAATCCCTGCCGCTACATACATCAAGCCACCTATAGTGACGCTGTACCGTCCCCTGATTGACTTTTCCACAATCATGGGCTACGGTTTGCCTCCCCTATGTCACTCACACCCGCCGAAGCCTGGAAGCGTCTGCTCGATCGAGCCCGAGAAGACATTCCCGAACAAACCTTTCGCACTTGGCTCGAGCCAACCGAAGCACTGACCATCGTCGGCAACGTCCTTTCCATAGGTGTCCCCGACCAATTTGCCGCGGATTGGAACGATTCAAAACACGCCGAACTCTTTTCCACATACGCACCGGTTGCACTCGGCCACCCGATCAAGGTGGTATTCAAGGTCAACGAAGAGCGGAAGAAACGCTCGCAAATGGATTTTTTTGTAGCCCCTCCTCCCACATCTACAGCGACATCTCGAAGCCAGCATACCGCCAATTTAGCGCAACTGAGCAGCAGATACACGTTTGACCAGTTCGTGATTGGAAAATCCAATGAGCTTGCTGCTGCTGCCGCCCATGCAGTCGCTCAGGCACCTGGTAAGGTTTACAACCCTCTCTTCATCTACGGCGCTACTGGATTGGGGAAAACTCACCTCATGCAGGCTATCGCCCATGATATCATCGAAAGAAATCCACAAACCCGTATCACATTTGTCGGTACTGAGCAGTTTACCAATGAACTCATTTCTGCGATTCAGACACGGTCCAATGCTGCTTTTCGACGTCAGTTTCGAGAAACCGATCTCTTGCTTATTGATGATGTTCATTTTCTAAAGGGCAAAGAAGCTACCCAGGAAGAGTTTTTCCACACCTTCAACGCACTCTACGAAGCCGGTAGGCAGATTGTGTTGACAAGCGATCGAGCACCTTCAGATATCCCAGGATTGGAAGGACGTCTGGTGAGTCGGTTCCAGTGGGGGATGGTTGCTGACATTACTCTTCCCGATTTTGAGCATCGTATGGCAATTCTGAAGCAGAAGGCCCACATAGATCATCTGGAGCATACAATTCCAGAGGATGTCATTCGCTTTATTGCCGAAAACGTTCGGTCCAGTGTACGAGAACTTGAGGGTTCTATCATCAAACTCCTGGCCTACGCCTCACTTAAGCATCAGGAAATTTCTGTTGACGTTGCACGCGAAGCCCTGAGAGACAAACTTCGTGGAAGCGATCAATCAGACCTGACGCAAACAACTCTATCCATAAGCAGTATTCAGCAAATTGTCGCTCAAGAGTGGGGAGTAACCCCAGAGGGGCTACGCTCAAAGACACGCACAAAAACACTTACTCTTCCACGCCAGGTTGCCATGTATCTCACCCGGGCCCTCCTGAGCACACAACTCGTGGAAATTGGCAATGCTTTTGGTGGACGGGATCATTCAACAGTCATTCATAGTATTGAGAAAATCACTACTGCCCTATCTCTTGATCCCATGTTTAAAAACCGTGTTGAGAAGGTCCGTTCGGTGTTGGAGTCATTGCGTCATTAGGCCTTCATCACATATTTGTGAGGACAATCTTTAACATTTTCACTTGAGGGCGCTGTAATTAACACGACCTCAGTTAGCGGAAGTCCCAGCAATTGAATAACTTCTGGCCTTCGTCCACATCTCCACAGCTCCTACTACGATTACTGTATTTGTAGTTTAGAAAGAATGGTTGTAGTAACCAGGAAAAACTGTCCACACAGGAAGCAGGGGAATGCGTCTTACTATCTCTCGTGAGAAGCTACAAGAAGGGCTGAACGCGGTAGCCGCGAGCATCCCTGGTAAAACTACGCTTCCTGTTTTAGCGAATATCCTCGTCGAGACAACGGATCGAGGGATCAAGCTTTCGGGAACCGATCTGGATATCGCGGTGAGTACGGAAGTAGCGGCTGACGTTGAAATGGCAGGTGCAGTCACAATTCCAGCGAAGAAGCTTGCGGAAATTGCTCGTGAGCTGCCGCCGGCACCGGTGAGGATTGCTGCTGTTGGGGAACAGCGCATAACCTTGGAGTGCGGTCGAGCGAAGTTCAAATTGCTTGGTTTACCCAGGGATGAATTTCCTACCTTTCCGTCTGTCAAGTTTGACGATAGTTGGCGAATCCGGTCGGGAGATCTGCAGAAGCTTATTTCTCATACTGCCTTTGCTGTTTCCACGGAAGAAAGTCGACCAATCCTGAATGGTGTTCTGTGGGAACTGAGGCCTGACCGGATGAGCATGGTTGCGACCAATGGGCATCGGCTAGCCAAGATGGATGTGCCGATCGCTTCTGATTCAGCTCCGTCCAATGATCTGATAGTTCCGCCAAAGGCGCTGGAACAAGTGCGGAGGCTCTTTCCTGCAGAGGAGGAGCTTGAAATCGGACGTGGGGAGAATCATATAGGCTTTCGATCTCCCTTTACGGCGGTTTACACCAGGCTGATAGAAGGACCGTATCCGAATTATGATCAGGTGATTCCAAAGGATAATGATCGTGTCGCTGTTGCTGACAAGGTCTCTCTGATCAGCGCGCTCAAACGAATGTCGATTATTGCCTCCGACCAGACTCATCGTATCCGGCTCTCGTTTAACTCGGGAATGCTGAAGTTCAGTGTTCAAACTCCAGATCTCGGAGAAGCGCAGGACGAATTGCCGATTCGCTATACTGGAGATCAGCTCGACATTGGTTTTAATGCCAGCTATTTGCTGGAAATTCTTCGGTATATCCCTACCGAGGAAGTTAGGATTACGCTCAAGGCACCCGAGCGAGCGGCGACACTAGAGCCTGAAGGTTGGTCCGACCCAGCGACTTATCTCTGTCTTGTCATGCCACTCAGGCTGGTTGACTAAGCTAGAAAGAATTAGTTTCTTCCCGAGACTAATTAACGGTAGACCGTCGTCAGCTCTCGCACTGTCTGTGTAAAGCGTTGAGAACGGCCTGCTGTCACAAGGATGCTCGTCTTCTCCTGGCCATTCCACTCAAGCAACGCGCCAGACATTCGATTGACTTGAACCCGAGCAGTTGCAGCCCCCTCTGACCTGATCACAACCCGGTGTTGGCCCTGTGATCCCTCTCCCGCAGAAAACAATTTTCCGGTCTCTTCCAGAAGAATAGCCGGCCCTGTGACATGTAGGATTTCACCCAGGACACGAAAGTCCCGAACGGATATCGTGGTTGTGGGAATTGTACCGCTGCAACCTGTAAATATCGTGCTATCCCTCCACGTCAGGTTCTGGTAGAGTTGGGCCGGGAGACTGATGATACTTCGGTGAACAGCCTTCAATGTCGCCAGGGCGGTACCCGAGCAGTCAACGGGGACATTCCCCGAACGATCCCTGAGAGCGTCCAAGATGACGATTGCGTTTGTTATGTGACCAGTGAACGTGAGCGGCCACGCTGGTAAAAGCACAGGCGCCTCAATACGTGTCCCACTGCTTGTGGAAACGGCATCGATGGATCCAAGAAATGAGGTTGAGCCAGATGCGGTGCCCGTAAGCAGGGTAAAAGTCGTCAGGCGTGTCAGCGAGTCACGAATGCTACCCGAGTCCGACAACAGCTCAACGATAGCTGTTGTTGTGGATTTGTATGTGTGTGGCTCGGTGGCGGGGACAATCATCCACGAGCGCCCTGAGGTCGTGTTAGGGGCGACAACGGGGTCTGCAACGCCGGATTCAGGTGCTGGAGCAGGCTCAGAGGAGGATACCGCCTGGGCGCACCCGACGGAGAGAAAGACGAGGAATACTTCCGAAATTCTGCGCAACATTATCAGGATCAAGCCTTCGTTGAGTTTTGGGAAATGCAATAACCCTCTACGGAAAGCTCCGTAAAGGGTTATCACATATCAAGCGATCGGTCTGTAAGCCGGGTTCTGTCCGGTGGATAACCACCGTGACGGTCATTTCTCTCGGGACACGATCGCTCGTGCCCTCTAGCAGCCTACCCGCGGCGTCTTTGTCGAGGTGGGTGCTCTCGCCGCTTACTTGGCCTTGCTCCAGCTGGGGTTTGCCGTGCCGTTCGTGTTGCCACGACCGCGGTGGGCTCTTACCCCGCCTTTTCACCCTTGCCTCTCTCGAGGCGGTTTGTTTTCTGTGGCACTTTCCGTCACCACGATTGCTCGCGATGCCCAGGCGTTACCTGGCAGCCCTTCCCACGGAGCCCGGACTTTCCTCGAATTAGTACCACTAGGATACTAATGCGCGACCGTCCAACCAACCGCCCTGCATCAGGAAATATACACTGTCGTGACAAGCCCGGTCTTCGAATTCCTGATGCAAAAGGAACCGCTGACGGAATGGTGACGTGGTCCTCTTATACTGCTCGTCGATCGACTGCCCCCACAATTCTCCGGGAGATGTTTGTGTCGCGCGAATCGAAACATTCCGTCAAACTCATGCCGGTATCCACCATTCTCACCCCCGGAGAGCGCCAAAGGGTAGATGCTGCGGCAGAGGGGCTGTACGCTGCTCTTCATCGAGAGTCCTTCGATGAAGTTCTCGACGATCTTCGCGAGCGAAGAGCGGGAGCGGTGCTCATCTCGATTGCACGCTATGGTTTGCAAAGCAGTGCAGGAATGGCAGCGATGGTTCGTGAGTTTCCGCGTGTGCCGGCAATGGCGCTTCTCACCGAGACTCAATACTCCACACCGCAGAACCTGCTTGCCCTTGGCCACCTTGGCGTCAGGATTCTCATCGATGCGCGACTGCCATCAGGGTGGCAGGCACTGCGAGATATACTTGCTGCCGAGAAGGCAAGCGATCTGCAGCGAACTGCGCTTGGGCAGTTGAGCTCCGACCTTTCTGGAGCGCCCGCCGACTGCTGGCGGTTCTTTGAACTTCTTTTCAGCCATTCTCCTCAGGTACATACTGTTCGTCAGCTTTCGCGCCAACTCTACATTCTTCCCAGCACACTGATGAGCCGTTTTTTCCGGGCAAAACTTCCCCCTCCCAAGATTTACCTTTCGTACGCACGTCTGATTCGTGCAGCGAAGTTGTTCGAAAATCCTGGTCTGTCAGTCGCCAGTGTTGCCAATTATCTCGATTACTCCTCGCCTCAAAGTTTCGGACGTCACGTCAGGACGATGATGGACATGTCTCCGGTAGTTTTTCGTGAGACCTACGATGGTGCCGGAATGCTGCATCACTTCCGGGCGCAATTGATTCTTCCCTACGCCGAGACGCTCCGGTCATTTCGGCCTGCTGCAACAGCTCCGGGGTGGATAACTCGACAGCGGAACCACGAACACCGCACCGGCAGCAGCGGGGGCGTGTCGTGATCAGCCCAGAAGCTCACCAATGGTTGTCAGGGATGCGACCTCATAACCACGAGCGCTGATTGCCTCCCGGCCACCGTCCTGACGGTCGACTAGTGCCATGACTCCCAGAATCCTGCCCCCTGCCCGCTCGACAGCGTCAATAGCTCGGAGGGCTGATTTTCCAGTTGTTATCACGTCTTCGACGATGACTACGTGGTCTCCATTCCGGAAAGGCCCCTCAATGAGACTTTCTGTTCCGTGAGTCTTGGGTTCCTTGCGAACGGTGAATGCACGAAGAGGCTTCGAGCGCCCTGCACTTGCATAGGTCAGGGCAAATGCAATTGGATCGGCTCCAAGGGTCAGGCCTCCCACCGAATCGGGAGCCCAGCCGCGAGACACCAGAATGTCGAGTCCAAGTGCTCCGATTTCTAACATTCCCTGCGGACTCATCGTGGTGAGGCGCGCGTCCACATAGAAGGTCGACGACTTACCTGAGGCAAGAACGAAGGTTCCCTTTTTCACCGATCGCTCGATCAGCAGCTGTTTAAGGGCGTTGGTATTGCTCATGGCGCTCCAGTTATCTGACGGATATCATGGCGGGACATGCAACCACTTTTCTACCTGTTTCTTGGGGCCGTAGTCACTGGTCTTGCACTCCTGCTGCAACATGAGCGACGCCAGGCTGCGCGTCTAGTCGAACGGTCTCGAGAACTTGAGCGCCTTTCCTCCGAGCTGCTCCGCGCGAATCGCATGAAGAACGATTTTCTCGCCAACGTTTCTCACGAGCTTAGAACTCCGCTTAACGCGATAGTAGGGTTTGTCGATCTGCTCAGAGAGGGGGTTTATGGGGAGTTGAGCCCCAGGCAGGCGAAGCCGGTCGAGCGAATCGAAGCTTCAGCCAATCACCTTCGTCACCTGGTCGACCAGATTCTGGATCTGGCAAAAATGGCAGCCGGTCGACTCGATGTTCATAACGAATCACTCGACATTCGTCCATTCATTCTCGATGTAGCGAGTGAAATGGAGTCGCTGCTCAATGAAAGAAGCCTGAGTTTGTCGCTGGTCATGGGCGGGGCTCTCCCGAGAATTCGCACTGACCCAACCCATCTTCGCCAGATTCTGGTGAACCTCATTGGAAATGCCGTAAAGTATACGGATGCAGGGTCGATCGTGGTGAAGACAAGAACCCTTTCTGCAGAGACAGCCCTGTTGCAGGGTCTGCCGCAGGCACTGGGAGTTGCGCAAAAGGAAATTGATTTGTGGCTGGCGGTTCAGGTAATCGACTCCGGGATTGGAATTGCCATTACCGATCAGGAGCGTGTCTTCGAGGAGTTCGAGCAGGTGGACTCGGGCCCCCGGACGGATTCACCAATTCGTGGCACCGGGCTCGGTCTCGCCATCTCGAGACGTCTCGCGCGGTTGCTGAAAGGTGATCTGCTTGTCGCAAGCGAGCCAGGGAAGGGGTCGACCTTTACACTCTGGTTGCCAGTTAATCACCCAGCTCTACCGGCCGCGCAGAATGCCTCGCATTCTGGCTAGAATCCCGGTATCTCCGCCCGCTGCGTCTTCCGGCGCTCCTGCTGCTTCTGCCGGCGTCGCTACAGCTGCCTGAAAAGCTGTCGCAAACGCCATGACATCTGCGTAACGGTTCGAAGGCTCCTTTGTGAGCGCCTTCATTACCACTCTCTCCAGGGCTGGTGAGAAGTTGAGCTTCTCTTTCGCCTGATTAAGGGGAATAGGGGGAAGGGTCAACAATTGTGTAAACATCTCACGAGGAGCCTTGGCGGTATAGGGCAATGCTCTTGTGAGAAGGTAGTAGGCGATCGTTGCCAGGCTGTACTGGTCAGCTGCGGGAGTTACGATTTCCCCGGACAAAGCTTCAGGAGCTATGTACATGAGAGAGCCGACAAAAAAACCGGCGCGCGTCAGGCGCTCATCGGCAGCGGCCTGTACGTCAGTTGCGATACCGAAATCGAGAAGCTTTACCTGGCGGGTCGCCGGGTCGTACATGACGTTTTCGGGTTTGAGATCCCGATGTACGATTCTAGCGGCATGAGCGGCATGCACAGCTGCGCCGATCTGCGTGATGATTACCGCGGTTTCTTCGCAAGAAAGCGGGGCGTTGATCCTGGCGTATTTCTCGAGCAGGTCACCGCTCGCCCATTCGATGGCAAGAAAATGAACACCGGTATCGGACTCGCCGATCTCGATTGTCCGTACGACATTCGGGTGCTCTACCCGCGTTCCGTATTGGGCTTCTCTGACAAACCGGGCAACAGCGGTGCGGTCGTGCCGAAGCTTCTCGCGGAGAACCTTGAGAGCGACAGTACCGTTGATCGGATGTTGAGCTTTGTACACCGATGATGTACCGCCCTCTCCAACCTCACCCTGTATTATGTACCCGGCTATCTTGGAGCCGATCAAGCTCTGATGAGACACGCGGGCGAAATTAACAGAAACCGATATACGTCGATAGGGTAACCCAGGAATGAACAAATCAACTGCTCGTCGGTCGATACCGTTTTGTCTTGCTTCTCTCGTCGCAGTCGGCTGCGGCAGCAGCCGACAACAACCCGGCATGTCTCCGGGATCTACGCCTTCTCCGGTCATTGGCGGAAGCTCAGTCCTGGCAGGACGTGACCCAACGGCCATCTACAATCAGATGGGTCTGATAGCGACCGGGAGCCCGCTATCGTATGTCGGAAAAATCGCATACTTCGCCACGCGAAGCCCCGATACCACCATGGTCCTGGTAAGTATTTCCATCCCGAATCGAATGCTCAGCTTCGTGAGAGACGGCGATACATATCGTGCACCTTATGAGGTAAGGCTCAAGCTGAGTCAGGGGAGCGCCGAGATCAGGGCGGTGAACGCGATCGAAATCGTTCGTGTCGCGACGTTCAAGGAAGTGAACCGCACCGATGAGAGCGTCATATTCCAGAATTATATGAGGGTTGCTCCAGGAGCCTACACCATCTCATTTCTCGTGCGAGACGCAGCCAGCAATCGGAGTGCGGTTCAGGATGGGGCGATCACGGTCCCAAGGCTCTCTCCGGGACACCTCTCCACGCCGGTTCTGGTATACGAAGCAACTCGCCGCTTCGCCCTCGACTCTTTGCCGCGCCTTGTGGCAAGTCCGCGCTCCAGTGCGGTATTTGGCAGGGACAGCACCGTTTCGGTCTACCTGGAGGCATATGGACAGCAAGCTCGTCTCCCTGTGTCGTTCGTGGTGCAGAACGACAAGGGCACGGTGACCTGGCGGGATACCACTGTTCTGGAACGGGCCGGAAATCTTCTCAGTGGCGCTGTCAGAATTCCAATATCACGCGTGGGTATCGGCGTGGCGAACGTGACGTTCACACGAGCCGACGCGACGGACACCGTAAGAACTCCCGTCTTCGTCAGTTTTGGAAACGATATTCCCCTGCTTTCGTACGAAGAGCTGATTAATCAGCTCCGTTACTACGTGTCGCCCGACCGTCTGCGGACTCTTCGTGATGCGCCAATAGAGCAGCGAGGACAAGCCTGGGCGGCGTTTCTCCGTTCGAGCGACCCAGCACCCGGTACACCAGAACACGAAGGCCTGCAGACCTACTTCTCGCGCCTCCAGCAGGCAAGCATGCGCTTTCGGGACGACGGCATCGGCCGTGGCGGATGGCTTGCCGATAGAGCCCGGGTCTACCTCGTCCTCGGCGAACCCGATCAGCTATATGAGCAAACGACAAACGGACCAATCACGCGGGCGTCAGTGTCGCAACGCGGAAGGCTCCAGTACTGGGAGTACAGTCAGTATCGTGTCCGGCTCATCTTCTACGACGAGTCGGGTTCTGGCCGGTGGCGACTTACCCCAATCAGTGAGACGGAATTTCAGAACATTAATGCCCGTCTCCTGATTCACTGAGGGGCCTCCCACCCCCTTCCCCGCCCCTGTCCAGGCCGAACCAGGACAGGGGCGCTTTATATTGAGAGATGCAGCTTCCAGAATCGCCGCGGCTCTTTCTCGTAGATGGATATGCACTGATCTATCGTGCGTTCTACGCGCTTATTTCCCGTCCGCTTACCACGAGCAAGGGAGAGAACACGTCGGCGGTGTGGGGTATCTCGAGCTTCATCCAGCGACTCCTCGACAAGCACAAGCCTGACTACCTCGCCTGGGTGCATGATTCCGGACTTTCCTTTCGGCACGAGACCTTCCCCGCATACAAGGCAACGCGCGAGAAACTGACGGAGGAGCTACAGGCCGATTTCGACAGAGGTATGGACAGGATATGTCAGCTCCTGGCGGCGTATCGCATTCCGATCGTCTCCCTGTCCGGATTCGAGGCCGACGACGTGATCGGGACCCTCGTCGTCAAAGGTCTCGAGAACAAACTGAACGTCGTGGTCGTTTCGGGAGACAAGGATTTTCAGCAACTGGTCAGGCCGGGTGTCTGGCTTCTCAACCCGGGTCGAGGTGGTCCAGCGGGAGTCGAAGAGCACTGGGTCGGAATGGAGAATGCCAGCGAGCGACTCGGTGTGCCGCCGCAGCACGTCACGGACTATCTGGCTCTCGTGGGTGATTCGTCCGACAACGTCCCAGGTGTAAAAGGAATCGGCGACAAAACAGCATGCGAGCTGGTGGCGCAATACGGCAGCCTCGAATCCATTCTCGAGCACGCTTCAGAGATTACGAAGAAGCGTCCGCGAGAAGCACTGCTGCAGTACTCAGACAACGCCCGGCTTTCTAAAGAATTAGTAACAATTCGCGACAATTTACCGGTCTCGTTTGACGCTGCCACAATGCTCCTCCAGGAGCCCGACTATGCACATCTACGCGATCTCTACGTAGAGCTCGAATTCCATTCTCTCGCCCGAAATGTTGGCGCACTGGCTGCGCAGTCTCCGGCTCCCGAGACAGCTACTGCGAAGCCCGAATCGACGATACCAAAGACTTCCTACGTAACCGTAGACACAATCGAGGCGATGCGCGACCTCGTGGCGCGGGCACGCTCGACCGGGAGCATATCCGTCGGTACGGCGACCTTCGCGCATGCAGACGCGCCCGTTCAGTCGGATCCACTTCGCTCTACTCTCGTGTCCATAGCCATCGGAATCAATCCCGGTGAGGCGTACTACCTTCCACTTCGACACTCGGATTGGCAGGCAGCGCAAGGCGAGCTTCTCGTTGACTTGGCGGGCGATCGATCACCAACCGATGCATCGAACGACCGCGGTCTTGTCACGGGAGGGGATGAACCACCAGGGGTTCGGCCCTTTCGTGCAGTGAAAAAGGTCGACGTTCCTGGCGGTATCGCTGGCGGGATGATCGGGAGTCAGAGATCGCGTGAGCCAGTAAAGAATCTGCCGGATATCGGGTCCCTGGAAATGAAGCCGCTCAGAGACTTGCTCGAGGATCCTGGAGTTAAGAAAGCAGCCCAAAACGCAAAGTACGATGTGCTCGTACTTCGCCGCGCCGGAATCGCTCTCAGGGGCCTTGATTTCGATACCATGCTGGCGAGCTATGTTCTCGATCCAGGAAGGAGATCACACGGGCTCGACGTTCTTGCACTCGAGTTCCTCGATCATTCGGTGATGTCGTATGCGGACCTTTGCGGTAAAGGCAAGTCGGCCGTTCGGTTTGATCAATGTCCTGTGGATGCTGCCCGCGACTACGCATGTGAGGACGCAGACATGGTCCTCAGGCTTCGCGGGATATTCGAGCCACAGCTCGACACCTCGGAAGTCAGGTCACTGTTGGAGAACATCGAGATTCCACTTATCTCGGTGCTGGCGGAAGTCGAATGGACTGGCATCACGATCGACGTCCAGTGGTTTCATTCACTCAAGGAGAGATTCCGGCGGGAGAGAGAGGCCGTAGAAAAGCAGATATACGCCGAGGCCGGTGTCGAGTTCAACATCAACTCGAACCCGCAGCTACGCGAGATTCTCTTCACGCGCCTGGGTCTTCCAACACTCAAGAAGACGAGTACCGGTCCGTCGACTGACGCGAGCGTTCTCCAGGAGCTTGCGGACGCAGGCCACGTACTACCGGCTCTCCTGATGGAGTATCGCGAGCTTTCCAAGCTGGAGAGCACGTATCTGGATGCTCTACCGGCGATGGTAAACCCCGAGACCGGACGACTACACACGTCGTTCAATCAGACTGTAGCCGCAACCGGACGCCTGTCATCGAGTGATCCCAATCTTCAGAACATTCCAATCAGGCGTGAGCTCGGTCGTGACATCAGGCGAGGTTTCATTCCGCGATCCGGCTGGATTTTACTCGCGGCCGATTACTCGCAAATCGAGTTGCGGCTCCTCGCCCACCTTTCGGGAGATCCTGCTTTCGTCGAAGCGTTCAATGCGGGCGGAGATATCCATCGGCAGACAGCGGCAATCATCTTCGACGTACCCGTAGATCAAGTGAACGCGGAAATGCGTGCACGCGCGAAGACGATCAATTTCGCGACGATCTATGGACAGGGGGCTCATGCGCTCTCTCGTCAACTCAAGATCGAGCATGGAGAGGCGAAGGATTTCATTCTCCGCTATTTCGAGCGCTTCGGGGGGATCAGGGCCTACCTCGATTCGAGCGTGGAATTCGCACGTGAGCACGGGTATGTCACGACCATCTTCGGGCGGCGTCGCTACATCCCGGAACTTCGCGAGCGCAACTTCAACACTCGCGCGTTCGGAGAGCGTACGGCTGCCAACTCACCGATTCAGGGATCGGCTGCTGACCTGATCAAGATTGCAATGATCAGAATCGACGCTGCCTTGCGCAGTGGCGGTTATTCTGCGCGAATGTTACTGCAGGTTCACGACGAGCTCGTATTCGAGGTACCTTCGGAAGAACTCGACGCTGTCAAGATTCTGGTCAAGCGCGAGATGGAACACGCGGCCCATCTTTCGGTGCCTCTTGTGGTCGATATGGGAGCGGGTCGCAACTGGGTGGAGACCAAATAGCACCGTCCTCAACGCGCCGCTTGGGGGTGGTGTCTGAACGCTGCCCAGTAAGCTCCGAACGGTAGCGTCGCAACAAAAAACGTGGCCCACCAGGGGCCGAGCAAGACAGCAACGATCGCGAACTGTGCGGCGTACGATCCGAGGATCAGCAGCAGCGAAAAAATGATGGTGAGCATGGCTGGGTCGTCGGGACTGTGGCTTCGCCTGACTGCAAACTCGCGAGCGTAGTTAATGACGTAACGATGGGTCAGCTCGCCCCAGGCGGCGAGTGGTGACTCGAATGGGTGAACTCCTCCCTTGCGCTTCACTGCCTCGCGGTCGGGCGATGGCTTAGGGACCTTGAGCGAGACGGCCGCCAGCCTGTCGGCAACGATCATGGTAAGCTCTTCGACACTGACTGCGCCGACATCGTCGAGAAGTATCGGCTCCCCCGCTTCGGCCAAAACCGTCGTACCCGGATTGCCTTTGTCTTCGAAGCTTAGTCCGAGAGGCACAATCTGAAGGCCGCGTATGCTGCGATTGTCGCGCGCCTCCAGCGCAATGCGGGCGACACCAGTCTTGAGTGGGGCAAGTGCGGGCTCGCTGTGACTCTTGCCTTCCGGGAAAATCAGCACAATTCCTCCGCGCTGAAGAACTTCCAGGATGCTCTCGAACGCACTGGCGTTGCGGGCAGAATCCGGCGCAGGCCCGGTATTTCGTTTTTTCTCATCGCTGGTACGCTTGAGCGGAACGACCCCAATCCTCGGAAACAACCACGCGAGAACAACATTGTTCATCAATGTCGCCTTGGCGGTGAACGTCAGTCGGCGTGGTGCAATCCAGCCGGCAATAAGCGCGTCGACGAGAGCATTGTGATGGCTCGCCACCAGAAGCACGGGACCACTCGCTGGGATTAGTTCTCTGCCGATTACATGAATATTCGAGTAGAACCAGTGCAGCGCGATGCCGGTGAACCAGCGAAGCAGGCGATAAATCAAACCCCGGTGCGTCGCCACTTGTCCGGCACCTTCAACAACAGAACCAGCGAGAAGGACATCGCGATCACGACAGTGATCACTGCGGCCCTATAAGCGAAACCTGTCCCAAACGAAGGAAGCAGACCATCCACGGTCCAGCCCCAGATAAGTGGTCCTGCGATCGCCGCCGCACGCGACGACAGGACCATGAGGCTGAAGAAGCGCGCTGCCTCTACGTCGGGTACGAGCGTCAGAAGCAACGGTCTTTCGGCTGTTGCGACACCGCCAAAGATCAAGCCGATCGCACCGCCAACAACCCAGAATGCCATCCTGCTCGGCACAATCACCATGGCCACCAGGAGTACCACCCAGGCAGCGATCACGAACACAAGACTGCGCTTGGGCCCGATTCGGTCGACCAGCCTGCCGATGAAATAGCTTCCGATTGCGGCTGGAATGGTGAGAACGACGAAGAGGGTCACTTCCGCGCCTTTCTCGAAGCCCATCGCCATTACAGCGTAAAGCGCCATGTACTGGATGATCGTGCCGATGGCGTCCTGGTAAAGAAAGGACGCCAGCAGGAAGCGCAGCGCGCCGGGATATTTTTTCGAATCGCGAACCGTCTGAACAACACCAGCGAATGCTTCTTTCCACTCGACCCTTTTCCTATCCGGGCGCGCGTTGTGATCTCTGCAGAAAAGAATGAGGGGGAGCGAGAACAACAGAAAAAGAATCGCCGTCGGGACGAACGTCGAAACTCGACCACCGTGGCTCGTGAACGGCACCTTCCTCAGCAGATCAACAAACCCGGCCGACAGGTCCCCGACGACGGGCATCGCTCCATTGAAAAACGGCGACACCAGCAGGACCCCGACAATGGAGCCCACGTACCCCAGAGCGGTGCCTAACCCCGACAGGCGTCCAACCTCGTTGGGGGGAACCAGCTCGAACATCATGGCGTTATAGAACGGCATCGCTCCCTGGTACGCCCAGTTCGCGAGAATGAAAGCGGCGAGAATTGCGAAAGCAGGCAAACCAGCGAGAGTGTATGAAGAAACTGAGGGATTTGTTACGGCTTCCCCGACAAGCGGAATCATCGTCTGCCCGACTATTCCCATGACGATCGTCATGGTTACCGCCGTCAGAGTGAACCCGACCACCCACGGTTTACGGCGCTGTGTCGCGTCGGATATGGCACCGAAAAGAGGGATCGACAGAACGACCAGCACCGACGATATGCTGCTTGCCAGTGCTGCCATGGTGTTGGTAGCCCCAACATCCCTCACGAGCCACACCGCGAAGAAAAGCGTCGCGATGTTCATCGAGAAGATCGTGTTGGAGAAATCGTAGAGAGACCAACTCAATCGCTCGCGCAAGGGCGCCCGACTCGCGATTACCTCGCCGGCGTCAGTGATGACGGGTCCTGGGTGAGAAGCGTGGGTCAACACTGAGCCATCCCTGGGAACTCGGTGAGAGTCTCTAACTCGACGCGGCCGCTCAAGGGGCTACAAATTACCACTTATGGATTCATTACGGGCAAGGCGTTTCCTGACTGTCATTTCATTTCTGGCGATCGTCGCGTGTGGCGGTGACGAAAAAAATGTCGCGTCCGATTCCGTCGAATCAAGGCCGACTACGTCTCAGTTCCCAGGACCAACCATCAACAAGGGATGGGACAAAACGAAAAACGGTCCCGTCATGCTGCTCTCGGCACCAGGTGGTTTCACCGTGGTGGTGCTCCCCGAGCTGACCGATAGCTCGCTTTCCGCGACGCCGACATTCATGCTCGATTCGCTTTCGAACATGCCGGTTGACTTGTTCAGTCGTTCGGGACTGGCCGCCTCTGCCACGCTTCTCGTCGCGTCGCAGCGGAGCAACACCGATGGATGTCTGTCGTGGCCAGTCGGTACTCTGTCTCCGTCTCCGAGCAAACCCTGGAACGCTGGATTCAGAACAGGAGTTGCAGCTCCCCTCAAGCTCGACTCTCTCGAAGGCATGACATCAGGAGACTCATCATTTGTTACGACCGAGATTGCGAGAGTGGCTTCAGCTGTGGCCGAGGGCACCGACCCCACGTTCCGTGGTCTGCCGTTCGCTGTCAGGCGGGCGTACCGCTTCCAACTTGGAACGACTTCTGTTCTGATCGGCGATGTCGTACGAAAAATCAACGAGGAAGCCAACCCACGGGTCGAACACCTGTTGCTGGTGGCCGAAAGAGCAGGAGACACCGGTGGCAAGTATGTCGTTGCGTTTGAAAGCCGAGTCGCAGGAGCTGAGGATGTCGTGCGTACCAGCGAAGTCCTGGCCGCAGTGCGCTTTGCTCAGGGAAGGCCGGCAATCATCGCGACTTTCGAGTACGAAGATGGCAGCAGGCTTGTCCTTCTCGAACGGACGAGCCAGAAGGAGTGGAAGATCACCTGGCGAAGCGCGTATGCTGGATGCTGAAACGAATCAGGAACGCTCTCTCCATTGACCCAGGCTTGCGGGGGCGGTGGCCTTCCCCGCGATTCCCGCGAGACCGAGCAGGGTGAGAACGTACGGCAACACTAGAAAGGCCTGATATGGCAGCGCCCATCCCATTGCCTGAAATAAGTATTGAAGCGCGCTGGCGGCTCCAAAGACGACGGCCGCAGCCGCGACCCCAAGTGGGTGCCAACGTCCGAGGACGACGATGGCGATCGCAATGAAACCACGTCCGGCCGACATACCTTCGGCGAATGAGCCGGCCTGTGCTATGACGAGCACTCCGCCAGCAATGCCTCCAAGAGCTCCGCCAAAAAGTATCGCCACTGTCTGCATTCTCGTTGCCGGCACGCCTGCGGCGATAGCAGCCATTGGGTCTTCCCCGACGGCGCGCAGGCCAAGCCCCGAATACGTGCGATACATCCACCACCAGACGGCGGGGAACGCAACATAAAGCAAATATGTAATTGGCGGCTGCGCGAATAGCGGCCGACCGAGTACGGGAATCGAAACAAGTCCTGGTACTTCGAAGACACCCATGGTGGGGATGGTCAATGCGGCCCCAGTCGCTCCGTAGAGTTGGCGGTAGAGCGTGGCAGTCAAACCGAGGCTAAGAAGGCTGACCGCCGTGCCGGTAATTATCTGATCCGCCCGCAAGCGGATTGCGAAGACGGCGAACATGGCGGCCACGATTACGCCACCGAGTGCCGCACCGGCGAAACCGACCCATACGCTACCTGTTCCCGCAGCAATGAAAGCACCGAACGCACCGGCTATTATCGCGCCCTCGAGCCCGATGTTGATAACACCGGACCGCTCGGCGACAGTTTCCCCCAGTGCCGCAAAGCCGAGAGGAGTAGCCGTTCGCACGGTGCCCTCGAGAAATGTTTCGAATGCCGTCATCGGGCTCCGGCTTTTGCAAGTCCTGGAATCACGCGACCGCGCAAGCTCGCGACCGCCAGCACCGTGAGAATGAGTGCGGCTTCCGTGACGGAGGCGATGGAGGCTGGAATCGCAAACTCACGCTGCAGCGAAATCGCCCCCGTTTCGAGTGCACCAAAGAAAATGCCTGACGCAATCACTCCAAGGGGATTCAACCCAGCTATCAGCGCTACGGCGATCGCGGTGTATCCGTAACCCGGTGAAATATTTTCGTAGAGCGCAAAAGTGACACCGGTTACTTCGATCCCTCCCGCGATACCGGCGAGAGCACCGCTTAGAAGGAATACGCGATAGGACGTTCTGGCGACATCGATTCGACCCGCGCTCCAGGCTGCGCGAGGCGCTGCGCCCGCTGCGCGAATCCTGAATCCAGCAGCGGTACTTCTGAAAAACCAGGCAAGAATCAGCGCGAGCACTACAGCGATGGCAAAGCCGGCATGCAATCGGGTACCAGGCAGCATCAACGGGAGTCTCGCCGCTTCGGCAATGGACGGCGATTGCGGATAGATCCGCTGAGGCTCCTGAAGTGGTCCTCTTACGAGAAATGAAACGAGATGTATTGCGATGAAGTTGAGCATGATCGTGCTGATGATCTCAAGCACGCGAAATCGCTGTCGCAACTCTGCGGCTATGGCTGCCCATGTCGCGCCGGCGATCGCTGCCGCGAGCAGGGCAACAGCTGGCGTGGCGTTTCCAAGGGTTTCCCCTGCCCGGAGCGCGACCGTCGTACCCGCAATTGCACCGGCGAGCAATTGCCCCTCGGCACCGATGTTGAATACCCCTCCACGAAAAGCGAGTGCCACGGCAAGGCCGGTAATTATCAGCGGGGTCGATCTTACCAGCGTGTCGGCAAGAAATGAAAGGTCAACCAACGGCGCGCTCCGCTGATGCATCTCCGAGTAGAAGTCTTCCTATCGCGTTTCGGTCAGGGGTAGCGTAGGCGATGCGGCCTGCGCTCACTACGACGACCCTGTCGGAAAGGTCGGCCAGCTCATCGAGATCGGTGGAGTAGAAGACAATTCCGATACCGGCGTTTCGTGCCGCTCGCATTCTTTGATGAATCGCAGCGGCCGCCTTCACATCGAGTCCCTGGGTGGGGTTTTCGAGAACGAGGAGGGCTGGGTTGTCGCTCAATTCGCGACCCAGCACAAACCTTTGCTGATTCCCGCCGGACAGTGTCCGTGCCATTGCGTCTGGGCCTGCAGCCCGTACGTCGAACTCGCCGATCACACCGATTGTAGCTTCTCGAAGTTGTCGCCAGTCAAGCAACCCGCGTCGCTCTCCGGCATTCCTGAGTGCGAGATTTTCTGTCAGCGTAAAACTGGGGATAAGCGCATCCTCCAGCCGATTCTCCGGCACAAAACCGACTCGCAGCGATTGCCCGGAACCGTCAGTTGACTGGCCATGCAAGGCGGCAAACAATCGAAGCAATTGCGTCGCAGCCCCGTCGATTGCCGCGACACCGAGAATCTCTCCATTGTGAACTTCGATGCTCTCCGTACGGTCTGGCGTTACGGAAACACGCGCCACCACTGAAGAGCTGGCCTCACGGATGTTTCGCGTGTCTTGTTGCGGCTGCGCGCTGCCCAGCATCGCGGTAGTCAACACTTCGCGGGTAGTGTCTCTCATTCTGGCATTAAGAACCATGCGCCCGCGTCGGAGTACCGTGACGTCATCAGCGTGGTCGAGCGCATCCTGCAACTTGTGTGTGATGAGGATCACGCTTCGGCCAGAACTTGCGAGCCTGCGGAGCTGGATGAACAGCTCTCCCGTATCCCCTGGAGTGAGCACCGCAGTAGGCTCGTCGAGAATCAAGAAATCGGCATCGTGCGCAAGGGTGCGCACGATCTCCAGCTTTTGCCTTTCAGCGCTGGAAAGGCTAGCGACTTTTGCAGCAGGGTCGAGTTCGAGCCCCGTTTCACGCGCGACTTCCTTCATTCGTCGCGCTATATCATCGAAGCGATATATGCCCGTACCGCCGAGGGCGACATTGTCTGCGACTGTCATTGCGGGGACAAGCGAGAATTGCTGGTGCACCATGCCGATGCGAGCGACAATCGCGTCTCGGGGAGAAGAAAGAGTCAGGCGCGCACCGTTTCTCGCGATATCTCCGGAATCGGCCGCGACCATGCCGAAGGCAATTCGCATCAGCGTGGTCTTGCCTGCACCATTCTCACCGAGGAGGGCGTGAATGGTGCCTTTTGTCACGCAGAGCGAGACGTTATCGAGTGCTGTGACGCCGTGAAACCGTTTTGTGATCCCGCGCAGCTCGAGGGCGGGGCGAGTCGGTTCAGCGAGTGACGTTCGCTCCGGCCCTGGCGTCAAAGCCCGGTTGGCGCGTGAATCGCGGTCCACTCCAGGTCGAACGTCTTTGCGGCATGCTCCGTCAATGCTGCGACACCGAGCGTCTCGGTAGCGTAATGCCCCGCGTAAATGATGACCATATCCAGATCTCCGGCCTCGACCGCTGTCCAGTGCGGACCTTCACCGACGATGAGCGTGTCGACTTGAGATCGTGTTGCCTCTTGCAGTGTTTCAGCCGATGCTCCGCCGCCGGTGCAGACAGCCCAGCGCCTGGTGCGACGTCCGTCTGGAAATGCAGTCGCTATCGCGTTGCCACCATGCGCTGTGGCGAAGCGTCGCGATCTATCCACGAGATCTGCGGTTGGAATATCGGAGGTGCCGCGAACTCCGATGGTTGTTCCCTTGTAGCTGGCGAACTCGCCGGACGGAGTGAGGCCAAGCTGGCCAGATAGTAGCACATTGTTACCAAATATGGGATGCCTGTCCAACGGCAGGTGCGACGCGTACACGGCAACATCATTGTCCAGGAGCATGCGCATACGGGTATACGCGGCCCCCGTTATCGGCCGTGCTCCTCCCCAGAACATTCCGTGATGCACGATCAGGAAGTCCGCTTTTTCCTCGACGGCGCGAGCGACGGTTCTGCTCGAGAAGTCCACACACGCAGCGAGTTTTCTTATCTTGCCCGCGTTGGCGAGCTGGAGACCGTTGATGGCGCCGGGGTAATCCGGTATTTCGGAGGTTTCCAGCAAGCCGTCGAGAAACGCTACCATTTCCAGGGTCTCGGTCACTTGCGGGGTTTCTCCTGCATTGAATCTGGTAGCAGCCTGTCATTGAACGTGCCGTTCTGCATGCGTTCTTCAACAGAACTGACCGCTGCGCTGGCGTCAGCCGGAATTTCGCCTGCGAGCCGTGGATTCGGCACATACAGCACTACACCGTCGTGAATGCCGAGAGAAAAAACACGCCCGCTGAAATTCCCCTTTTTCACTTCGCGCGCAATCAATAGAAATGCATGAGCGAGATCGATGACCACGCTGCCCAGAGTATGGTTGGGAGCCATGTCATTCTGGTTTGCGTTCGATCCGATGACTCGAACTGATTTTGTTTCCTTCACTGCTTGAAAGACGCCAAGTCCTGCAGCGTCGGCATTCTGGAAAATCACGTCCACGCCGCGGGATATCTGCGCGATGGCTTGCTCTTTTCCTGCGCTCGCGTCATCCCAGTTACCGATGTACGAGACAATTACCGTTACTCGCGGGTTGACTGATTTTGCACCCTGCTCGAACGCGGCAAAGCTTCGCTTGACCGGGGGTAGTTCCGTACCGCCGATGACGCCAAGAACATTCGATCGTGTCACCCTGCCCGCGATTATTCCTGCCAGGTACGAGGCTTCTTCAAAGGCGAAATCCGCTCCGGCGACGTTTTTTGCGACACTGGTTCCGGACGTGGTCACGTAGACGGTGTTTGGATAGCTGGGCGCCACGCGCAACGCGGCGTCCTGGAACTCGAAGCCGTGACCGAACACAAGATCGAAGCCCTTCGCGCCGTACTGGCGAAAATTCTCGTCGAACTCCGCGGGTGTTTTTGTCTGGATATGACTGACCTGGGCGCTGAGACTATCACGGATAGCCATCAATCCCGCATAGGCCCCACCATTCCACGACTTGTCCGAGATAGGCCCTGGTGTGAGCAATGCGACTTTGAAGGTGCTGCCGGGAGCAGCTTCGGAGCGTTCGGCCTTTCCCGAACACGCTCCCAAGGTGAGTGCGAACAGCCATGCGGCAAGTGTAGGGAAACCCCGGTGCGAAACCATGGTATTGCGGTTAAAGTGTTGTCTAGTATACAGTTACTAAGGCGCGGATATCAGTGTGGATCGTCTCTCAGGCCTATGAGATCCAGCACTCTCTCCAAATCCTCTGGGCTGTAGAATTCGATAGTTATCGAGCCCTTATGGGCAGCCTTGAGGGAAATTGCTACGTCTGTCTGCAGGTGCTTTCGCAGGCGTTGCTCCACGCTTCGAAGTTCAGGCGGCCGGCTGTCCACCTTCGCGGGGGTGCTTCCCTTCAGGCCAGCCCGCCCCTTGCCGGACTCCCGGACGCGACGCTCCACCTCGCGGGCGCTCCAACCCTTCTGGACTATCTGTCTTGCGAACATTGTCATTCGCGAGGGGTCGTCCAGCCCCAGAAGCGGCCTTGCCTGGCCGGCAGTAAGCTGTCCGTCCTGGAGGAGTTCACGAACTGCGGGCGGAAGGTGGAGGATGCGGAGAACGTTGGCTACTGTAGACCGATCCTTTCCGACGATGGTGGCTACAGTCTGCTGGGTGTGTCCGAACTCGCGAATAAGCTGGTCGTAGCCTTCCGCCTCTTCTATAGGATTGAGATCTGAGCGCTGGAGATTCTCTATCAGGGCGAGCGTGAGAATTTCCTTGTCACTCAATTCCTTGATAACGGCTGGAATTTCTGACCACCCGAGATTGGTTGCGGCCCGCAGGCGCCGCTCGCCAGCAATCAATTCGTACCCATCGCCCTTGGGTGCCGTCCGGACCGTGACGGGCTGAAGCAGTCCGCTCGACTGGAGACTTTCCTGTAACTCACGGAGCTCGGCCGACTTGAAGTTTTTTCTGGGTTGGAACGGATTGCGCGTAATCCTGGAGATCGGAATGTTTCTGAGAGCGCCTTTTTCCTTCTCGACCGGTAGCGGTGCGCCGGGCGCATTGAAGAGTGCGTCCAGGCCGCGGCCAAGTCTACGGGTCGATTTCTCAGGAGCCATTGGTAGTGTCTCGTGCTGGAGTGCGTGCGATCAATTCGCGGGCGACATTCATATAGGCTTTAGCTCCAACCGATCCGATGTCATAGAGAATGATTGGTTTGCCAAAGCTTGGCGCTTCCGCCAGGCGGACGTTTCTTGGAATGACTGTTTCAAAGACGGTGTCGCCAAAGTAGTCGCGCGCATCTGCTGCGACTTGACGCGACAGATTGAGCCTGGCGTCGTACATGGTTAGCAAAACGCCACTTATACTCAGCGATTCGTTCACTCCGTGCTGGATACGATGTACGGTGTTTAGCAGTTGCGACAGGCCCTCCAGTGCATAGTACTCGCACTGGAGGGGGATCAGGACCGCGTCTGCGGCGCCGAGCATGTTGAGGGTAATGAGTCCGAGCGATGGGGGGCAGTCGATGAGAATGTAGTCGTACTCACCGCGCACTGGTTCGATTGCATTTCGCATCGTATGGCCGCGGTCTTCGCGGTCGATAAGTTCTACTTCTGCACCGGCGAGGTCGGGTGTAGCGGGTACCACGTCGAGAAGATCGAAGTGGATATTGTTCTGAATGGCTTGGCGGATGGAGGATCCACCGATAAGGACGTCGTAAAGAGTGGCGGGAAGGCTGCTTCCGTCGATCCCGACTCCGCTGGTGGCATTGCCCTGTGGGTCACCGTCGATCAACAGGGTTCGTTGTTCGGCTGCGGCCAGGCTGGCGGCGAGGTTGACGGTGGTGGTGGTCTTGCCGACCCCACCCTTCTGGTTAGCGACTGCTATTACACGACCCACTGGCACCGGATTGAGAGGGGAGCCGGAATGTACGGAAGCGAGCCCCCTCTGGGCAGGGGATACTTGCTCTGGGTTGTGTCACGTGAAATAACCTTGCTCGGGGTTACTCAGATAGCAGAGGCGGATGTTTCACGTGACACACAGCGGCCTAGCGGGGGTTGGGAATAAATCTCCAGCGTGTGCTGACATCGACGGACAACGACTGATCGCCCGCCGCGATAGGGGTATCGGACTGTGCGGCCGAAACGCCCCGTATCTTCATCTCCATAGGGCGAGGCGGAGGGGGAACGTAGGATCCGATACCTATCTCGAGAAGTTCCGATATGGAGCCACCGGCCGCCCGTGCCGCTGCATCCGCGTCAGATCGGGCTTTGCGCACTGCCTGAGCGATCGCCTCCTGGCGGGCCGCTTCGGTGTTCGACGCAAAGAACTGAAGTGACGTAATCATGTTTGCGCCTTTTGCGAGGGCCGCATCGATTGCGGGACCGACCAGAGCTACGGATTTCAGCTCGACGGACAGTGTATTGGTGACGTTGTAGCCGACAATCACTGGTTCCTTGTTGGGCTCGTAACGTTGCTCGGGGTATACACTGTAATTGCTCGTACCGATGTCGGCTGCGCCTATGCCCAATGCCCGAAGGCCGTCGATAACCGCCTTCTGCTTCTTCGCGTTGTCGGAGGCTGCGGCCGATGCGGTCTCCGCGCGGGTTTGAACGCTTATCTGGATGTTGGCGCGATCGGGAACCACTTTTACCTCCCCCCGCGCACTAACGTTAATTTGCGGAGTTAGCGCATTAATGTCGCTATTCTGTGCTAATACTGGCGCCGAAAATATAAGCATACCGATGCTGAGAGCTATTTTCATTTTCAATACCCTGCCCGTTTAGTTCAAGGTTGGAAGTGTGTCCACGTTTAGACGTCCGCCACGGCGTGTCCTGCACATTATCGGCCCACAAGCTCCGCCTGCTAGCGCAATCAGCTTGCCCTTCCGCCTAGATTTGACGCCATGCCGACCAACAATAACGCAAACGCCCGGGCGATCCTCTGGATCCTGCTTGCGTCGTGTTGCTTCGGATCGCTGTCCACACTGACGCTTCTTACGACACGCTCAGGCCTGCCGCTAATACCGGCCATGATGTGGCGGTACAGTCTGGCCGCGCTGATTTTGCTGGTCATACTTCACCGCGCAGTGTTCGCGCATCTGAGGTCTCGCCTCGCCTGGAGACTGACCCTCGTCGGCGGCGTGGGACAGGGACTGATCACATACCTCTCTCTTCGCGCACTCGACTACCTCCCAGTTGGGCCGCTTGCATTCCTTTTCTACACGTACCCAGCCTGGGTTGCGATCATCGCCGCAGTGACAGGCCGGGAACGCATCACTCTGCCGCGACTCCTCGCGCTGTGTGCGGCCATGGCGGGGATCGCTGTAATGGTGGGAACTCCGGCAGTGGGTTCATTGAATATCGTCGGCGTGTCGCTCGCTCTTGGTACCGCGATTCTCTATGCGCTCTATCTCCCTGGCCTGCACCACGCACAAGCCGGGATGCCCGCCGGCGTAGCGACTTTCTTCCTCATACTCGGCGCACTACTCGCGTTTTTGATAGCTAGCATACTCACCCACCAGATGCAGATACCAGGGTCGCCCACGACCTGGAAATATCTCCTTCTTCTTTCGACGATCGGCACCGCTATCGCATTCGGAGCACTGATTGCAGGCCTGCATGTGCTAGGGCCCGTGAGAACTTCGATCGTGTCCACGGTTGAGCCCTTCTTTACCACTGTGCTCGGTGTGTTTCTGCTCAACGAAGAGCTGACTGCTGCAACCATAACCGGGGGAGCGATGATCGCCGCCGCGGTGATCATACTCGAGTGGACCGGGAGAGATCGCACTTCGCCAGTTGCCGTTTAGAAAGCCTGCCTACCTGGGCGCGCTGTTCCGGGAACGCTTCTTCTCGACTTCGATTACAAGATTCTGGATATCGCTTGGACTCACTCCAGGAATGCGCGACGCCTGAGCCAGCGTGCGAGGCTGAATGGTTTCCAATTTTTGTCGCGCTTCGCAGGACAATGAGTTCATGTCTGCGTAACGGAGATTAGGGGGTATCGGAAACTCTCCCATCAACCGCATCCGTGCAGCCTGTGCCCTTTCACGGTCGAAATACCCCGAGTACTTGATCTCGAGGTCGGCCGAAAGAATCGACTCACTGGAGAAACGCGACTCGACACCAGAGGCTTCGAACAGTGAGAGCAACGCAACGCCATGCCTTCGCGCGAGCTCTACGACTCTTACAGTGTGCGCAATCGCTGTCGAGTTCGCGGAAGTCAGAACAGGCTCCGCCTGCGCCGGTGTGATGCTGGTCGAAGACGCGAGTTCATGAATGCGCCTCTCTTCAGCGAGACGACCGGCGACGATGGCAGCCTCGCGGTCATCATACATCCCGAGACCGACGCAGACAGGACCAAGCCGCGTCAGTGCATTGTCTTGTCGAACCGTGAGCCGAAACTCGGAGCGTGAGGTGAACAGGCGGTAAGGTTCATCGACTCCGCACGTTACAAGATCATCAACGAGGACACCGATGTATGAGGTCTCGCGGCCCAGAACCAGGGGAGGTTGTTCGAGAGCGGAGAGTCCGGCATTGATCCCCGCAAGCACGCCCTGGCCCGCAGCTTCTTCGTAGCCAGTAGTGCCGTTGATCTGTCCGGCGAAATACAGCCCTGCGATCGCCTTTACCTCGAGTGTCGCATCGAGTTGAGTAGGAGGATAGTAGTCGTACTCTATTGCATAACCTGCACGGTTCATTCGCACATTCTCGAGGCCCGGAACGGTGCGCATGATGTCCAACTGAACAGGCGCTGGCAATGACGTGGAGAGCCCGTTGACGTAGAGCTCCGATGTATCATGACCCTCTGGCTCGAGAAAGAGCTGATGACGCTCTGCCTCTGGAAAGCGCACAACCTTGTCCTCGACTGAGGGGCAGTATCGCGGCCCCCGGGCCGTAATTGCACCGCCGTACATCGCCGAGCGCGCAATGTTTTCCTGAATGATCGCCTTTGCCGGCGCGTCGAGATGCGCGATCCAGCACGGCATCTGATCGGGATGACGAGTAGCGTTACCGATAACCCTCGGCGCAGGCCAGAAGTGCGACCACGAGTAATCGAACTGCTCTATCTCGCTATCCTGACGCGCGACCTTTGAGTAGTCGACAGATCTGCCGTCAATCCGCGGTGGTGTTCCCGTTTTGAATCGCGATACCGTGAGTCCCGCATTCTCAAGCTGCTCCGCGAGATGAGTCGTAGACGATTCCCCGGCGCGCCCTCCAGCAACACTGCTATCTGTGCCAATGTGTATCCGGCCGCGAAGGAAAGTGCCGGTGGTTATCACGACGCAGCGACTCGAGAAGGCACGACCCTCGAGTGTTTCCAACCCCTCGACGCGTGTACCCGACGGATCGAACAAGAGGCGCGCGACAGTACCTTGAATGGTCTGAAGCCTTCCCTGCTCTTCGATCAGCGTCCGGACAGCACGGCGGTAAAGGCCGCGATCACACTGGGCCCGCGGGGCCCACACTGCAGGACCCTTGCTGCGATTGAGCATGCGGAACTGGACGGTCGCGAGATCCGTCGCCCGACCCATGATTCCTCCGAGCGCATCGACCTCGCGTACCACCGTGCCCTTCGCAACCCCCCCGATTGCGGGATTGCAGGACATCTGACCAATGGTCTCGAGTGAGCTTGTAACGAGACCTACTGTCGCGCCGGTCCGCGCTGCCGCGACAGCGGCCTCGGTGCCCGCATGTCCGGCACCAATTACCAGCACATCGAACCGCGCTTCCACGGGCCGCGAAGAACTACCGGGAGACATACATTGAAGGTAACGACACAGCATATACGCCGGAGATTCGGATGCCGCTTCAGATCACCACCGGATTGCCCACGGTCTTTGTAAGAAAAGAAGCATTCGAAAGAGCAGGCCTGGCGCGAACTGAAATAGACGCTCGCTTCAACCTCACCGACGCTGAGTTCAAGGTTGACGGGAGCCTGATTGTGATAGGCCCTCTCCCCTCCGACGAAATGATAGGACCGCTGCTGGAATACCTGGAAGAGAAAGGTCTCGCGTACTATGACGACGTGTTCGAGATGAGCGGCAACTGGCCTGCGTGGCTGCGGCTCTACGCCATGTAGCCTGCGTGCGCCCTTGCGTTTGCTTTCGCGTGCATTCCCATATCAGAGCCGCTGTTCTACTACCGACCACAGCTCGACGCGAGCGACACCATCCTCGACAGCATCGACGACCACCTCTGTGCCCGCCAGGATTTCCGATCCATCGATGCTTCGGGCGCGAAGAACGTGCTTCTTCTCCCATGCGAAATAAGTGATTTCGCCCGGCTCGGCCCCCATAATGTCGCGGGACACGCTGGCGACCTGCCCGTTGACCTCCTCGTCATCCGAGTGCGCCGTGGGGTTTCGAAGAGCCCACTTCGCCATGAGAATCGTCATGCCGGAGAACGCCACCGCGCCGATCGCGATTGCGATCGGGAGGATCGCCCATGGGCCGAGCGTGCTGCGAGTAAAGAGGAGATAGCCGCCAGCACCGAATCCCGTGGCTAGTGCGGCCACCGTTGGTGGATTGAATACAGCGGAAGGTTTGGCGGATCGTCGCCGACGCCACCTTTCGGCGCCATGGAGCATCGCATTCACGGCGAGAGCGAGCCCGCCTAGAAACACCACCAGATACACCGTCTTCCAGATCATGGTGTATCAGCGGCCGAGATGGCGGCGAAACCACGCGATGGTCGCAGGCCACGCCTGCTCGGTCGCTGTGAGATTGGCACCATTGAGCAAACCCTGTTGCCGGAGAAACCCGTGGCCGGCTCCATCGTAACTGTAGTGCGTGAATGTCTTTTTCATCGCACGCATGGCAGAGTCGGCCGGGGGAACCGTCGCGCCCACTCGCGCATCAGTCCCACCATATAGGCCGAGCACTGGCGCCCTGACTGAAACCAGCGACTCTGTTTTCGGCGATGGGCCGTAGTACACGACAGAGGCGCCCAGTGAGGGAGAATGCACGGCGTGTTCGAACGAAACATTTCCGCCCCAGCAGAATCCGACGATGCCGTACTTCGGGAGCGCCGACGGAAGCGCCATTGCGAAGCGGGCGGTTGCGTCGATGTGGCGTTGTACGTCGCGAGGGTCGAGTGTACGAATGGCGGCGGTGGCAAGCTGCCCAGGCACACTATCTGTCGGATTTGGCAGATCCTTCATCGTCAGCAGATCAGGTGCAATCGCGATGAACCCATCGGCCGCGAGTTGGTCCGCCACTGCGCGCACCCATGGCGTCAAACCGAAGATTTCATGGACGACAACAATTACAGGGGCCTTTGTCTTTCGCTCCGGATAAACCACCCAGGCCCTGACGCTGTCCGAGCCGGACGAAATGGTTACCCACTCGGCATGCCGCGGCGAGCTTGCCAGGCGGGCTCTGGCACCAGCGGCGTCAGCTGGGAGAGACGCCGACAGGGGCACACCCTGGACGGTGGCCGGGGCGGCCGGTTCGTGGCCGACATGGTCCGAAGATCTGTTCGTTCCGGTAGAACTGCACGCAGCGAGAGCGGCGAGCGATGTGATAGTGATGGTGCGAGTGAGCGGGATTGGCATCAGCATTCTCTCCTCATGGGCCTCTCATCGTTCCTGCGCGGAGTTGCCGCTCGAGGAAATGGCCGACGCGCTGTTCAAGATAGTATACGGGATTGAATGGGTTGCGGCCTCCAACGAAGCCGGCGTGACCACCACGCAACGGAAACTCTACTTCCAACGCAACATTGCGGTCTGCGATCGCTCGAACTTCGTCCAAAACTCGCGGGGGAAGGAAAGGGTCGTCAACAGCATTCAGGAGTAGCGTATTCACCCTGATCGATTTCAGCCACCCGATTGCGCTCGAGCGCGTATAGTAGTCTTCGGCATCACGAAACCCATGTACGGGCGCGGTGAAGCAATTGTCGAAATCAAGCATCGTCACTGCAGCGGCGAGCGTTTCCCGGGATGCAAGATCCGGGAAGATTTCGAGTTTTGCGATAGCCTTTCGCTTGAGCGACCTGATAAATCGTGCCTGATAGAGGCGTGAGAACCCGCGGTCGATATAGCGCGCTGACCGTGCGAGGTCGAACGGTACCGAAGCGGCAACGGCTCCTTTGACGCGCGCCGGAACAGCTTCCCCCAGTTCTCCAAGATACTTGAGAAGGACGTTGCCACCGAGTGAAACGCCGGCCAGTACAATGTCGGAGTCGGGGATGGTAGCCAACAGATGATCGACTGCGTAGGCAAGGTCTGTTGTTTCGCCGGAATGGTAAAAGCGAGGCGTTCGATTGGGCTGTTCTCCGCACGATCTGAAAATCAGGACAGCTGCCCCCCATTGGTGCCGGCTGGCCTCGTCGAGCAGCGCCTGTATGTAATGCGATCGAATGGTGCCTTCGAGTCCATGGAGGAGCACGAGAACAGGCGCCCCACGAATGCCGTCTGTGTGGTGAATGTCCAGGAAATCGCCGTCGACGGTATCGAGCCGCTCGACGCGGGTCGGCCTGAGAGGCTGACGCCTCAGAAATTTGCCCCATAGCGTCTGGGAATGCCCGTTTGGGAGCCACCATGCTGGCGAGTAACTGGTTACCTTCGGCGACTCTGGCTTGTGGCGCGACACGTCTCGACGGATTGTGGGGGCGATTCGTACACTCAACTTCGCAGATTCCACTCTCGAATTACAATGGAAGTACAGATATTCGGAGTCAAGAAAAGCGCCGACACTCGCAAGGCTCTGAGATTCTTCTCCGAGCGACGAGTCAAGACGCACTTCGTCGACCTCAATGAACGGGCGGCATCGCTTGGCGAGTTGAGACGCTTCGCGCAGAAATTCGGCGTTGGAGCGTTGATCGACCAGGGTTCAGTCAGATATCAGGAGCTCGGTCTGAAGCATGCGCGAATGTCCGACGAAACCTGGTTGGACAAACTGGCGGACGAACCTCTCATGCTGAAGGTCCCGCTTGTGCGGAGCGGCAACCATTTCACCGTCGGCCTGGAAGAGAAGACGTGGAAGGAATGGACGGGTAAGTAGGTGGTGACGGTGGTTTGGAAAGCAGTGGATCGGCGCTAGGTTGGAGCATGCCGTCTGAGCCGAAGTTCGGAACTTTTTTTCTCCCTGGGCCAACCGAAGTCCGCGCCGAGGTACTCGCCGCGATGGTGAGGCCGATGATCCCGCACCGGAGCACCGAGTTCGAGGAGTTGTTTGGGCGCCTCCAGGGTGGGTTACGGGAGGTGTTCTTCACAACGCGTCCGGTTTTCATCGCTGCATCGTCGGGGACAGGGATGATGGAGGCTGGGATCAGAGCGTTGCCCCCGGGCCCGATTCTCTGTCTGGTGAACGGTGCCTTCTCGGAACGGTTCGCACATATCGCGGAAAAGTGTGGCAGGGCCGTGGACAGATACGAGGTAGGCTGGGGCGAGACTCACAACGTGGCCGAATTAGATAATTATCTATCTAAGGGCCAGTACCGCGCCATCACAGTGACCCACTGCGAAACATCTACGGGCGCCCTGAATCAGGTGCGAGACCTCTCCGACGCGGCTCATTCGAGGGGCGTGACTTGTCTGGTCGATAGCGTGAGCGCTCTGGGTGGAGCCGAGCTCCGTTTCGACGACTGGAAGTTAGATTATGTTCTCACTGGATCGCAGAAGGCGCTCGCTCTCCCACCCGGACTTGCCTTCGCCGCAGCCTCCGACGAGTTCGTCGCGCTTGCGGGCACCGCCGAAGGGCGCGGAGTCTACTTCGACATCGTAGAGATGGACCGGTTCGCACAAAGCAATCAGGTGCCGGCGACTCCGGCATTCTCGCTGCTCTACGCGCTCGAGGTCCAACTCGAGGCCATGCAGAGAGAAGGAATGGGCAATCGGTGGCGAAGGCACTCCGAAATGGCGGCCGCCACCGAGCTATGGCTTGAGCACGTGCAAACGCAAAGTGGAGCCGCGCTCGAGAACATTGTTGCGGAGGGATCGAGATCTCCCACCGTGTCCACGATTCGACTGCCGGAGGGAGTCGAGGGAAAAGCGTTCGTTCGAAAAGTGCTGGCCCGAGGCATACAAGTCGGAAGTGGCTACGGCAAACTTGGCGATACCACGTTCCGCATCGGCCACATGGGAGACCACTCTGTCTCCACCCTGCGTGCCTGCTTCGATGCATGTGAGGGAGCACTCCGGGATTGACCCAGATATCGGTTTCAGGCGCTGCGGTCCAGTTCGGCGCAACGACGCTTTTCAAGGATGTGACCTTCACTGCCGCTCGAGGCGAGCGGTGGGGAATAATCGGCCGCAACGGCACAGGAAAGACGACGCTGTTTCGATTGATCACGGGACACCAGGAGCTCAGCGCGGGAAGCGTATCGAAGCAGCCGGGAATCCGCGTATCGCTTCTGGAGCAACATCGGGATTTCGGGACGGCTGCGACTGTATGGGAAGCGGCCGCAGGACAGTTCGCCGATCTGCTTGCTCTTGAACAGTCGCTCGCTGAGCAAGCCGTAATGATCGGGGAGCTTGGCGAAAAATCGAGCGCCGCAATTCTGGCGCGCTACGATCGCGACCTCGAGCGATTCGACCGCGAAGGCGGGTACACGTTTGCTCCTCGCGTAGATGCCGTCCTTCACGGACTCGGGTTCGATCCGGTCGAAGCGAGAACACGTCCGCTTTCGCAGTTGAGTGGCGGAGAGCGCGGGCGTCTGGGTGTCGCGCGCCAGCTCGTGAGCCCCGCCGACGTACTGCTTCTCGACGAGCCGACCAACCATCTCGATCTCGACACGACGCAGTGGCTTGAGAGTTACCTGCAGTCCACCGACAAGACGATTCTCCTGATCAGTCACGACCGCGCTTTTCTCGCGAACGTCGTAGACCACGTGCTCCACTTCGAGGGCGACTCCGCGTTTGCCTATAGCGGCGGATACGAGGCGTTCGTAAGGCAGCGAGAAGAAAAAAGGCTCACGCAACAGCGCGCCTTCGACAAGCAGGCAAAGTTCATCGCCGGACAGGAGGACTATGTCCGGCGGAATCTCGCGGGACAGAACTCGCGTCAGGCAAAAGGGCGCCGGAAGCTGCTTTCGCGGCTTCCGCGTCTCAGCACACCCGTTGGCTCCGACGGATCCATGGCGCTACGCCTCGAAATTGCCGACCGTGGCGGCGACCAGGTGGTGGTCGCCGAACATGTAACGATCGGCGTTGGCGACAGGGTGTTGATCGAAAACTTCACGGCATCGTTAAAGCGTGGCGAGATCGCCGGATTGCTTGGCCCCAACGGCGCCGGCAAGTCTACGCTCCTTCGCGCACTACTCGGCGAGCACGAGATAATTGGCGGCGAGCTCAGGACAGGTGGGTCGATCAAGGCGGCGTACTACCGGCAGGACCTCGGCCAGGTTCCGCTCGACAAGTCGATGTACGAGGTGATCGCCGATATCCGGCCTCTATGGGAGAGGCGTCAGGTCCAGAGTCATCTGGCGAGATTCGGGTTTTCGGGAGACGAAGTGCAGCGCATCGTGTCGAGTTTATCGGGTGGCGAGCGAGCGCGTGTAGCACTGGCCATGATAGTGCTCGCTCGGGCAAATCTCCTGATTCTGGATGAGCCCACCAACCATCTCGACGTGGAATCGATCGAAGCCCTGGAGGACGCACTTCAGGATTACGACGGCACGGTACTATTGGTGAGTCACGACCGGGAGCTCCTGAGAAATCTTGTTGGGCGCGTCTGGGTACTACACGATCGCCACATCACCGATTTTGCGGGCACGTTCGGCGAATGGGAAACCACGAGTCGGGAGCGGGCGCACGCGGCTGCGGTAAACGCGGCCGAAGAGGAGTCGCTTCGCCGGGTGCATGAGAAGCAGAAGACGAAGCGCCGGGAGCAGGACCGCGGCAAGGAGCGCGACACCGCGAGGAATGCCCGACGAAAAGCAGAGGACGCGGAGAAAAGGGTGTCCGAGCTGGAGGCAAGCATCATCGCCGTGACTTCGAGGCTGGCAGACCCGGAGCTCTACATGACGGACGAAGGGAAGAAGCGCGCGGTCAAGGACGGGATCGAGCTGGAGCGCCTGAAAAACCGGCTCGACAGGACAATAGAGGAGTGGACCGCGGCGACCGAAGCGGTTGAAACGCTGACGAGTGCGCGCTAGAACTGGCCGATAAAACCAATCTCCGGTTCCAGGTGCACTCCGAACTTCGCCTCGACAGCATCCTGGGCGATCACGATAAGTTCGCGTACGTCGCGTGCAGTCGCGTTGCCAAGGTTGACCATGATGTTCGCATGAATATGGGAAATCTGCGCGCCGCCATGTCGATGGCCCTTGAGGCCGCACTGATCGATCAGCCGGCCCGCGCCCATCCCTTCGATCTTCTTGAAGATTGAGCCCGCGCTCGGATGAAACTGGAGCCATGGGTGGCGTGCTCCACGCCAGCTCAGGTTTTCCTGCATGATCCTGTGCATGGCTGCGGTGTCGCCTCGTACGAGCTGGAAGGTGACCGCGAGCGCCACATCGCTCCGATGGTGAAGAACGCTGGTGTCATAGCCGAACGCCATGTAGTCGCCCCCAACCGTGATGCGAGTACCTTCCTCCGTGAGAAGGTCGCAGGAATGGAAAACGTCGGCGATGAACATTGTGCGCTTTCGTTCGGGCTCGGGTTCGAGGAAATGCAGATTCTGCCAGACAGCGCCGCCGACAGTACTGGGGATTCCCACGTAGTGTTCGAGTCCCGACCAGCCACGTTCGACCGCTTCGGGTATGATTTCCGCCATCACCGCGCCGCTTTCGACCCACAATCTGCCGTCATCAAAAAACTTGAAATGACCAGCGTGGTTACGGATCACGAGCCCGCGGAACCCTTTGTCGGCAACGAGAATGTTGGCGCCAAGACCGAGGACGAAGGATGGAACGGACAGCTCGCGCGCGGCCAGCACGGCGTCCGCCAGGTCGTCGGCTTTCTGTGTCGAATAGAAAAGATCCGCCGGACCACCGATGCGGAACGTGGTGTATGGAGCTAACGGCTCGTCGCGGCTGAACTGTGACTCGTTCAACCGAAGGGCTAACTTTTCGTAGGCGTCAATCATCGAGGCTTTTGTTGACAAACATGTCTCAAAGAAATCGCAGTCGCGCGTTGCTCGCTACTCTTGCCCTGATCCTGGGCTCCGTTCTCTTGCCTCCAATACTGCCCGCGCAGCGCGCAGAGCTGGAGAAAATCATCAAGCGGAAAGTGCTGTCGAACGGGCTCGAAGTCATAGTAGTCGAGAATCACGGCGTTCCCCTGGCGACAATCGAGGTGACTGTCCGAAATGGATCGTTCACACAGTCGCCCGAGTATGCGGGCCTGGCCCACATGTACGAGCACATGTTCTTCCGCTCCAATACGAGGTACTCGGAGCCTGAATCATTTATCGGGCGCGCCGGGGACCTTGGAGCGGTGTTCAATGGAACGACTGGAGAAGAACGCGTCAACTATTACCTGACGGTACCCGCCGACAGCATGGTAGCCGGAATCCGGTTTCTGTCGGCGGCCCTGATAGCGCCTCTTTTTCGCCAGGACGAGCTCGAGCGAGAGCGACAGGTCGTTATCGGGGAGTACGACCGGAACGAATCCAGCCCCTTCTTCCGGCTCAGTCAGGAAATGGACAAGCTGCTGTACCCAGGCAATTTCAGCCGCAAGAACGTGATCGGCGATCGTGATGTCATTCTCACGACGACGCCGGAAAAAATGCGCACAATTCAACGCAAGTACTATGTGCCTAATAATTCCGTGCTGATCGTCTCCGGCGACGTCGATCCACAGAAGGTATTCATTGCCGCCGAGCGTGAACTGGGGGGATGGAAGCGGGGGGTTGATCCGTTCCAGGCTGATCCTATTCCGGCCATTCCGGCGCTCGCAAAGAATCAGGGAGTAATCGTCGAGGCCGACGTCGGCGCCGTCACTGTCTTCCTTCAGTGGCAGGGTCCGAGTGTAGGCAAGGATCCGAAATCGACATACGCGGCCGATGTCTTCTCCGATGTTCTGAATGACCCGGGCTCCAATTTTCAGCAGCGGCTGGTAGACAGCGGTCTCTGGCAGAGCATGGGGGTCAACTACTACACGTTGAACAACGTCGGCCCGATCACCATCAGTGGCCAGACTTCTCCGGAAAATCTGCGCAAGGCTCTAACGGCTCTCGAGTCCGAGATCGCGAAGTTCGACAATCCTGGATACTTCGATGCCGGTGAGATTGAGGCGGTGAAGGCCCATCGCGCAGTCACTTCGGCTTTCGACCGTGAGCGAGCCTCAGGGTTCGCGCACACACTGGGCTTCTGGTGGAGCGTCGCAGACCTGGAGTATTACATGGGGTACGTCGATAACATGGCGAAGCAGTCCATCGCCGATCTTCGGGCTTACTCAGTTCGTTACATCACTGGTAAGCCTCGTATTACTGGTGTGCTCATCAACCCGACGGCCAAGCGCCAGATCGGCCTGACCACCCAGGAACTCTCGAACGAAGGAACACGATGATGCTGCTCTCTGTCGCCCTGGCGATGACGACGCTCACGACGAGCTTCGACGTAGGTGGAATAAAAGTCATTCTCCGGGAGAGCGATGCAAACAACGTCATCGCCGCGAACCTCTATTTGCTTGGCGGATCGAGGCAAGTCACATTCGCCAACGCCGGCATAGAGAACCTGCTGCTCGAAGTTTCGGACCGTGGAACGCAGAACTATCCCAGGGCCACGCTTCGGCGGAAAATGTCGCGTCTGGGCAGCGAGATCGTGACCGCGCCAGGAGACGACTGGACAATGTTCGGTATTCGCGGAACGCGCGAGGTTTTCGATTCCACCTGGGCGATATTTGCCGACCGGGTGATGCAGCCTACGCTCGCTGCCGCTGATGTCGCACTCATCAAGTCGCAATTCATCTCCGCTCTGAAACAGCGACGCGACGACCCCGATGCGCTGGCGGAGTTCCTTGCCGACAGCATTGCATTCTCCGGTCATCCGTATGGTGTGCCCGTGGTGGGAACGGAAGCATCGATTTCCTCGATCGACGCCAACGCACTCAGGCAATATCATCGGGCCCAGTTCGTCAAATCCCGGATGCTACTCGTAGTGGTTGGCAACATCGACCGTGCGCACCTCGAGCGGCTCGTCAGGGGCACGATCGCCACGATGCCGCAGGGAAGCTATGCGTGGACGCCACCGTCGCGGCTGCCTGAGGGAAAATCGGCCGTCGTCGTGGAGCAGAGATCTCTCCCGACGAATTATATCCTGGGCTATTACAGCGGCCCGTTGGCAAACAGCGAGGACTACCAGGCGCTGCGAATAGCGACGTCCGTACTGACGGGCAGAATGTTCTCCGAGATTAGAACGCGGCAGAACCTGACCTATGATGTCCATGCTCCGTTCATCGATCGAGCTGCGAGCGCGGGTGGGCTCTATGTATCCACCGCCTCTCCCGACACTACGCTCAAGCTGATGTACAACGCCGTCCGCGAGCTTCAGGATGCCTTGCTCGATCCAAGCGGGCTGAAGCGTCTGGAGCAGCAGTTCCTGACGGAGTACTTCCTCGACAACGAGACGAACGACGCTCAGGCGAGCTTTCTCGCGCGTGCCGAAATCTATCGGGGCGACTTCCGGTTGGCAGACAAGTTCGTAGAAGAACTCAAGAGCGTGACGCCCGAACAGGTGAGGAATGTTGCGCGGAAATACATGAAGGGAATACGGTTCGCCTATGTAGGCGATCCGAGCCGCTTACGGAGAGAATTGATCACCCGGTTTTAAAAGCGGAAACCGGCTATCGAGCCCGTTCGGCCAGCACCCTCCGTACGTCGTCGAGTCCAGAGCCGCCGGCTCTCAGGGCAACCATCAGGTGATAGATGAGATCAGCGCCTTCTTCGGTGGCGCGATCCGCGTCGCCGTCGGCACACGCCGTGATGAATTCGGCCGCTTCTTCTCCGATTTTTTTCAGCCGCAGATTGCGGTCCATCAACAGCCGCTTCGTATAACTCGAGCCACCACTGGCAGCCGCGCTATCAATGGCTCTGTCGGCGATCGTCATATTCAGCGTCGACAGGGAATCAGCCGAGAGCGCATTCGCCCCGAAGCACGACCGGGACATGGTGTGACACGCAGGGCCCGGCGAAACCACTCGTGCAAGCACCGCATCGCCATCGCAGTCGCGGCTCAGAGAAATCACTCGCTGGGTATTTCCGCTCGTCGCGCCCTTGTGCCACAAGCCGCGCGTGCGCGACGTGTAATGCATCTCACCGGTTTCGATCGTCATCGTCATCGCATCACGATCGGCGTGTGCCACCATTAACACGGTTCCGGAAACGGAGTCCTGGGCAACCACGGTGACGAGACCGCCGGAGCGGGAAAAATCGAGAGTGTCCAAGTCGAAGTCGATCATGGTACGACCGTCGGATTGAGGATACGGCGGCAGTCAACTGCAAGCAGTGCGTTAGTTGCGATCGCGCTGCCACCAAAGGCGGTGGCGTTACCCTCCCAGTCGGTGAAGATGCCGCCGGCCTCAGTTACAATAGGAAACAGAGCCGCGATGTCCCATGCGGATACTACAGGATCTGCCATTATCTCCGCTCTGCCTGTCGCGACCATCAGGTAGCCAAAACAATCTCCCCACGTGCGGCCGATATGGACCGCGTCTTCTAGCAATTTCCAGCTGGCTACCCGATCAGGCGTGCCGCCAAACGGAAGCTGACTCGTGAGGGCGGTTGCAGACTCGAGCCCCGCCACGCTGGACACAGAGCACCTTGCTCCGTTGAGCCAGCAACCCTCTCCGGGTGCGGCCGACACCATGTCACCAATTGCAGGCAGGAACACAGACCCCGCGATCACAGTATCTCCCTCAGCAACAGCGACGAGAGTGCCCCACAGCGGAACTCCACGGACGAAGGACTTTGTGCCATCGATCGGGTCCACGATCCATCGCCGCCGGGCGCCAGGGCGAACAGGCGCGAATTCTTCACCGATAAAGCCATCCTTTGGAAACAGCCTCGCTACCATCTCGCGAGCAGTCTGTTCGGCTGACCGGTCGGCGATCGTTACCGGCGATCCGTCGCCCTTGAGGTCTATCTGGATATTGTGACGGTAATGCGCGAGAGCAACCTCGCCCGCTGCGCGGGCGATCTCAGCTGTCGCCTGAAAATAGGAATCGGCGCTCATACCGCGGTCCGAGTGGCGATTCCGGCCATGATCATGCCTCGCTTGATTTCTCCTACTGTCGTAATGCGATCATGAAGAATGCCGGCGACCAACGCAGCCTCTGCTCCGGTTTGAGAAAAAACATCCGAAATATCGGCGACTGTTCCAGCGCCCCCCGATGCAACGACCGGCACGGTGACAGCATTGGCAACGGCCCCAGTGAGCGCCAGGTCGTAACCACTCCGTGCTCCGTCGCGATCGATGCTCGTCAACAAAATCTCTCCTGCTCCCAGTGTGACGCACTCGCACGCCCAGGATACAGCATCGAGTGAGGTTCGCTGTCTTCCTCCGCCAGTGTAAACGATCCAGCGGCCACTTTCTTCGCGTGCATCAATGCTGGCAACGACGCATTGCGATCCGAACCGATCGGCGGATTCCGTGATCACTTCGGGATTGTGAACCGCAGCCGAGTTGATGCTGACCTTGTCGGCACCGGCGCGAAGCAATCGTGCAACATCGTCTGCCGATCGTACGCCACCGCCGATGGTCAACGGAATGAAAAGTCTCTCCGCCGTGCGGCGCGCGACATCGAGCACGGTGGCGCGACCCGCGATTCCTGCCGAGATATCCAGGAACACGATTTCGTCAGCGCCTTCCAGCTCATATCGAACGGCGAGCTCGATAGGATCTCCGACATCCCTCATCGATTCGAAGCCAACCCCCTTGACCACTCTTTCTCCATCGACATCCAGGCAGACCACAACTCGTCGTGAAAGCATCAGAGCACCCTCGATGTCACGGCGCCCTTGGTGCTGAAAACCGCACCGGTATCGATAAGCGAATCGCGAAGCGCCAGACCAAGCGCCTTGAACGCGGCTTCAACGATGTGATGTCTGTCCCTGCCTCGAAGCACGCGCACGTGAAGCGTGACCCTTGCGTTGTCCGCGAACGACCGCATCCAGTGATCATAGAGTGAGCTGGGGAGAGGACCGGCGTAATACGGCCGTCCTCCTGTGTCCACGGACACGTGCACAAGAGCATCGTCCATGGCTACTGTTCGATCTCCATAACGAGCACAGGTTGCCGGGAGAACCCGCTGAAACGCCTCGCCGATGGTAATGGCGACATCTTCGATGATATGGTGCCGGAGATCTCCGGTTGCCGACAGGTCCATGTCGAGCGCCGCGTAGCGCGCGAGCACCGTCAACATGTGATCGAGAAAGGAGACGCTCGTGTTGATTCTCGTCTTGCCTGTGCCCTGGATCATTTCGACCCTGACTTCGGTTTCGCCAGTACGCCTTTCGATTGCGGTCATTGTCCGAATTCCGTTGCGGTTGCGTGCGCGTCGAGAGCGCCCGTGTAGATGGCCATGCCTATGACCGTTGCGGAGACACCAGCTGCAGCGAGACTTCTCAGGTCGTCTATTCCCGAGACGCCACCGGAGGCCTGGATGAGGTGATGCGAGGCGAGCGTCAATTCGCTCATCAGTTCCACGTCAGTGCCTCCGAGCAAACCTTCGCGATGAACAGCGGTGACCATTACCGCCGCCAACTCGAGATCGTCGAGATTTTTCACGAAGTCGACGACGTTCTTCGCTGTGTCTATAGTCCAGCCGCGGCTTACCAGATTTCTGCCCCTGGTATCGGCTGCAAGGACAAGGCACCCGGGAAACAGCCTGGTCATATCATCCAGCCATGACACGTCCTCAATCGCACGAGTTCCTACGATGACCCTAGTTGCTCCTGCCCGGAGAAGCTCGTCGATTCGATCGGCGCTCCTTACTCCGCCGCCGACCTGCACCTCGCCGGGCCAGGAAGTGATGATGTCGTCGACGACTCCAGCGTTCGATCCTTTTCCAAGAGCTGCATCAAGATCCACCACATGGAGGTGCGCGAAACCCTGGTCCGACCAGTTGCGCGCGACACCGACAGGGTCGTCGAGCCTGACCATTTCCCGCTCGTAGTCGCCACCTGCCAGCTGAACGCAGTAGCCCTCACGGATATCGACCGCAGGAATTGCAATCATCGCCGAGCTCTATCGAGAAAAGCGTGGATGAAAGCGACCCCGGCTGCCGAGCTCTTCTCGGGATGAAACTGAACGCCGACGATGTGTCCTGAAGCCACCGAGGCAGCGAACCGATCACCATCGTGAGTTGACCATGCGGTAACGGTTGACGTATCGATCGGCTCGCAGACAAAACTGTTCGCGAAGTACGCGGTCGAAAGTCGAGAAGTGTCATACAGATCGCCGCGTGTCTCGTTCAAGGCGTTCCAGCCCATCTGGGGAACCCGGTGCGCGTTAAGTCGTCGTACCCGGCCGGGTATTATGCCAAGCCCGGACCCGGCTCCCTCTTCGCTCGAATCGAACAGGAGCTGCATGCCGAGGCAGATGCCGAGACACGGCATGCCATTCTTCAACGCGGCTCTGATAATATCTCGCCCAGGGGCCAGAAATCGGCTGGCGCTGGCGAAGGCACCGACGCCGGGAAGAACGAGAGCGTCAGCAGTGGCCGCCGCGGCCGGATCAGTTTCAACAACAACTTCCACATTCGGTCCGCCTACGGCCTTGGCCAGCGAATGCAAATTTCCCGCGCCGTAATCGAGAATAGCGACTTTCATGCGGCCAGCTCGTCGAGAGCCACCAGGCACGCTTCCATGTATTCCCATGGGCCGATCGTGATTCTCAACGCGCCTCCTGTTTGCGGGAGATCGTCGAACACGCGGACCGCTATTCCTTTCTCTCGCAACAAGGCTCGGGCAGCAACGGTGTCGGCCACGGGGAGAAGAACGAAGTTGGCTTCAGAGGGAAGCGGCGTGAAACCCATTCCGCAGAGCCGGTCGACGAACCGCGCACGGTTCGACTTCATATCCGCGACTCGCTCACGCACCCATGGCAATCCGTGTGCAAGCGTATCGATCGCCACTGCTTCAGCAACTGCGGAGACCTTGAACGGACCACGTGATTTTTCCACTTCGCGCACGATCCGTTCGCTGGCGATGCCATATCCGATTCGCAACGACGCCAATCCAAAGGCCTTGGACATCGTTCGGGTTACCAGGACGTTCGGGTAGCGACTCGCGAGGCTCGCATAAGATTCCGAAGTGAACTCGACGTACGCCTCGTCGATGATCACAAGCCCATTGAATGTTGAAACGATCTCCTCGATACGCGCACCGGTCATGATTCCGCCCGTCGGGTTGTTGGGCGAGCAGAGGTAGAGAATGGAGGCTTCTGGCCGGAGAATCCTTTCTACCGGGGAATCTTTCAGATCGTCGAGCCCAATCGGAACGGGAACGAGGCCGTTGACCCGGGCAAAAACGGGAATCATGCCGAAGGAAGGATCCATGAACGCCAGTCGATCGCCATGGTTTCCAAAAGCGCGAATCGCCGAATCGAGGACGTCGTCCGATCCGCAACCAGCGACGATCATCGGCGAATCGACCGAAGCATAACTGGCAAGAGAATTCTTGAGATTATGCGAATAGGCCGATGGGTAGCGTGCGATCGACGCTGACGTGAACCGGAGCAGGCTTTCTGTCGCTGCAGGCGGTGGACCCCAGAGGTTGGTGTTGTCGCTGAGGTCGATCGCACACGGTGATGTGCCGGCATCGTATAGCGACACCGCAGTGAGCCCGCTACGGCAGGCAGGTGCGGATGTCCTGGATGCGGCAATCATGCGTTCCCCCAGGCACGCGCCGCGATGGCATGTCCAAAAAGACCTTCGGCGTCTGCCAGAATCCCGACAGACTCGGCGAGTGATGCAGCGCCGATTTCATCGATCTTCTGATATGTCGTCCACCGAATGAAATCGAGAGTTGAAAGCCCTGAGTAGCTGCGGGCGAGGCCGCCTGTGGGAAGGACGTGGTTTGCTCCTGTCATGTAATCGCCGAACGATACCGAGCTTGTCTGGCCAAGGAATATCGTCCCGGCGTTTCGCGCTTTGGGCAGAAGGCGGTCAGCGTCGGCTGTCGCGAGGAGCAAGTGTTCGGGGGCGAATGCATTTGCGAGCGCAATTGCTTCGTCGGTGGACGCGACAGTGACTATTCCGCCATTCTGCGCAAACGAAGCGGCTACGATGTCACGGCGCCTGGCGTTTTGCACTGCTTGTTCCAGGGCCGTTCGAACGGACTGGGCTATTTGATCGCCGACTGCAACAACTATCACGACGGCGCGTGGATCGTGTTCAGCCTGGGCGACTGCCTCGCGAGCGACTCCATTGGGCTCGGCCGCTGAGTCGGCAATGATGAGGAGTTCACTTGGTCCGGCGGGCGAGTCGAACGAAACGAATCCGGAGAGCTGGAGTTTTGCTTCAGCGACGTAAGCGTTGCCGGGACCAACAATCCTTTCCACCCGCGGAACGGTTTCGGTACCGAGGGCCATTGCTGCAATCGCCCCCGCTCCCCCGATAGAGAATACTCGATCGACCCCCGCGATTCGCGCCGCTGCGAGAACGACGGCCGAAGGCAGTCCATCGGGTCCCGGCGGGGAGCACATTATTACCTCCCGAACTCCAGCAACGCGCGCGGGCACGGCTCCCATCAGGACGCTACTGGGGTACGCTGCCCGGCCTCCGGGCGCGTAGACCCCGACCCTACCGAGTGGGTCAGGGCGCCTTCCGACAATGACACCGAGTTCGACAATAATCTCACTTGAGCCAGGCAGCTGAGACCGATGCACCTTTTCGAGGTTCCTCGTTGCCCGCTCAAGCGAACGTCTCACGCCCGAGTCCAGTGAACTCAGCGCTTCGTCGATTCGTTTCGGCGGGACTTCGAGCGAGTCAAGCCGCACGCCGTCCAGAATCCAGGCCATCTCGTTAAGGGCTTGGTCCTGGCGCTGCCTGACGTCGGCGATGATCCTCGCGACATCCGCAATGGTTTTGGAGTCGGTTGCGCAGGAAGTTCGATCGAAGAGGGCACCGTGGTCTGCCGCTGCCAGATTCGATACGGGACCAGAAAAACGAAGAGATAGCGCGGGGGCCAATTCTGTCATGGCATCAGCCTTTCGATGCGGGTTACGAGGATACCCTCACTCCCCAGCGACTTCAGTGAGCCTATGGTGCGATAGACCGCATCGGCTGGAACGACCGCGTGGACCGCTACAAATGCACCGCCGTTCAGGATATCGATGACAGTGGGCCCGTTGAGGCCGGGGAGCACGTCCTTGACCAGGTCGAGCGCCGAGCGTGGAACGTTTGCCATCAAGTAGCGTTTTCCTCGGGCGCGTATCACCGAATCGAGGGCGGTGACCAGCTCGTCGAGGGCGTTCTGTTTCCCCTGGTCGGAGCCGGCAGCTATTGAAGGCGATGAAAAGAGGCGGGCGGTAGAGTCCAGAATCGTCTCAATTTCACGCAGTCCGTTGGTACGAAGAGTCGATCCTGTGGATGTTATGTCGATGATCAGGTCCGCGATGCCAAGGTGGGGAGCGATTTCCGCCGCGCCTGACACCGGCACGATAGTGACAGGCTGCCCAAGCTTTTCAAAGAATCGCCGGGCAATACCGGGGTAGGACGTCGCGACTCTTGCGCCTGCTGGAATAGTGTCTACGGTCCCGATCGAGCTCTCGTCGCGCACGGCCAGCACGAGGCGGCAGCGTCCGAAACCGAGGTCCAGGAGCGCGTCGAGTCCTCTTCCCGATTCGGTTGCGAGATCGAGGCCGGTGATTCCTGCATCCGCAGCATCGTCAGCCACGAATTCTGGAATATCCTGCGCGCGAACGAAAATGGCCTCAAACTCCCCTCCAAGTGACGCGGTGAGCGCACGCTCGCCCGTCGTCCGGACTTCGAGGCCGGCCTGGTTGAACAGATCTCGAGCATCTTCGGAAAGCCTGCCCTTGTTGGGTAATGCAATTCTTAACATTGAAGTCCCGGAAAACAAAAAACCCGTCCAAGGTGGACGGGCTGGAGAAATCTACGGTCGATGGTCAGTCAGCCATCATGGCACGCGCGATCCCGCTCCAGCCCGAAGGAGGTGGTGATGCGCATGGATTCGGCTGATGCTGGATATGATCATGATTCGGAAACTAAACCCATGCCGGCAGGAATTCCAGCGGCACGAATCCTGATCGAAAGGGGTGCTGTAACGTTGATTTCCAAGGTGTTTGTGAATAAATTCACAATCTTCCGCGGGGGCCCCCGCGGACAGAAATCACAACCAGTTGTAACTAGTTCGGCTCTGGAGGCCTCTAGATAATGCGTTTTTACGGAATTGCGCTTGCGGCGAGCGCGGTCGTCCTCGGCGCTTGCGCCGGTGGTGACAAGAATGCCGGCGACACCACGGCCGTTGCTATCGATACTGCCGCTGCAGTTGCTCCTGCTGCGACGCCCGCTCCGGTTGGCGGCACGGCGACCATGGCGCCGATCACCGGCACCACTCACGAAGTCAAGATGATCGGCGATGCTCAGGGATACCGTTTTGAGCCGGCGGCGCTCACGATCAAGGTCGGCGACGGCGTCAAGTTCACGACGATCAACGGTGGCCCGCACAATGTTGCCTTCGACCCAGCCAAGATACCCGCGGATGTTCAGGGTCAGCTCGATGCCAACATATCGGAGAAGATGGGACAGCTCTCGAGCGCGTTGAAGATGAACGCCGGTGAGTCAGTGACTGTCTCGTTCGCAGGCCTCAAGCCCGGCGAGTACTACTACTTCTGCACGCCGCACCTTGCACTCGGCATGAAAGGCGAGATCAAGGTTCAGTAGCAGGCTCAGGAAGACTCAGGGAAAGCGGGAGCATCAGACGATGCTCCCGCTTTTTTCTGCGTTCGAACCGGTATACCATTCAACCATGATGTGCATTTCCATCTTCGAGAAGAGTCTCTCCGCTTGAGCAGGCCATTTGGCGGAGCCGGCTACTGGTGGATGTCCGCGCGTTCGCGTAACGCTTCGCGCCGTTTCGTGGTGATGGGGATCGTCGGCGGCCTCGCCTTTATTGCGGCGTTGATGGCATTCGTGCTCGTCCCTGGGCAAGCGACTCGAACCGCCGTGCGCGTCTCGGCGACCCTTGAGGAACGGCCTGATTCGAATCGATCCGCAGCTCTTCGCAACAGGGCAGCCGCAGAAATCACCGTAGCGGATTCGATGCTGGCTGCGGCAAGACTGGTAATGCCTTCGGCGCCAATACCGGTGGTCGACACTTTCCCCATGGAAGTGATTGCCCAGCGTGGTGTACTTGCCGAAGAAATCGCGACGCTTAGCCGGCTCATCGAACGCGCAGACAACGCGCCCCTGCCCTCCTCGTACCGGGCGTTGGCAGAGGCGCCATCACTGGCCGCAGATGCGTCGGTGCGTGCGTTGCTTGATTCACTCGCCGAAATTGAAAAGGAGCGCGACGCTTTTGGCGCAGTGGGTGGTGTCGATCCGATTTACGTTGCGTTGACCTCGCGGGCTACGGCCGTGGGACGCTCGATTCAGGAGATCGCGGAAGCAAGGCGAGCTGCGGCGCGCCAGCAATTGGCGGCTATTCGCCCGGTCGCGCCGCGCGTGATGACGCAAGCGCGTGTCGACACGGCAGGGTTTCTGGCGCGGCGTGCAGCAAGCCAGCGTGCGTACGTGGGCGCTGTGCGCGACCTCGCGCAGATCAGCGCGACAAACGAGCGAATAGACCGGGAGTCATCGCGCGCCCGGAATTTGGCGAATCTGGGTGCTCCGCCGCTCGCGATGTTGGCCGCCGCTCTCGTGCTTGCCCTCGCACTCGGGTTTGCCGCTTCGCTTGCGTTTGAGTTAAGGCTGCCCAGCATCGCCGACGCACATGAGGTAGAGCAGGTGACCGGAGTCCGTGTGCTGAGCGTGATCGAGCCGAAGGAACTCATTGCCGAGCGCAGCAGGCGGCAGGCTGACGAAACCGGCCTGCCGCTGATAGACGTGGTTTCCGAGGGCTACAGGCGGCTGTATTTGCATTTGGTGGCGACCGAAGCAAACGTGCCAGTTGTGACGGTGGCGGGAGACGACGCGGCCATTGTCGCGACAGTAGCGTCCAATATTGCCGCCGCCGCCGCGTACGAGGCTCGAAGCACGCTCATTGTAGATGTGGATCCCGCTACGTCAACAATCGCCAATTTGTTCCGCGTGTCCTCTAATCCCGGTCTTGCAGGGATTATTTCGGGGAAATCGGATTGGGCAACTTCAGTTGTGCAGGCTACGGTGGGACGAGACAGAACGCTGGATATTCTACCTAGCGGGACCGAAAGGACAGGAACCCCGGACCCTCTTGTGGCGGAACGAATCCGCGGCGATTTCGCGAGGATGGAGCAACGCTACGATCTGATCGTGATCGCGGCGCCGACAGCATACGTGCAGCGCGGCCCGGCGAGTATCATACCAGGACCGGATGTAGTATTGTGCGCACGTATTGCACACACCAGGATCGCAAGGCTTCGCGAAGCGGTCGAGAGCCTTCGCGCGCTGGATCATCGGATTCACGGCATCGTTCTCTGGGACGATGACATGCCCGTCATCGAAACGCAGGATGAGTCTGAGGTGCCCAGCCGGTCGCAAAGCAGGGTTGGTGGAAATCTCGCAGGGGTCCGCTGACGACCAGATGGCAGAAACTACAATGGACCTTCGCGGGCTTCCCCTGGCCGAAGCATACCTGGAGCTTCGCGGCCAGACTGAAGCCGTGCTGGAGGGAATCAGCGACGAAGTCGCGGCAATGGCCACCATCAGCGCGCTCGTTCATCATTCACTCGGACATCTCTGGACGGGCTTCTATCGGGTCGCAGAGCCTGGAAAGCTGTTGCGGATAGGGCCGTATCAGGGAACGCTGGGCTGCATGGAAATAGAGTTCGGTCGCGGGGTCTGTGGCACTGCTGCGGCTGAGGGACGGACCGTGATCGTCGAAGACGTGCACGCCTTTCCCGGGCACATCGCATGCGATGCACGTTCGCGCTCCGAGATCGTCGTTCCCGTATTCGGCAGGACCGGCGAACTGATCGCGGTGCTGGACATCGATTCCGATCAGCTTTCGGCGTTCACCGAAGAAGACCGCGCAGGACTGGAGGGGATAGTTGAATGGTTCAGGAAACCGGCATGACGACGGGTTACTCCGATACGGTCAATCACGCGTTCGCGTTCGCGGCGAAGCATCATGATCGTCAGGTTCGCAAGGGAACAAGGCTTCCCTACCTCACGCATCCGGCGAACGTCGCAATCATCCTTACCCGATACGGTCGTGACGAGCGAACGGTGGTTGCAGGAATTCTTCACGATGTCGTCGAGGATTGCGTGCGCGACGGATTGTCGAGGGAGACGCTGGAGCAGAGAATCGGAGAAAAGTTTGGTACTGACGTTCTGGTCACCGTATTGGGGGTCACATACCGGCGCGTTGACGACGATGGGGACGAGCTTTCATCGGATCAAAAGAAGGATGATTACCTTGCCCGTCTGAACTCGGCGGAAGAGGCGGCGTTGTGGGTATGCGCAGCAGACAAGATTCACAACGCCAATTCCGTGCTGTCCGATCTGCGAAGGACGGTCGATCCCAACTCTGTCTGGTCACGGTTCAACGGCGGCAGGCCTGCAACCGTGAAGTGGTATCGCCAGGTGCTCGACCGGCTGCGTGAGATCGGGTTCGAGGCGCCGATCGTAGGCGAGCTGCGCACCGCTGTCGAGGCGCTGGAAGGCCAGCCCTAGACCGACGCCGGCTCCAGCCGAGGGGCGTAGGTTCGCTCCACGTATTCTTCCAGGATCTGCAGAAACTCTGGAACGATGGTGTCTCCCTTCAGCGTCACCAAAAGCTTGCCATCCACATAAACGGGCGCTTTTGGATCCTCGAATGTGCCGGGCAACGAGATGCCGATGTTGGCGTGCTTCGATTCCCCCGGACCGTTCACGACGCATCCCATGACGGCGACCTTGAGATCGACAACCCCAGGGTACCGGTCGCGCCAAGCTGGCATTTGATCACGCAGATATGTCTGGATGTCCTGGGCCATGTGCTGAAAGAACGTTGACGTTGTTCTCCCGCAGCCCGGACAGGCGGTAACCTGTGGGTTGAAGCTTCGGAGCTCGAGTGACTGAAGTATCTGTTGTGCGATCTGCACTTCTTCGGTGCGATCCCCGTTTGGCTTGGGCGTCAGCGAGACTCGTATCGTATCGCCGATTCCCTCGGCGAGAAGAATTGCAAGCGCCGCGGTGCTCGAGACAATTCCCTTGCTTCCCATTCCCGCTTCGGTGAGGCCGAGGTGGAGTGGATAGTCGGAGCGCGCGGCAAGGCGGCGGTAGACTTCGACCAGGTCGGGCACGCCGGAGACCTTCGCCGAGATGATGATCGCATCATGACCAACCCCGCACTCTTCAGCGAGCTCGGCGGATCTGAGCGCGCTTTCGAGCATGGCCTCGATGTAGACATCCTTGGCAGGAAGCGGATCGGGGAGTAACGCATTTGCGTCCATCATGCGTGTGAGGAGGTCCTGGTCGAGGGAGCCCCAGTTCACTCCGATGCGCACCGGCTTGGCATTTTCGGCGGCGATGCGCGCAATGATGCTGAAGTTTTCATCGCGTCGTTTGCTGCCGACGTTGCCGGGATTGATGCGGTACTTGGAGAGAATCCGCGCGCAGTCAGGGTAACGGGCGAGGAGGAGGTGGCCGTTGTAGTGGAAATCGCCGATGAGCGGAACGTCTACGCCGAGGTCGGAGAGGCGGCGCGAAATTTCGGGGACAGCGGCGGCGGCTTGTTCGTTGTTGACGGTGATGCGGACGAGTTGAGAGCCCGCAGCGGCCAGGGCTGCGACCTGGGTAGCCGTCGATGCTGCGTCCGCGGTATCGGTATTCGTCATGGACTGCACGACTACCGGGTGGGCAGACCCGATGGGGACTCCGCCGACGGAGGCGGTGACAGTTTTCCTGCGTGCGCTGAATGTCACTTGTTATCTTAGGGGCTGGTGGTAAAGCTAATTCGCTGGCCGGGAGGATGGAGTCGAGCGCGTGTTCCCTGCCCTTCCGCTCTTTATCGTGTACCGACTGATGGAGTATATCGATGGCTGAAGCTTCGGTGCCGACGAGGGCATCATGGAGGAGGAGACACTGGCGTCCTCTGACGCTGCTCACGTTGATCTTCGTGCCGGCGTTGTTGTTTGCGGGCTGGTCGTGGGTCACTCTCACGTACGCGTATTCCAAGGGAGACCGTGCGGGATACACGCAGAAGCTTTCCGAGAAGGGGTGGCTGTGCAAGACGTGGGAAGGCGAGCTTGCGATGGCGAACCTTCCGGGTGCGATGCCTGAGATTTTCAGGTTCAGTGTGAGGAACGATTCGATCGCGAAGCTTTTAGAGTCGAACCTTGGGAAGCGGGTTTCTCTTTCGTATGAGCAGCACCGCGGGATACCTACGTCGTGCTTCGGGGAAACCGAGTACTACATCACAAATATGCGTTTGGTGGAGCCGTGAACAGATTCCTATTGACCGTATTTCCAGACGGTGGTATGCTTTCGCGCGAGTAACCCGGCCTTGGGAGCCCCGTCAGGGACCCTCAGGTGCTATATCGGCGATGGCCCACTGTGGGCCTGCCACCCGTTGTCCCGGGTTTTGGTATCCGGGAATTTTTACCAGGAGCAGGAATGCGTACGACCGGCAAGGTAAAGTGGTTCAACGATGCGAAGGGCTTTGGCTTCATCACCCCTGACAACGGACAGAAAGACTGTTTCGTGCACTACAGCGCGATTTCCGGAAACGGATTCAAGTCTCTGGCCGAAGGTGATTCGGTGGAGTTTGACATCGTCGAAGGGCAAAAGGGTCCAGCGGCCGAAAACGTCACGAAGAGCGGCTGAACGGCGGGGTTACGCCAGTTCGATCAGGAAGGGCGCCGAGAGGCGCCCTTCTTTTTTATGTTCGCGGGCGTCCTCGTCTTGGCACGGGTGCGATTTCGACTGCTTCGGCGAGCCTGGCGGCGGTTTCGGAAGTGATCGCGGTCACGTCCACGACGATGGAGATTGCGGTGGAGAGCTCCAGCGTTGCCGTGCCGTCCCCGTTTTTGAGTGCTAGTTGAGCGAGGTCCAGCCCGCGGGCCAAGGGGACAGAAAGGAGTCGCCCTAGTTGGAGTGCAATTTCGAGGGTGGTGACAACGATTGGAGATAGTCGGCGCGCGACGCCTTGCGACTTTTTGGAGGCACCGGGGACGGGATGGTGGGAGAGTGCATTGTCTACCCATTTGGGCGACACGCCGAGTGCAACAGCTGTGGCAGCAACGGTATAGGCTCTCAGTTAATTATCCTAAAGAAAAAAGATATTAAAAGATACCGAGATTCCTGGCTACCGGTGCAACAATTGCCCCTCCAGAATGGTACTCATGGATGATCATGGGACACTATCAAGTTGGCTTAACCAGAAAAAGCAGGAGCAAAACATGATGAAAAGAGTTTCTCTGGCACTCGCCGCCGTTGCGGCAGCGGCCATTTTCACTTCGCCGATTTCGGCTCAGTCTGCCAAGGCGGTCAGCATTGGAGTCTCCGGCGGCGCGGCGATTCCCGTAAGCGACCTCGGGGATGACTTCAAAACCGGCTACAACGGCACCGTATCACTCAGCCTCAACTCGGTCGGCACGCCACTCGGCATTCGGTTTGACGGGATGTACAACAAGATGGGCGTGCGAGACGACAGGATCGTTTCACTGCCCGACGTGATCATCACCTCGGCGAACGCAAACCTTGTTTACGCACTTCCGGGCACCGGGATACGACCGTACCTGATCGGCGGCGGTGGAATCTACGGATACAAGCCGGATATCAGCGGTGCCAAGACAGAAACGGATTTCGGGCTCAATGGCGGGATCGGAGCGGCCTTTCCTCTTAGCGGCTTCAATACGTTCGTAGAAGCGCGATTCCATAACATCTTCACCGAAGGGGTCGCAACTCGGTTCGTTCCCGTGACCTTCGGAATCAGTTTCTAGATAGCACGGTAGTTCAAAGAAACGCCGGGCAGAAATGCCCGGCGTTTCCTATTATCACTCAGTTAAATAACAATCGAATCGTTTGCAAATTCAGTTCGTCCCTCTCGTTGCCTCCCTGGCCGGCTGGATCGCGGCAACCGCAGCATCAATCTGAGCCTTCACAGCATCAGGACCGGTGCCGCCTGGTACTGATCGGCGAGCTACCGACTTTGCCGGATCGAGCCACCCCATGATGTCGGCCCCAAAGAGCGGATGGGCCGCGCTGAAGCTCTCAGCGGCCAGTTCGTTAAGCTCACAACCCTTCCCTTCCGCTTCCCGAATCAACGATCCCACGGCTTCATGCGCGTCGCGGAACGTCGAGCCCTTCCCCACCAGATAATCGGCCAGATCGGTGGCCATCATCGTGCTCGACAACGCCCCGTGCATCCTCACGCGATCGAATCGAATTTCGCTCAGGGTGCCCGCAACAGCGGGTAGTACGAGCATTATGAGATCGACGGCTCCAAAAAGAGCGCGCTTGTCATCCTGGAGGTCCTTGTTGTATCCGCTTGGCAGACCCTTGAGGGTCGCGAGCATGGCGACCAGATCTCCCAGTGTGCGCGCCCCCGAGGCCCGGGCAAGCTCAAGCGCATCAGGGTTGCGCTTCTGCGGCATCATGCTCGATCCGGTCGTGAATGCTTCTCCAAATCGCACGAACCCGAACTCACTCGAGCCGTAGAGAATCAAATCCTCCGCGAGGCGCGACAGGTGCACGCCGATCAGGGCCACCGTAAACAAAGTCTCGGCGATGAAATCACGATCACCTACTGCGTCGATACTGTTGGGTGAAAGCGACGAGAACCCCAGGCTTTCCTGGAGAAGGACGCGGGATATAGGGTAAGCAGAGCCAGCGATGGCACCGGAGCCGAGCGGCAGGACTGCGGTGGAACGAGCTACTGCGCCTATGCGGGCGCGGTCACGCTCGAGCGGCCAGAAATGCGCCAGCATCCAGTGGGCGCCGGAGACGGGTTGGGCTCGTTGAAGATGCGTGTACGACGGCATCAGGTCGTGCTCGATAGAGCGTGCCTGGTCGATCATGACCTGCTGGAGCGCAAGAACTGCCTTGTCCAGCTCGCCGCACATTTCCATGGTCCAGAGCCGCGTTGCCGTCGACACCTGATCGTTGCGGCTTCGGCCGGTATGCAGCTTCGATGCAACGTCTCCGATCTCTTCATGCAGCATGCGGTCGATCATTGTGTGCACGTCTTCGTCGGACGTCTGGGGCGGGGCGCCATCGGCAAGCCGGGCACCAACTCGCGACAGCCCGGATTCTATCTCTCGGCTCTCGTCGAGTGTGAGTACTCCCGCGCCCGAGAGGGCCATCGCCCAGGCCTGCGAGAGGCGAACGTCATGGGGCCACAGCCGGAAATCAATCCCGATCGAGCGATTGAGCGCGTCGAGTGCCGCGGCCGTGGGGACGGAGAAGCGGCCCCCCCAGAGCTTGTGCGATTTCTGCTCTGCGGCCACCGGCTCTAATCCTGCCATGACGCCGCGAGCACCGGGGCATCGTCGTCTGCCGAGACGGGGGCAACAGCTTTTGCGGCCAGCTCGCGGTCGCGAATGGCGCGCACGCGGTCGGGAAGGGAATAGAGTCTGATGAAGCCAGCTGCATCGCTCTGCTGATAGACGTCGTCCTCGCCAAACGTGACGAAGCGCTCATCGTAAAGCGCGTATTCACTCGCTCTGCTCACGATGGAGACGTTGCCCTTGTAGAGGCGAAGGGTAACGCCACCGGTGACGCGCTCCTGAGTGATGTTCACGAAAGCATCGTATGCCTCACGCTCAGTTGTCCACCACCGGCCCTCGTAGACAAGATCCGCATAGCGTGGAGCAATGAGATCCTTGGCGGCAAGAGTGCGCCGGTCGAGGATGAGTTGCTCGAGCTCGCTGTGCGCGGTGTAAAGGAGCGTGCCTCCCGGCGTTTCGTAAACGCCGCGTGACTTCATTCCGACAAGCCGGTCCTCGACAAGGTCGATTCTTCCAACACCGTGCCTGCCTGCGATTTGGTTGAGTGTAGTCAGGATCGCAACGGGATCGAGAAAGACTCCGTTAACTGCTACGGGCGTACCCTGATTGAAGCCGATCGACACGTTTTCCGGTTCGTTGGGAGCGAGTTCGGGGGAGGTGGTGAGCATGAACAGGTCTGGGGGGGGCGGCTGCGACGGATCCTCGAGCACTCCACCCTCATGCGAGATGTGCCAGATGTTGCGGTCACGCGAATAGATTTTTTCGCGCGAAGCCGTTACGGGAACGTTATGCTGTTCGGCGTAGGCGATCGCGTCTTCACGGCTGCGGATATCCCACTCTCGCCACGGCGCGATCACTGGGAGATCGGGCGCGAATGCAGCGTAGGTCAGTTCGAAGCGGACCTGGTCGTTGCCCTTGCCGGTGCACCCGTGGGCAAGGGCGTCGGCTCCAACGCGCCGCGCGACTTCGACCTGGCGGCGGGCGATGAGCGGCCGGCCCATCGATGTGCCGAGCAAATACTTGCGACCGTAGATGGCGCCTGCACGAAGCGTTGGCCAGACGAAATCCTGAATGAATTCCTGGCGAAGATCCTCGATGTAGCATTCGTCTGCGCCAGACGCGATGGCCTTGGCGCGTACACCTTCAAGCTCATCTCCCTGGCCGATGTCGGCGGCAACGCAAACAATACGGGCACCGCCGTAATGCTCCTTGAGCCACGGGACAATGATGGAGGTGTCGAGACCGCCGGAATAGGCGAGGGCAATTGTGTGAGTCATGGCTCTCCTAAATAACTATACATTCCAACCGTATATTTAATCAGCCTTGCTCGTAGCGTCAATCCTTTCCGGTCGCGCCACTCGCACTGCCGTCGAGGAGGTGGTAACGTGTCGGGCGGAGGATATCGAATGGCGAACAAGAGGGAACGACAGTCCGCGATTCTCGAGGTCATCGAGTCTCGTGCCGTAAGCAGTCAGGAGGATCTTCGGAAGCTTCTGCTGCATAGAGGCTGGGACGTAACGCAGGCGACTCTGTCGAGAGACCTGAGAGAGCTTCGGTTGGCGCGGATTCCCACGCCGGAAGGTGCACGCTATGCCGTCACCGATGGATCAATTGAGGAGAGTCGTGCGGCGCTCGAGACACTTCTGCCACAGCTTTTCCTGCGTGTGGACGGCGTGAGCGAGATGATCGTGCTGCGCACCGTGCCCGGCGGGGCCCAGCCGATCGCGGCCGCTCTCGATGGAGAGGGCTGGCCCGACATTCTCGGCACGATCGGAGGCGACGATACCATCCTTGTAGTCTGCCGCTCAGGGCTAGCCCGGGACCGTGTAGTGCGAAGGCTCAAGTCGCTCGCGGGAGAGCCGCACTAGACTTAAGCGCGCCCCGCGATTGACGGAGCCGGATTGCAATGTTATGCATTCGGTGTGCATAAAATTCCGGTCGGTATCCTGGGCGCAAGCGGCTATGTCGGCCGCGAACTCTGCCAACTGGTCGAAGTTCATCCGCAGCTCGAGCTGCGGTTTGCGACGGCTCACGGCCAGCGCGGTCAGCACATGCGTGTCGGGAACCGCGAAATCACTTTCCTCGCGACCGAGGACGCACCGCTGCGTGATGCGGCACTTGTATTCAGCGCGCTTCCACACGGCACATCCCTCGACTGGGTAAGGCGAGCGCGATCCGGGGGGGCGAAGGTAGTCGACCTTTCGTCAGACCTCAGGCCTGGAAACGGCGGAAGTCTCGGCGACGGACCCGTGCCGTACGGCATGACCGAGCTGAGCAGAGCGAAGGTTGTGGGGGCCGATGTCGTTTCCAACCCTGGATGCTATCCAACATCGATCCTGATTGCGCTTGCCCCTCTGGTATCAGCGGGACTGCTGGCGGCAGGGTCAACGATTGCTGCTTCCGCCGCAAGCGGTGTTACGGGGGCGGGCTTCACACCGCGGCCCGAGCTTCTGTTCGCGGAGATAAACGAGGACTTCAGGGCGTACGGCGTGGGGAACAATCACCGCCATGTGGCCGAGATGAGGGCGCTTCTCGATGAGCGGGGCTCGGAGTGCGACCTCGTGTTCACGCCGCATCTGCTCCCCGTTTCTCGTGGAATTCTCGCGACGATAGTCGTGCGGCTCGATCAGGCGTTGGAGAACCCGCTCGACCCGTGGTTGCGTGCCTATGCTGGCGAACCTTTCATCGAGATCACCGATGTCACTCCGTCTATTCGCGATGTAATACGCAGAAACGTCGTGCGGATTTCTGCGACGATGGCCGCGAACACTTCGTCGCCGACGCTCATCATTACCTCGGCGATCGACAATCTCACCAAGGGTGCTGCGGGGCAGGCTGTTCAGAACGCCAATCTGATGCTCGGCCTCGACGAAACCACTGGGCTGCCGTCGTGACCACTGTGATCAAGCTTGGTGGTCGGATCCAGGCGGACCCTGCGCTGATTGCTGCGCTTGTTGCAAGGTGGAGCGATGACCCAGGCTCTGTCTGCGTCGTGCACGGAGGCGGAGATGAGATATCGACGCTGCAGCGGAGACTGAGTATCGAGCCGAAGTTCGTCAACGGGCGTCGCATCACTACAGAAGAGGATCTGCAGCTTGTGCGAATGGTATTGTCGGGCAGCGCGAACAAGCGACTCGTGGCCGCGTTCTGTGCGGCAGGTGTATCGGCTGTGGGCATATCGGGCGAAGACGGTGGACTTCTCTTCGCGGAGCCGATCGATGCAGAGTTGTTCGGAAGGGCCGGGAAGCCGACAGAAGTGAACCCGAGAGTGATAGAGACACTTCTCCGGGGAGGGTTTCTTCCAGTGGTCTCGCCAGTCGGAATAGACAAAAGCTCCAGTCGGGGTGATGCGCTGAACGTGAACGGGGACGATGCTGCCGCCGCGATCGCCGCCGCGCTTGGCGCGGATCTGTTGCTCGTGGCGGATGTGGCCGGGGTGATGGATGCCAGCCGGACGCTCATTCGATCAATCGACGATCGGCAGGTTGAGGGGCTCGTCGCAGCTGGCACTGTCAACAAGGGAATGCGTGCAAAGCTCGAGGCTGGATTCTCGGCGCTTGCGGCAGGGGCCGGCAGTGCAAGAATAGCCGGCCTCGAAGCAATTGCCGATCAGCACGCAGGAACTTCATTGACTCTAATTCCGGGCAAGACATGATGGACACGCTTGCAGAAAGCGCCAGTTCGAAAGTCGCAGGTGATACTACGACTTCTGACATTGTCGGCACGTACAAACGCGCTCCGATGCGCTTCGTCAGCGGCTCTGGAGTAGAGTTGTTCGACGACACGGGAAAAGCGTACCTCGACCTTTCGAGCGGAATAGCGGTCAACGCGCTTGGCTACGGCGATGCTGGACTTCGCCGGGTGATGAATGACGTCCTCGAGTCGGGCCTCATACACGTTTCGAATCTCTATCGCACCGAGGCAGGTGAGCGTCTCGCGCATTTTCTCGTGGAAAACTCGTTTGCCTCAAGCGTGTTTTTCTGCAACTCGGGTGCGGAGGCGAACGAAGGTGCGTTCAAGTTTGCTCGCAGATGGGGGCGGGCTACAGGGTCGGACGGAAAGACCGGAATTGTGGCACTCAGGGGAGGATTTCACGGTCGATTGTTCGCATCGCTTGCGGCAACGGATCGACCGTCGTATCGCGCTCCGTTTCGCCCGCTGGCCGGTGGCGTGAGCATTTGCGAGCGCGATGCGACAGAGCTCGACGCCGCGCTCGATGGAGAGTCGGTGGCTGCTGTCATAGTCGAGCCGGTGCAGGGGGAAGGCGGCGTGCGTGTCGTGGAGCCGGACCTCCTGCGGTATCTCAGAAGAATCACGTCGGAGCGCGGCATCGCTCTCATTTTCGACGAGATTCAGTGCGGACTCGGCAGGCTCGGCACCTTCATGGCGTACGAGAGGTTTGGTGTGGTGCCCGACATGGTGACAATCGCAAAGCCCCTTGGCGGTGGGTTGCCGATGGGTGCTGTGCTGGTGACGGGAGAAATTGCCGCGACGATAAAGCCAGGAGACCACGGTACCACGTTCGGTGGGGGACCGATGGTGGCCTCTGTCGCTGACTATGTGGTACGGCGACTCTCTGAGCCGGGATTGCTCGCCTCGGTGCGCGAAAACGGCGAATGGTTCGGGGAACGACTATCGGGAATGGCTCGTCGAAGCGGCCGGGTGCGCGCGGTGAGAGGGATGGGCTACATGTGGGGATTGGATGTCGTCGATCCCGCATCCGACATTGTGCAGCGCGGGTGGGATGCTGGTCTGCTGGTGATCACGGCAGGCGAGCATACGCTCCGTTTCCTTCCTCCTCTGGTGATGGAGCGAAAAGATCTGGAGCGGGGGCTCGATATTCTGGAGAGCGTCATAGGATAAAGGGAATGCCATCGCGCGCTGTGCACGATGCCGCTAACATTGGCGCCATGGAGGCGCCGGTGCGACGCATGGCCGACAGGTGAAGCGAGAAAAGCCGAAGCTCACCTCTGTTTGGCACGCGCTCGACGAAGCCACATTCGGTGCAGAGCGCACGCTCAACTTGCGCGAGTCTCTTCCGTCAGCAGCCGAAGCCCGCGCGCGCACCGACATCTGGCTGAGATCCCGCCAGATGTCGAGCGCGAAAGAGGTTCTCGTGATAACAGGGCGCGGCAATCAGAGTGTCGGTGGGGTGGGCGTCATAAGACAGGAAATACTGAAGATGCTTCCGTCGCTTCGGCGGGCGGGCGTAGTGGAAAGCTGGAAAGAGCACTCACCGGGGTCGGTCGTAGTTCAAGTTGCGCCGATGAGTTCGCTTCTCGACGCACCACGCCGCAGGCGAGCGAACGCGCCGCGAGAGCCGACCCCGGTTGATTCAGCCGGACTCGAAGGTCTGCAACCAGAAACTATCCAGCTTCTGCGACAGCTTGCTGCGCAGAACCTGGAAGCACTCGGGGTCGCCCACTCGTCTCTCTTCGCAGAGCGGGAAATAATGCGCACGTTCTCTGCGCTGATGAGCGCGATTCCGGAATCGGGAGACAGAGAGAAGGGACTGCGCGACGCGATCATCAAGGGAATAGACGAGGCAACCGGATAGTGGGCGCGAGAGGGGAATGGTTTCAGGGCAAGCAATGGATGTAGAGACGATACCGGGTGCGGACAGCATCTACCTGCAGGAGGGGAATTCCCGGGGAGTTCTCCTCCTGCATGGCTTTGGAGACACGCCCCAGACACTGCAGCTGCTGGCACGGGAGCTACATGCGTCGGGCTACGACGTTGCGGCTCCACTCCTGCCGGGTCACGGGATCAACGTTGAGTCATTCATGCGGTCCCGCAGGGAGGATTGGCTCGCGTGCGCGCGCGTAGAGTTCGAGCGCATGCGTGCAACTCACGAAAGCGTCTCGCTGGCGGGCTTGTCGATGGGGGGTGCCCTCGCCGCGATACTCGCGGCCGAGACGCGAGATGTTCCGGCGCTCGTTCTCATGGCTCCGTATCTCGACATGCCGCGGAGGGTAAAGGTCGCAGCGGCATCGCACTGGATATGGAGCTCCCTTGCAGGAGCACTCACAGGTAGCAATCCCGGCTCCATCCTGGATCCTGCTGAGCGGGAGAAAAACCTCGGATATGGCGCGTATTCCGGACGGTTATTGTACGAGCTGTGGAGACTTGCAGCGCAAGCGCGTCGCTCGCTCCGGGGCATTACGGCCCCGACGCTGCTCATTCAGTCGCGCACCGATCCACGCATCGCGCCGGTGGTGGCCGAGGATGCGTTCGCCGCGATTGGAGCGGCGGAAAAAGAACTGGTGTGGGTCGAAGGAGCGGGCCACATAATCACCGTGGACTACGGCCGCGCCAAAGTTTTCGAACAGGTAAAACGCTGGATCGCGGCTCACCCGCAGCCGATGACGGCCTGACGAATCAGGCCGTCATCGTATCGATATCAGGTGTGATCCTGAACGAATTCCTTGGTGGCGTCGACAGCCTGCTCGGCGCCAGCGACGGCCTGCGCCACAACGCCAGTCGCTACGCGACTCACGCGCTTGGCAATCGACTTGGCGCGTTTCGTCACGCCGCTCGCGGCCTTGCCAGCGGCTTTGCTGACTGCCTTGCGGCTGGGGAGCGAAACCCTGCGGGCGCTGGACGCGCGCTTGCTTGCGCCGCGCTTCGCGCCCGACTTTTTCTTCGCCGGAGCGGAACGCTTCGAGGACGCCCGCTTGGTGGTGCCGCGCTTTGCGGAGGCGCGTTTTGGAGCGCTCTTGCGAGCAGAGGATTTTTTCGCGCTCGACTTGCGTGCGCTCTTCTTGCGTGCGCTCTTCTTGCGTGCACCGCCTTTGCGTGCGGGCGACTTACGAGCGGATGATTTGCGGGCCGCGGATTTTTTTCCGCCGGATTTCTTCTTTGAACCACCGCGTGACGACTTCCTGGCTGCAGCCATGGTACGAGCTCCGATATAGGGGTTCCAGTGCACACTATAGCAACTTCACAAGCAACTTCCGCGCACAAACTATAACAGATGTGATGCGCGGTGAATAATGCGACTTTATTGCGCGCCGCGCGAACCCCGCGAATGTTCAGCGTCGAGCCAGCGTCCGCGTATCGCCATGCGCCAGGATCCAAAGCCGATCTGGAGGGAGCCCCGCGTGTGACCAGCTCTGCCTTGCCAGATGCGGAGGTTCCATGACCGGCTCGTCGGTGAGGCGGAAGGTACCCCAGTGAGAACCGACCATCACGCAAGCCCTCGCGTTGCCTGCGGTGAGGTGCTGAAACGCGGTCACGCTGTCTTCAGGCGACATGTGCACAGGGCGCATGAACCAGCGGGGCTCGTAGGCGCCGATGGGGAGAATCGCCATGTCGAAGGGCCCGAAGCGGGTGGAGATTTCGCCAAACTGGGGGTGGAGCCCCGTATCTCCGGCGAAAAACAGCCGCATGTCGTTTTCGAACGTCACAGTCCAACCGCACCAGAGGGTCGCGTTCCTGTTCCACGGATAGCGTCCTGAGAAATGCTGTGCGGGCGTGCAGCCGATTGTCGCGCCCAGTGCCTCGTGCCGCTCCCACCAGTCGAGCTCACTCACGTCACGCGCTCCCCGGCTTCGCAGAAATGCCCCGACGCGCAGTGGGGCGAGCCATTTCATCGAGGGAAATTGGTCAATCAGGCGCCGGACTGTACTGTCATCGAGATGGTCGTAGTGGTCGTGCGAAACGAGGGTGATGTCGATTGGGGGAAGCTGCTCGAACGGTATTGCGGGAGGAACGAGACGGTGTGGGCCGATGAAAGAAACCGGCGAGGCGCGAGCGGCCCACACCGGATCGGTCAGAATGTTGAGGCCATCGCATTGCAGGAGAAATGAACTATGTCCGATCCATGTAATTGCCAGATTGTCGGACCTGTCGAGAGGTGTCTTCGAGGAAAGGACGCTGCCTGGGAGAGTGGAGTGCTCCGGCGGAGATGGTGTGGCTGCACTGCCAGAGCGGGTCATCATCCATTTCAGTAGACCGCCGATCCCATGGGGAGTAGAGCCCGGCCACGGATTCTGGAATCCGGTGGCATGGTGATGAGACTGTACCGACTTCATGTCGTCAGCTGGCAGGAGCGCAGGCTGCAAGGTTTTCCGCGAGGTGAGCGACCGACCTCATTCCGACAAGGGCGGATGCGACGGGAAGAGAGCGCACAAAAGCGATTGCGCGCTGGGCGTCGGTGTCGAGCGACGGGTAAAGCGATTTTACCTGTGCAGGCAGGTTCCGGGTGAGCTGAGCCTGCATGAGAGTTGCGCTTGCGATGACGGAAATACCGAGGTTTCCGGCCAGCGTCAGCACGTCGACATACTTTCCGTCGACCTGCTGCGCAGGAGCTCGCACGGCTTCTGTCATGGCGAGATTCACGGGGAGTTGAATGGAGCGGAAGTGATGATCCTTTCCACCGGCCTGAGTTGCCAGCGACGCGAGTTCCGTGAGGGACAGGTAGTTCCGGTTGGCTGCAAAAACGCGAAACCCGTTCCACGATGCGCATCCGTACGACGCGATATGGCCGTCGGCGACCTGCGCCTCGAGCTCGGCGAATGCGTCGAGCATGCGGGCGAGGAACGCGGGGCGATCGAGTACATCGAGCTGCTGCTCGGGGTTATGGATGTAGAAAACGTCGATGCATTCCACTCCGATGTTCGATCGGCTGCGCTCGATCTGGTCGGCGAGGAAACGAGGGGCGACGCAATGGCCTCCGGCCACAAGATCGCTGCGCTCCATTATTCCGCGGGAGAAATATTCCGATTCAAGGAGGGCGTCGTATTCGTCCCGCGAAGCCGGAGGTGCGTTGTCGAGGGGGACGTAACCCCCCTTGGTGCATACGACTATCTCATCGCGTTTTGCGTTTCCGGTGGCAAGCACCGCACTGAGCGCGCGCCCAACTGCTCGCTCCGAGCGCTGGCACCGGTAGTTGATCGCCGTGTCGAGAAAGTTGACGCCTCTCTCCATTCCAGCCTCGAGCACCGCGCAATAGCGAGAGTCCTCGTGGTCGTCGCATTCTCCGAGATAGGTTCCCATTCCAAGAGACGAAGCGGTGAGGCCGGTCGAAGTGTCGCGGTAGAAATCAAGCGAGAAGGAAGCCGGGAACCGCTCGGCGAATCGCGTGGTGCCATGGTTCGTTGCGCGGCCGGGGATCGCACCAACTGATGGCTCCGCTCGCTGGGTCACGCTCTTTGTTCCGTGTCGGTCATCTGCTCGGGACGCTAGGGTTGTCGAGACGATGCCGCAAGGGCGCGAGCGACGGTGTAGCCGCTGGCCGTTGAGTTGGCACGGTGATGCTCCGCAGATAGATTCCGCACTGGAATCATGGTGCACGTTCAAACAACGGGGTCGGGGTAAATGCCGGATTTTGGAAGCTGGGCGACGGACTGGTGGAAGCCGGTTCTCTTCATAGTGATCGCCGGTCACTTCACCAACGTGTGCGTGACGCTGTTTCTCCACCGCGCCCAGACGCACCGCAGCGTGAAGTTGCATTACCTCGCCGCCCTTCCGATGCGGCTCTGGCTGTGGCTGTCAACGGCCATCGTCACCAAGGAGTGGGTGGCGTGTCACCGAAAGCATCACGCGTTCGCGGACCGGGAAGGAGATCCGCACAGCCCGTTGATGGAGGGGCTGAGGAACATCGTTCTCAAGGGCGCGTTCTACTACCGGAAGACCGTGAGACAGCCCGGAGTTCTCGACAAGTATGGGAAAGGCACGCCGAACGACTGGCTCGAGCGGCACATCCTGGCTCGCCGCAACTCGCTTGGAATTCTCGTCATGCTTTGTGTCGATATCTATCTCTTCGGATTTTTCGTCGGTCCTGTCGTCTGGGGTGTGCAGATGATCTGGATTCCTTTCTGGGCGGCCGGAATCATCAACGGTGTCGGGCACGCTGTGGGATACCGCAATTTCGGCGTGAAGGACGAGAGCCGGAATATTCTTCCGCTCGCGATATGGCTTGGTGGCGAAGAGCTCCACAATAACCATCATGCCGACCCCCGTTCCGCGAAGTTCAAGGCCAAGTGGTACGAGTTCGATATCGGCTGGGTCTATCTCCGTCTTCTGTCGTTCTTTGGATTGGCGAAGATCGAGTACGCCAGGTCTTAGCGATGGCTGATGTGACTTGCTCGCGATGCAGTCAGACTCGGGAGGGATTCGAGCGACCGCCGTTCCCGGGGCAGATAGGCGCTCGTGTGGCGAGCGAGATCTGCCGCCAGTGCTGGGCTGATTGGGGGAAACAGCAGACGATGCTCATTAACCACTACGGGCTGGACGTGATGGATCCGCAGGCCCGTTCGTTCCTGACGAGGAACATGTCCGCCTTCCTGTTCAAGACTGAAGCCGGGTCGGAGATCGACACGAGCAAACAGGGAACCATTTCGCACTGAAGGTCATGCAGAAAAAAAACCTGTTGGTAATCGCGGCCGCCGTACTGGCTGCGTGTACTCCCGCCGCCACGACCCCTACAGTCGGCCGCCCGGCGCCGACGAACCGGGCTGGCTGGGCCGATTCGGTGCTTTCGCGCCTCACGCTCCGGGAGAAAGTGGCGCAAATGGTCTGGCCCACGGTGCTGGGGGATTACACGGCGGGCGACTCCCCACAGTGGCAGCGTCTCACCGATAATATCCGGAAGGAAAAAGTCGGCGGGTTCACCATCTCGGTTGGGTCCCCGACAGAGCTGGCGGCGAAGCTGAACGCCATGCAATCGATGAGTTCCGTGCCGCTCATCTTCGGCGCCGACCTCGAAGCGGGCGCAGGGTTCCGGGCGCGCGGCGGCTATTTCATTCCCAACGCGATCGATCTGGGCGGAGCGGTGGTTTTTCCGCCCGAGATGGCGATCGGAGCAACTGGCGACGCGACACTTGCCTACGAGCAGGGCAGACTGACTGCGCTGGAGGGGCGGGCACTCGGCATCCACATCGCATACGCGCCAGTACTGGACGTCAATAACAACCCGTCCAACCCGGTCATCAACACGCGTTCCTACGGTGAGGATCCGTCGATGGCGGCAAAGCTGGGCGCAGCATTCATCCGTGGTCTACAGGAGCACGGGATGATGGCGACCGGCAAGCATTTCCCGGGTCACGGCGACACGGGGATCAACTCGCATCTGGCGCTTCCTGTCGTCACAGTGAGCCGAAGCAGGCTCGATAGTGTCGAATTGGTACCATTTCGCGAAGCGATCAGGAGTGGGGTGGGGGCGATCATGACGTTCCACGGAGCGATGCCGGCGCTGGATGCTTCCGGAGTTCCGGGAACGCTTTCGGGAAAGGTGTTGACGGATCTGCTGCGCACTGAGTTGGGGTTCAAAGGCATCATCATTTCCGATGCGATGGACATGGCAGGCGTGCTCAACCAGTACGGGTCGGCAGAGGCCGTCAAGCGAGCCGTCGCGGCGGGGGTGGACATCCTCATTCAGCCACTCGAAGTCACTCAAACGATTGACGCTGTAGTGGCCGGGGTAGCCGAAGGGAGGTATACGGAGGCGCGGCTGAACGAGTCGGTGCGCCGTATTCTCGAGGCCAAACAGAGTCTGGGGCTTGAGCGCCGGAAGCTGGTGAACCTCGATTCGCTCCGGTTCCGGGTGGGCGATAGCTCGCACCTGGCGGTGGCGCGGCAAATTGGCGAGAAATCGATCACGCTGGTGAAGGATTCGCTCGGTCAGCTTCCTCTGGTTGTGAGCGCCAGTCCTCGCGTTCTCTCGGTAACGGTGGGGCGTCGGAGCGACCTTGCTGCCGGCGTTGCGTTCAACGGCGAGCTTCGCGGAGGCATTCGGAATCTACGTGCAGAGTTTCTCGCGGCCGAGGATCCGACGGCTGACTATGGTCGCCTCGAGCGGCTGGCTGATTCCGTCGATGTAACGATTGTGAGTTCCTATGTTGGGCAGAACTGGGAAGCGGTGTCGGCTAGTGCGCCGCAGGCGTTTGCGACATTTGTACAGCGTTTGACGACGAAGGGAAAGCGCCCGATCGTGGTCAGTTTCGGCAACCCGTATCTGCTGCAGCAGGTTCCATCTGTCGCAGCGTATGTCGTGGCGTGGGGCGGATTTCCGCCGTCTCAGGTCGCGGCAGCGCGAGCCCTGTTGGGCAGGCAGGAAGTCACAGGAACGCTTCCGATATCGATTCCACTGGAGACCCGGACGGTGCCTCGTGGTACGGGAATCAGCAAGGCTGCGGGGCAACGATAGGCACACGTTGCGGTTGACTCGCTCTCCGGAAACCCATATATAGTTCTTCCCTCCTCATCGCTATTAATTAGCGACTTGCTACCAAGCACATCGGGTATTGACATTAGTCACAGAACGTGACTAATTCGCGGTACATGTCTGACCGCCGAGTTCGCAAGCCACCCCATACGATCGACCTGGTACTACTGACTGCAGTAGCCGGCAAGCTCGCGGTGCTACTCTGCCGTTCGCCCGAAGGCCGTGAAAAGTGGATGCTGCCGTGGGACGCGCCGCGACCCAACGAGCCGATGGAGAGTTCGGCGACACGGATTGCCAGGACGGCCGGAACCGTTGACCCGGCGTGGCTCGAACAGATTGGCGCCTTCGGGGATTCAAAGCGACATCCGGCCGAGTCGGACATATCGGTTGCGTACGCCGGGCTGGTTCCCATGGGGACCCCTTCGCCGATAGGCGGGGTATATGCCTGGTTTCCGGTGCGTGAGGTTCCGCAGCTTGCCCCAAGGCACCGACTGATCCTCGACGCCGCAGTGGGCATGATCCGCGAGCGCATGGATCAGTCTCCGGTGGCCTTCAGGCTTTTACCTCACATGTTTACGCTGACCGAGCTTCAGCAGATGTACGAACTGCTGTTGGCCAAGAGGCTGCACAAGGCAAGTTTTCGACGGGCGCTGCAGGCGGCCTGGCTCGTGGAGCCAACCGACGAGTGGCGCGGGGAAGGGCGGGGGAGGCCGGCCCAGCTTTACAGATATGCTCCGAGGAAACGCCGGCCGGCACAACGGGGTATCAGACTGGACCTTCTATCGTCCTAGTAGAACGCGCAGGCAACGTAAAAAGCTTGTACCGGAAATAGAAGGTTACTGGCACATATTGATTTCCGGGTGTATTAGTTGCAAGGTGTACCTAAGGTTTGACTAGCCTCCCTATCGGAGACCGATGCTCGCATACCTGGACAGCCTCTGCGCTGCACTGTTGGCGAGAGACACATCCGAAATAAGGCGGCTCCTGGCCCACCCCATGGCGCAGGACCTGCCTCGGCGCGTCCGGGAAGAAGCCGTCGCGATCTCACGCGCTGGCAGGAGGAGCTTCATCGCGCCAGTCAATGCCCTCCATCTCTACTACAAGCTGACTCATATGGTGGATGAGTCGAGTGACGCTACCTTCCAAAACGCCTCGCGCAACGACGGGTCTGGAAAAACGGACCAGCTCGATTTGCCGCTTCGAAAAGTCAGCGCGCGCTGAAGCGCGTTGAGCGCGTAAAAGCGCGCACTCTCGCGCTATACGACCGCGCGCAGGGAATTCTCCTTCTTCATTCTCGCAGCCCAGATATCGCCACCATCAGCGAATCGTAGCGGCGCGGATTTCGATCGTGAAGGTGCGAAGGTCGGTGACGAGGTCAGACTAGTGCAGGCAGGTTTTGTGCATTTGGCTTGCACTTGGCTAGGCCGCTCCAGCAGCACTGGCAACGTATCTCGCGGTCCGGCCGCAACTTTGACAACGGAGAGTCACGTGGGACATAGGAGGCGGCGGATAACGTGTGGGATCTCGCTCGATCGAACCGGAGCAGGATGGACAACTGAGCGGGCCACGTGAGCGGTCGCTGTTGATCAAGTGAAGTACTTGCGCAGGGTTGTACGTATTTGGACGAGGCTTACGCATTGGTCCTCCGGCGGCTCGTGCTCCCATGCCACATCGGGGAGCATTGGCCTCACTGTTGGAGTCGCTCTGATACGACACGGCAACGGGAAGAACATGTGGGCGACAGCCCTGGCTCTTCTCATTGCGACATCAATCGGGTGCGGGCCTCGCGCCCACATTCCAATGCGACCCATCGATTTGCAAGGTGCGCTCTCACGATCAGATAGTGGCGCTATACTGGCGCGCAGTCTCGCTCCCGTATTGTACCTGCAGCGTGACGAAAGGTTCCCGCTATCCCGGGTGGTGGCCGTTGTCCACCCCACAAAGCCAATCATCGCCTATCACCTGCTGTGGCGGGACGACGTCAACGGGGCATGGATTCCATTCACAGTCGCTACGGATCAGGAGGTCATCTGGGTCGGCTATGATCCAACGGGTGCCCCAGCCGACGTGTGGACTTACTGGCACGGCACCCTGCTACATACGAAGTGGCCCAGGGCGCAGGTTGCGATCAACGTTCAATGGGGAAAGCACGGATCAATGCCGCGCGGCCTGGTGGAGAGCAGCCTTCCCGGCCCCAAAACCCTCAACTTCTTTTTTGCCGCGACTCGCTTGCTGATTCCAGATCAGTTTCTGTCGCGCTCGATGCGGGGAGGGCCTGTAACATTTCCATATGGCTATAGGCGCTACCGCGATTTCTCACGCGAATTGCCGATTGCCGAACGACTCGACGCAGTATTTCGGACGGAGAAGCCGGAGAAGATGCTCGAAGCGGTATTCGGAAGGTATTCGAAGAAACCGAACTGGCCCGCAGGATTACGGGATCAACTCGAGTAGACGATGTCTCCTTCTGCGTCGATTCCGATTTCGTGGTGCATGCCGCAGACGCCACAGGTCTTGGTGATATGCCAGACTTCGCCCAGCGCCTCGCGATTGGATTCCGTGGCTGGTTTCACCTTCAGCGTCTTGAAACTGTACTCGCCGCAATGATCGCAGGCGTGTCCGCGGGCGATTCTCTCGGCACGCTCCTGCGATATCTGCGTCAACTCAATTTCCGCGGTGCGTCGGATGACGGAGGATCCCTTTCCTCGTCTCTGCTTCGCGCGGGAGCACCGGTGCGACTCACCAGCTCTCTCAATCCACCGATGGCGCCCATGACGCCGGCGGCTTCGGCGGGGAGGAAGATGGTCGAATTCTTACCCTGCGCGAGGGTTGGCAGGGCTTCGAGATACTTCATTCCAAGGAGATACATTGCAGCCTGGCCTTCCGGCAGCGCCGACCCGATTTTCTGAATCGCTGCCGCCTCGGCATCCGCCATCGTGAGGCGCGCCTCGGCAAGACCCTGCGCCCTGAGGATAGCAGCATCCTTCTCACCCTCGGCACGGCGCACCTGCGACTCCCGTACTCCTTCGGCTTCGAGAATTGCCGCACGCTTTCCAGCTTCGGCGTTGGTCACCGTGGCGCGTCGCTCCCGCTCGGCGCGCATCTGAAGTTCCATTGACTGCTGGATGTCGCGCGGCGGCTCGATAGACTGAAGCTCCACGCGAGTCACGTCCACGCCCCAGCCAATCGAAGCTTCCTCGATTACCTCGCGCATGCGTCTGTTGATCACATCGCGGCTGCCCAGCGTCGCGTCGAGCTCCATCTCGCCGACGATGTTGCGGAGAGTGGTTCGCGTAAGCGTTTCGAGCGCGTACGGCAGGTTCTGGACTGAATAAGTGGCTTTCTGCGGATCGGCGACCCGATAGTAGATGACGGCGTCGATGTCGATGGTGACGTTGTCCTTGGTGATCACGGGCTGGCTGGGGAAGTTCAGTACCTGTTCACGCAGGTCGATGCGCGCCGTATGGCCGGATATCACTCGCTTGATCCCGGTCACGTCGCTCTCGAAGAAGCGAACGTCGATCGTGCGCGGAACTTCGACGAAAGGCACGAGGATGTTGAGCCCCGACCGGGCGAGACGGTGGAAGCGCCCGAGCCGCTCGACCACCATTACCTCAGCCTGGCCGACGATCTTGAACGATTTTGTCGCGATCCATATTGCCAGCACCGCGATGATGCCGAGAACGAGCAATCCACCACCCATGTGAGCTCCCAGAGACTGATATGTCGAGCGAATAATGCAAGAAAAACCGCCACCACGTAATTACGCGGTGGCGGTAGAAACGCTCTACGGTCGCTAACGATTCGCCGAAGCGGTCTGCTGGCGAGTCACCGCATCGAACAGGGCGCGCTGCGTTGGTGCGGCCCGGAGAAACTCGAGTGAGCGGCGAAGCTGTGCGTCATCAACTACATCGCGACGCTTTGCAGTCGAATCTCCAAACGATATTCGCGCGATACTCGAGCCGAGGAGGCGGTCGATTTCAGAACCGCCAGCCTCGAACTGAGCTTTGTCGACCTTGACGCCCTGAGCGACAAGGCGCTTGTAAAACTCGTCTCTCCATGCCCTGGACACGATGAAGTCGGGCTTCACTTTTCCTTTCTGCTCAACGGCATAATTGATGAGCGTGGTGCGGACGATCTGCGCCTTTGGGGCGAGTGCGTTGAGTAGCTTCTGCTCGTCGGTTGAGAGAGTGTCGGGTCTGACGATGACATCAGGAGTCACCGCGCCGCCCCCGTAGACCGTGCGTCCGGCGTCGGATTTGAACTTCGGGCGCAACTTGCGGACAGAGTCGGTCTCCATCGAATCAGGGTGGACTTCGACAAAGGATCCATCGGGGAGAAGCTTGCGGTCTTTCTGGATCGAGCGGCCGCTGGGCGTATACCATTTGGCGGTCGTCATCTTGAGCGCGTATCCGCCATCCAGCGGATAGACCGTCTGAACCAGGCCTTTGCCAAAGGATGTCGTGCCAATAATGACCGCGCGGTCGTGATCCTGAAGGGCGCCGGCGACGATTTCGGAAGCGGACGCGGTACGGCCATCCGTGAGCACGATGAGCGGTATTTCGGGCGCTGTGGGATTGTCGGTGGCGTAGAGAGTTTCCTGGTAGCCCGCGCGACCGCGAACACTGGACACCTCCATTCCCTTCTTGAGGAAAAGATTTGCGACGGTCGCCGACTGCTCGAGGTATCCACCACCGTTACCTCGAAGATCGATCACCAGACCCTTTGCGCCCTCGGAACTCAGGCGCTGGATGGAACTCTCGAGCTCCTCGGTCGCGGTTTCGTTGAATTGCTGCAGCGGGACGTAGCCGATCTTGCCGTCGAGCATGATGGCATAGGGAACCGCCGGAATGCGAACGTTGGCGCGCGTGAAGGTGACTGGAATTGCCTCAGCGACACCAGTCCGCAGAAATTTCACGGCCACCTTGGTACCTGGACGCCCCTTGAGGACATCGGATACCTGCGCCGTGGACCAGCCACGCGTATTTGCAGTGTCGACCTGAACGATCCGATCGCCTTCTATCACACCGGCCTGTTCTGCCGGTGTGTGTGGGAAGACTCGCTGCACGGTGATGAAGCCCTGGACTTCGCCGATTTCCATACCCACGCCGCCGTACTTGCCACCGGTTTGCGCGTTGAAGGTGGCGAGCTCCTTCGGGGAGAGGAGGATCGAATAGGGATCGTTGAGTTCGTGAACGAGTCCACGGGCGGCCTTCTCGTAGAGCGCCGCTGCGTCGACACTGTCTACAAAGCGTCCCGACACGATCGTGAGCACCTGCTCGAGGAGACGGGCTCCATCGGAGGCGGCGCGATCCTGTGCGACAAAACCGCCAGCTAGCAGCGGGGCGGCGATGATTCCGAGGAGCAAGAGTTTGCGACGTCTGGGCATGCGGGCCTGCGTATAAGGTAGAACTTGCCTCAAGGTACTGAATACGCCCGGAAACTGTGAGAGTTCCAGGTGAGATACGGGTTGGCCTCAGCGGTTGGACACGCAGAGAAGACTATACGTTTCTGGTTGCGAGGGCGTAGTCCACCAGCCAATCGCGATCGATCTGCCGGAAAACTGCGCTTCGCACAACACCGGCTCCGACGAGCATTTCGTGTGCCGGTTGAAGGACCCGTTGCAGGTGGGACGGATACCGTTGCGCGAGCGGCAGCTGCTGGGCGAGCTGCTCGAGACCAACTCGCCATGTGACGGTTCCCATTTCGCGGGCTACTTCCATCAGTCGGTAGAGCCGGCGGGCGACGGGGTTCGTGAGCGACTGGTACAGTGGCGCCGACAATTTTACGGTAAGGCCAGCAGAAATATTTTCCCGCAGAAGGGGAGAGATGGATACGCGAGCGTCGCCGGGCTCGGATGCCGCAAGCACGGAGAAGAGGGTGAACTGCTCCCGGTCCGCCAGTCTTCTGCGTTCGATGGCCACCGAACTGAGAATTGTGAAGCGGCCTTCGAGCGGTGCCGGGCTGCGAACGCTCATGTACACGCCGGATGATTCGAGCGTTGTTCGCTCCAGGCGGTTGAGTGCAGAGCGTAGTTGTTCGTAGGTGCGGCCGTCCACACGTCTTCCGATGGACCGGAGAAATGCATGGAGGGTGAACGAAACGGTGCCGTCCGACGGAAAGCCTTCCTCGGCATACCGCCGGAGAATTTCGACGTAGACGTCCTGGTCGAAGGTTCCCGGTAACCGGTCGCCCGGTGACGGCAGAACCCGCCAGCGTCCACCGGTCGCCGGAGAATATGTTATGGTCGACTCATCAGCCGAATCACTAAGCCGGAAAATCGGAAGTGCTTCGAGTGACCGGTCCAGGTGGATTGCCCGGCTTGCGGAGCGTCTGCGGGCTGCGAGATGCATGTCCGGTTGAAAGTGTTGAAACCAAGGGGGCGCGGCAAGGAGTTGGCCGTCTGGCCCGATCATTGATTAGGGTGAACAACCACATTTAAGGGCAGTAACACATGATGAACATTCTGAAATACTCGCTGTTCACGATTCTTGTGGTGCTCATGCTTGTCATGATGCTGATCGGCGTCTTGTCGGTCACGCGTGGAGCGACGGTGCGCACAGTGATCGCCGAAGGCGACAATGGGGGTCCACCGGGGGTGAGCGATCCTCTTTTCCCCCGTACAATCGCACTTTTCACTGGCACTCACATAGAGCCGGGCAACAAGATCGAACTTCTGCTGAATGGAGAAGGCACGTATCCGGTTTTGTGGAAAGACCTTGCGTCGGCGAAGAAAACGATCACGATCCAGCTGTACTATTCACAACCGGGCGCGGTGGCCGATACGATGGCGAAGTATCTGACCGAGCGCGCGAAGGCGGGTGTGCGAGTGCTGGTGCTCCTTGACGCATTCGGATCACAGCCACTGAGCAGGGAGTGGATCGGCAATCTGAGGAGCGCGGGCATCGAAGTAGAGTGGCTGCGTCCGCTCAAGTGGTATACGCTGCACAGGGCCGCGCAGCGCTCTCACGTGCGTGTAGTGATCGTGGACGGTCGTGTGGGCTACACGGGTGGATTTGGGCTGGCGGACTACTGGCTGGGTGATGGAAGGCATGACGGCCAGTGGCGCGAGAGCAACGTGCGGTTTCAGGGACCGACGGTCGCGGGGCTCCAGGCGGCGTTTGCTGCCGGCTGGGCGGAGACGACTGGCGAGCTGCTGACGGGAGATCTTTTCTTTCCGCCGATTTCATTGGATAACCAGGGAACGGTCAACGCGGGGCTGATGCACAGTCTTCCGACTATCGGAAGCACCACCGCCGAGCGATTCCTCGCGCTGACGATTGCTGGTTCGCGTAAGACTCTCTACATCTCGAACTCGTACTTTGTGCCGAATGTCGATTTCTGCCAACTTCTCGTGGAAGCGGCAAAGCGGGGGGTGGATGTGCGCATCCTGACCGTCGGCGAAAAGACCGATATAAAAAGCGCGTGGTACGCCGGCCGCGCGTTGTACGAGGGTTTGCTCGAGGGCGGTGTGAAAATCTACGAGTATCGGCCGTCGATGATGCATGCGAAGTCGATCGTGGTGGACGGGCTGTTCACAGCGGTGGGGACGATGAATTTCGACAACCGCTCGATAGCGTTCAATAACGAGTCACAGATTGTGGCACTCGATGCAGGTATCGGACAACAGATGGACGAGATATTCGTGGAAGACCTCAAGTATTCCGACGAGATCAAGCTCGAGACATTCCGGAATCGGCCGTGGACCGGGAAAGTCCTCGAGTGGGGAGCGCAGAAGGTGCGTCGCATTCTCTAGGATAAACAGCGCCACGGGGACCGTATCTCGGTGGTGCTTCTCTTTTCAGGTGCCTGGCTAGCGGATATCGGCCCGGCCGAGTGCAGCGCGCACGGCCTCGCGCATTGCGATGACTGCTTCGTCGCGAGCAGCGGGGCTGTCTTCACGGATGTGAAGTTCTATTCCGTCGGCAACTGGTGCGCGGCGCCAGGTGTAGGTGTTTCCGTCTTCGCGTTGGACGGTGGTGTCGGCGCCCGCCGTGAGAGCGGGAGCGAGGGATGTCGCGATGCGTCGCTCGAGTGCGTCGCCCGTCACGTCCTTCATCTCGACCTTGATCTTTTCCAGGCTCTGGCCTTCGCGCTGTCGAATTTTGATGGCGAGAAGTTGAAGCAGGTGCCGGTAGTTATAGGTTGCTGCGGTGCCCGTGCCGTCTGGTCGGTCGAGCAAGCCGTTTGCTACATAAAACCTTACGGAACGAGCGCTTGGCGCAGCACGTGCCGACGCGTTGGTTGGGCGTATACCTGCTGCGTCGACTAGGGCTGTGACGTGCGCTGCGAGACCTCGGGCGTTCCAGGGAGCGTGGAGAGAGTGGGCGCGGAGGAGAGAGACAGGCGATTCAGCCATGTGGATAGGATAACATTAAAGTCATCGGGGCGCTCGTCGTGCGGCAGATCGCCGGCCGGGGTGAGAACTGCGAGCTCGAGGTCCGGCTTTATCGCGCGAAATCCGCGGAACTCTTCGACGGGGGCCGCCGATCCCTCTTCACCCCACACAAGTAGAGTCGGCTGCGTCAGCCGACGCAGCGCCTGGCGAACGTCGATGTTCAGGTGTCCTGAAATGAACGCGGCGGGAGCGTGCCGGGCACCACGCTGGTGTGCGGTCCAGTAATAAATGTCGACGAGGTCTTCAGTGACGATGGTGTCGTCGGAGTAAGTCTTTTCGAGGTAATGCCGGATGCTCCGGCGAGAGACGAGGCCGTTGAACATTGCGGTGCCGACGATAGGGGTTCCGACGGCGAGTCTACCTGCTTCGCCTGCGACACCAGCGTCCTTGTTGAGGCGAATGAGACCTGTAGGAGCGATGAGAGCGAGCGCGGGGAATCTCTCTGGATCACGCGCCGCGAGGACGATCGCATAGGCGCCGGACAGCGAACTCGCGACTAGAACACACGGGCCGTCGATGACCTGATGAACGAAATCGGAAATGAGCGAGATGTAGAGTCGCGCCGAGTATCGGGTTGCCGGGCGTTCCGACCGACCGAAACCGAGAAGGTCGATGGTGTAGACAGTGTTGTAACGCGCGAGATATTCGACGTTGTCGTGCCATTCGTACGACCATGCGGCTGCGTGGATACCGTGCACGAGGAGGATTGGCGGACCGCTTCCACGCTTCGTGAAGGCGATGCGGTGACCGCGCCAGTCGAATCCGCCTTCTTCGCCGCCGATGAGATTCGTGAGCTGGTCGACCCCCTTCCGCGCGAACGCGTTATACGCTGCCGCGGCACCGACAATGGCGCCGCCCGACAGGAGTATTTTTCGCCAGCGGTTATCGTTCTGGTCCATCTGTCCTCACGAGAGTTTGAATCTGATCGAAGCGAAGAAGAAAGCTGTACTGGAAACTATCTATGCAGCGTATGCGCGGCGCCTGATTTCCCGGACCTTCGGGCGATTGAGGATCAGCGGAGCTGAAATGCCGCGTTCTGATCGGCCGGTAATTGCGTACATGAACCACAGTGCCTGGTGGGACGCTGTGGTGCCGGTACATCTCTCGCACGACTTGTTCCGGCGCGAAATCCACGCTCTGATGGAAGCGGAGCAGATCCGAAGATATCCCTTTTTCAGGCATCTCGGCTGCTTCGGAGCGGAGGAAGGCGGGCTGAATGAGGCGCGCGCGGTGGCGGAATATGCGGTGAAGGTTCTCGGAAGCGATCGGTCGCCCATCCTCTGGATTTGTCCGCAAGGCGCGCTGCTTCCATCACACGTTCCGCTCAGGTTCAAGTCGGGTCTGGCGCGGATCGCGAAGGCAGCGCCGGAGGCAATGCTCGTTCCGGTGGCGTTCAGGTACCAGTTCCTGAAGCATGAAAAACCGGACTGCTGGGTAAGAATTGGCGCGCCGGTCGCGCGAGCTGAGGAAACAGTTCCTCTGCTCACGCGCCGGCTCGAAATTCATCTTCAGCGAGAGATGGACGCGTTGGATGAAGCCATTCTGCTGGAGGCCTCGCTACCGGTCTAGCGTCTTCCGCGGCCGCCCTTTTTCGCGGGGGCCTTCTTCGCACCACTTTTTCCAGCTTTGGATTTCGACTTACCGCCGCTCTTCTTAGCGGCCGATCCCTTTTTCGCTGGGGATTTTTTTGGGGCTGCCACGGTGCGAGAAGGCGACTTGCTGGCTTTCTTCACCGCGGCCTTGCCGGACGATTTTTTCGCGGCTGGACCTTTTTTCACGACTGGACCTTTCTTCACGGCAGCTTTCTTTGGAGCGGCTGCCTTCTTTGCTTCGACAGGCTTTTTCTTGCCCGATGTTCCGGAAGATTTCGTCGCCGCGCCTGATTTTTTCCCGGAAGGCGGGCCCGCGTCGTCTTCACCGATGGAGTCGTCGTCATCGAACAGGAGAGCTTCCTCCACTGCGGCGTCGGGTGCGGGTTCGCGGGAAGGCCTCGTTGCCGCGAGGAGCTGTTTCTCGCGGTTGGCAGCCGTGGATCCCTTTGGTCGTCCGCGGCGTCCGCGTGGCGCGCCTCCGCCGAAGATATCCTCTTCTTCCTCTTCCTCTTCTTCGCCCTCACCGTCAGTCACGGTGGCTTCATCGTCGTCATCATCGTCGGTGTCGTCGGCGCTGTCCCAGAGACGGTCGCTGTGGTCTTCGTTTATCGCCCACCCACCGTTTTCCTCGTCTTCGTCCTCGTCGTACGACCGCTTGCCACGGCCGAAACCGCCGAGATCATCAGAGTCGTCATCATCGGCGAATCTGTACGTCTCTCTTGTCTCATCACCGCTCGGCATACCATCCCCCCTTGAGTGTTTCATGTCACTGCGTTCAGCGCCGTTCGTTTGAGCGGGCCCAGGTTGCACGTCGCGTGCCTTGCGCCGGACGATGCGGATTGCAACTGCTTGTGTGGACAGCGAATACAGCGTCCGCTGCTGCCCGTCAAGGGTGCCCCCGAAGAGAACCAGGTTTGGGCCGGAGGCGAGAGCCGCATCACTTCGCCCCGGCCGCGGAACGGCGGGCCAGAGTAAGCGCCTGTTCGATGTCATCCCCATGACGCTCGTATTCGGGCAGCTTCTTCGTCGCACCCGGCTGCGACGCGGACAGCAGACGGGCCGCGAAAGCCCTGGCGTCTGCGGCGCGATTCTCGAGAGTCGCAATCCTTGATGCCAGTACCAGTCCGAGCAGGTGCGCCGAATTTCCGGCAAGAATTGTATCTGCCTGTGCGCGGGCGAGAGTAAGGGCGCCCGCGACTTCGGCGATCCGCCCAAGGTCGTAGCGCTGATCGGCGTTCATTGGGCTCAGCATCTGATAAGCGCTGATAGCCATTGGAGCGAAGAACAACACGCTGTCGGTTTTGCCCTGGCTGTCGAGAAGCATGACTCTGTTGAAGAGACGGTCAGCGCGCTCCTGCGGAGACAGTTGAGAAATGTCAGGGCCTCGGATGGCTGCGCCGCCCGATTGATCGGCACCTGCTGCCCGATCGTCGAGGCCTGCCTGTGGGAGGGCGTTCTGCGGCGCGTCCAGAGAGCTGCCGCGCCGCTTGTTGAAGGCACCTCCGGCAAGGAAGGCAAGCAGCGTGACGAGCGCGATCGCCGCGACGATCCAAGGCAGGGCATTCGATGCCTGAGCCTTCGCCGGTTGAGTTTGCCGGGGCGCGGGTGGTGCCTGTGCGCCGGACGGCATTCCGCAGCTGTGGCAGAAACGAGAGCCCGGAGTCAAAGGTGCAGCGCAGCCGGCGCAGACGGCGGGTTCGAGAGAAGCGCCGCAACTGGAGCAAAACCGTCCCGTGCCTGGTGTGGAGCAAACGGCACAGATGGTCGGAGCGGCGGGGGGCTGAGTCATGGCGTACAACCTAAACGAGCCTCGCGTGAAACGCAGGCCATGTGGTGAGTGGCGACGGATAGTACCCACGGGCTAATTTTGACTCCGTTTCTGCACCCCGTGCAATAATTTCGTGACAGATTACCGTCGAATCGCACTGTTTTCGCAGTCTTTGGGATTATTTTGTGCATAAATGACAATAACTGATTGACGCTTGAGCGCTGCCGCAATAGCTTCGATGCTTGCCCGGTCAATCCGTCATCGTCCCACACCCGTGAGAGTCGCGTGCCGCTAAAACCTCGAGCTGCAAATCCTCCTGACACTTCAGGAGCCACCAAGAAGGACATCCTCGCTCTCGCGGCGAAGAACAACGTCCGTTTTCTCCGACTTCAGTTCACCGACATTCTGGGTGTCAACAAGAATGTCGAGCTTCCGAAGTCGCAGTTCGAAAAAGCGCTCGATGGAGACATCATGTTCGACGGGTCGTCGATCGAAGGATTCGTGCGGATCGAGGAATCGGACATGCTGCTTGCCCCGGACCTCAACACGTTTCAGGTTTTTCCGTGGGGCGATCCGGAGAATCGCGTAGCGCGTCTCATCTGCGACATCAACACGCCGGACGGTAAGGCATTCGAGGGAGATCCGCGGAGGGTTCTGAAGCGGCAGCTCGAGCGTGCGCGCGGCATGGGCTTCTCGACGATGAACGCTGGAATGGAAGCCGAGTTCTTCATGTTCAAGACCGGGCCCAATGGCGAGGCGACGACGACGACGCATGATGTCGGTGCGTATTTCGACCTCGCGCCAGTCGATCTGGGAGAGGATGCACGTCGGGCGATAGTGGATGTGCTCGAGCAGATGGGCTTCGAGGTGGAGGCTGCGCATCACGAGGTGGCGCATGGCCAGCACGAGATCGATTTCCGCTATGCTGACGCATTGAAGACCGCGGATAATATCGCGACGTTCCGTTTCATCGTGCGCCATGTCGCACAGCAATTCGGGTTGATGGCGTCGTTCATGCCGAAGCCGGTGTTTGGCCAGAACGGGAGCGGCATGCACACGCACCAGTCGCTCTTTCGGGGCAAGGAAAACGCTTTCTGGGACAAGAAAGCGAAGTGGGAGCTTTCGGTAACCGCGCTACACTACATCGGCGGGCTGCTGAACCACGCGCGCGGATTCTGTGCGATCACGAACCCGCTGGTGAATTCGTACAAGCGGCTGGTGCCGGGTTATGAGGCTCCGGTGAACGTCGCGTGGTCGATGCGCAACCGGACGCCGATGATCCGCATTCCTGATCGGCGGGGGCTTGGCACGCGCGTCGAGCTTCGTATTCCTGATCCCGCGGCGAACCCGTATCTGGCTCTCGCGGTGCAGCTCGCAGCCGGACTCGACGGAGTGGCGAACAAGGCGGATGCGCGCGAACCCGTGAACACGAACATCTGGGAGATGTCGCACCGGGAGAAGCGTCGGCTTCGCATCGATGATCTACCGCACAATCTCGAAGAGGCATGCAACGAACTCGAGAAGGATTCCGTGATAAAGGAAGCTCTGGGCGAGCATATCACGACGAACTTCCTGGCGGCAAAGAGAATGGAGTGGGAGGAGTACATCACCCAGGTGTCGCAGTGGGAGCTGGATAATTACCTGGCGAAGTACTAGGGGGGCGTGAGCCTGGGGGCGTGAGCCGCGCCACAGAGTCACAGAGGGTTGTTTGGGGTGAACTACGCCCCATTCTGGAGTTCAGTGAAGAATTTCCTGATTCCGGAGCCACGTAACGATCTTCACACAGCGAAAACGTAGTATCCCTACCTCCGTGACTCTGTGGCGCAGTCACAGATTTCAGGTGTAGATTCGAGACTTGATGAATCCGTCCGAGAGGGAGCTGTCGTATTCAGGTGAGACAAGATCGAACGCCGATGATGTGGCGTTGATTCGTCGCATCGTCGAAGCGGATGAAACCGCGCTCGGCGCACTGTACGATCGCTGGGTTCGTTCACTCTATTCGCTTGTCCTGCATTTGCTCAAGGATGCGGATGATGCCGAGGATGTAGTCGAAGAGACGTTTTGGCAGGCGTGGCGAAAGGCGTCGTCGTACGAACCGTCGAAGGGCGCGGTATCTACATGGCTCTTGACGATCGGGCGGCGCAAGGCGCTGGACAGGATACGTGCGAAGAAGCGCCATAAAGAGGATCCTATTGGCCGGGATAACACGTTTGCTGATCTCCCTTCGACGGCACTGGATCCCTCCCAGGATATGGAAGGTTCCGAGCTTCGGGAACATGTGCGAGCCGCGCTGGGTCAGTTGCCGGCAGAGCAGCGCGAAGTACTGGAGCTGGGATATTTCAACGGGATGAGTCAGACCGAGATTGCTGACGCGACTGGTCAGCCGCTTGGAACCGTCAAGACGCGAATGCGTCTGGCAATGCAGAAGCTAAGGGAGCCACTTTCGATGCATCGTGGGGTGAGAGGTGACTGATATAAGCCACGAGGAGGCATTCTCCGAGCTGGCCGCAGTTGCACTCGATGCGGTCAACGCCGACGTCGCGCACGCGGTGCGCTCACATGCTGCGGCGTGCCCCGAATGCGGACCCGAACTCGCCGCGATGGAAGAAGCGGTTGCGAGACTCGGCGAGCTGGTCCCGTCGGCGCAGATGAACCGGGGACGCGGCGCAGGGATTCGCTCGCGGCTGCTCATGCGAGCTCGCACCGAGCGTGAGTCTAAATCGGCGCCTGTGCCAGGACCGCCTGATCTCGCTCGCGGAGTTGCCAGCCTTACGGGGCTTGGAGCGAGAGTCACGCCGGGTGCGCAGAAGGCTGTGACGGGAGAGACTCGACGTGTTACGCCCGCGTATCCTCAACACCAGACCGTGCAGGCGGGTCCCGTCGGCAGGCGCATGAACTGGCTCGCGATGGCTGCGGGCCTGGCCCTTGTCGCTACTGGTGCGCAGCTCGTGCGCGTTACGGCTGATCGCAATAGCATGCGGGAGCAGCTTGCGGCGGCGGATACGGTGACGCCAGTCAACGACAGTCTTGCCCTGGCGCTAAACCAGAAGGACGCGATGATCGCGGCGATGGGAGGCAACGATGTGAAGATTGTTCCACTCCTGACCAAATCCGCGACCGAACCTCTTGGGCGAATGGTCTGGAACCGCACATCGGATGACTGGATAATGGTTGTGTATAATCTCAGGCAACCGAAACCTGGAATGACCTATCAGGTCTGGCTGGTTACGGACACCGAAAAGATTTCAGCAGGAACCTTTCACCCCGGACTTGACGGCAAGACGGTGATGCATGCGCACTACGCCCTCGCTCGCGATGCACTGCGCGCGGTCGCGATTACGGAAGAGCCCGAAGGTGGAGTGCCAGCACCCACAGGTCCGATGGTGGTTGCTGGATCGGCGTGAGTGAGAAAGAGTCCGAGGCAATTGATCGTCTGACAGCGGATATCGAGGATCTGGCGCACCGGGAGACGATGATACGATGTCTGTCGGGCGACCTTTCTCCGACGGCGGCGCTTCGGCAGCTCTCGGAAATGATTGGGAATCCAGCCGTAGTCCGCGCCATTGTCGATGAAGTCACGCGCCGAGCGGCTTCGATTTCACGCGCTACGGACAGTCTGCTGCGTGACAGGGTGGACGAGTTGACCCAGCTCATGGTGGAGGAAAAGCAGGGCTGAGGATACTGTCCACCCTTTCGTTAACTGAGGGGCATAGCCAATCAAGCGTTGCCGCCACGCCGCTCGGATTGCCTGCGATCTTCCTTGCTGCGGGTGTCCCTCCGACTGCCCCGGCGGATGCGAAACCAGCGGCCGGTGGCGATCACCAGCACCACCGCGAGAATGAAATAGACGATCTGCACGACCTCGTGAAAGACAGGCATCTTCGTTTCGAAGATGAAAATGGCGCCGGCAAGAGCGAGGCATGCGATCCATGGTCCGGCGAGCGGACCGAGACTGCGGCCGTACAAAAACCGCCTCCCCGTTTTTTTTCCGGCGGCGTCAGGTTGTGGTGAGGTCATCTGGTAAGGTATCCCCCGAACGGTGGAAATGCTTTCGCCAGATCTGAGCGACAGGTTTGTTGACACGACGCTCGGACTACTGGATAATCGATTCATGAATCAAGGGACTGTCAGTGTCAGGGCCGCGACCGAGAACGATGTGCCAATTATTCTCGGGTTCATCGAAGGTCTCGCAGAATATGAAAAGCTGCGTGATGCATGCGTTGCGACGGAGGAGAAGCTTCGCGCAACTCTTTTTGCGAATCCTCCTGCGGCTGAAGTGTTGATTGCGGCGATCGACAAAGAGCCGGTGGGGTTCGCGCTATTCTTTCACAACTATTCGACGTTTCTGGCACAACGCGGACTGTTTCTGGAGGATCTCTTCGTAACACCCGCGGCGCGCGGCAAGGGCGTCGGTGATGCGTTGCTCTCGGCGCTTGCTCGAATCGCGCTCGATCGTGACTGCGGGCGACTGGAATGGTCGGTGCTCGACTGGAACGATCTGGCAATCGGGTTTTACCGGCGCATCGGAGCAAAACCGATGGACGAATGGACCACGTTTCGAATGACCGGATCAGCGCTCGGAGACCTTGCTTCGCGGTCGCCTGTTATCGGTTAGCGACTTTTCGGCTTGAACGGCCTCGAAGCACCGGGTAACTTGCGGGCTCGGCGCCGTGGCCAAGTGGTAAGGCGGCAGACTGCAAATCTGCTACTCGTCGGTTCGATTCCGACCGGCGCCTCTTCGTACCCCCGTTACGCAACCAAGGGTTGACAGTCCAGCAGCAAATGGCAATCAATACAACGATGACTCAACCGCGCATTATCTCCACCACGAGCTATTACTACCGCACCCCTGATTCGGGCTCGCGGAGGCGTGTGCGCAGATAAGCGCGGTTGTTCCCCTCGTTTCCTGCGGCCCGTGAATTCTCACGGGCCTTTTTTTTGTCATGAACCATATCAGGAGCTCACGGTGACAATCCAATCGAGTGTAGAGAAGCCGCAATCTCTGACGCAATCAGTTTTCCAGAACTGGAGCAGCTACACCGATGACGATCACGAAGTCTGGCAGGTGCTGTACGCAAAACGAATGGAGCAACTGGAGTCCACGGCGAGCGACGTATTTCTAAACGGGGCCGAGTTGATCGGGTTGTCCCCGAGCCAGATCCCGGATCTTGAAGAGGTAAACCGTCGGCTCAACGCGCGCACCGGCTGGAATGCGGTTCCTGTCTCGGGGTTTCTTCCGGCCAGAGAATTTTTTGCTTCGCTGTCGCGACGGCGATTCCCGACTACGGTAACCATTCGTTCAAAGGAGGGAATCGACTACGTGCCGGAGCCGGACATTTTTCACGACGTGTTCGGGCATGTGCCGCTGCACTCGGATCCCGCGTTTGCGGACTTCCTGCAGCGGTTTGGAAAAGCAGCATCTCTCGCGCGTTCGGATGAGGAGGTCGAGACAATGGCGCGATTGTTCTGGTTCACGGTGGAATTCGGCCTGATCCACGAGGGAGGGAGGCCGAAGATTTACGGAAGCGGGTTGATATCCTCAGCGGGAGATGCGGCCAATGCGCTGGGGCCATCGTGCGATCGGCGGCCGTTTTCTATCGAAGCGGTCACCTCTCAGCCATTTCGGATCGATCAGCTTCAGGATGTGCTGTTTGTTGCGGAGTCGTTCGATCAGTTGTTCGAGGCGGTCGATAGGGTTGTGTTGTTGATGAAAGAGAGTGAGGCGATATCGGCGTGATGCAACCAGAAACACGTAAGGGCAAAATCGAGGGGTGAAAAAGCCCTTAAGCTTTTTCACCCCTCGATTTGACCTTAACAGGCTGCCGGGTCAGATGACCTTTATCTGCTGTATCATCCCGTGAGCAAAATGCGGTTTGCCGTCCTTCGCATCTTCGAGGAAGCAAACGATGGCGTACTCTCCCGGCTTGAGGTCGACGTTATAGAACGAGCGCCGGCCTGCCGCGACTCCTGAAACACCACCCAATGGCATGAACGGTGGCTCGCCCTGCATCCCGCTCTCGACATACTTGACGATATCGTTTGCTATCTTGCCGGGCATGAGCTGGAAGAACGTGAACTCATGCGGCTGGCCCGGAGCGGTCTGAAGAAGAAGAGTGTGCTTGCCAGCAGTGAGCGGGGTGGAGAAGTCGAACTTATAGTCGCGGAGCGTCACGGTGATATCGGCGGTCGGCTCCACCATGTTGGCAGTTGCGTTCGGTGTGACCGTGAGGGCCTTTGCCATTCCGCTCATCACGTGCGGGACGCCCTTCGCGTCGGGGATCCAGCAGACGATTGCGTAGTTGCCTGCATTCAGAGCCATGGTGAGTTCCGACGATGCGCCTGGTGAAGCGGCGTTCGGTCCGCCAGCGGGAATCAGCCAGCCCGGAGGCTGAGTACCGGGCTTCATCATCTTGAGTGCGGCTTCGAAGTCGGCCAACGTCTTCCCGGAGTCGAGCTTGATTAGAGACGCGTGATGCACCTCCTTCCCGTTGTCCGTGAGCTTGAGAGTCGTGAGCCCCGCTGGAATGGACTCGGGAGACTCAAACTTGTATTCGGTCGCGATAATGTTGACGACGTTTGGCCCGGCTGGCGCAGCTGCCGACCCGGCTCCTTCCTTCGGTGCTTCCCTGGTCGAGCAGCCCGCCGCCGCAAGCAAAACGATCAGTGAGAGCAGGCGCGTGTTACTTCCCATTGTGATTCTCCTTGGTGGTAACAATCTGGGGAGAGCAATTCTGGCCGAAGCGACTTCGTCCGTCAAGCGATAACTTCCTGCGATAACTTCCTGCCCTGGAGAGCCCACAATCCGGACCAACTACCCGATGAAGCCAGGCGCAGTTCTCTCAGCATTCGCGCTCGTGTTGTCCGCCGGACTCGCGAGGAGTCAGGAAACGGAGCCGCCGACAGTTCCGCGCGAGTTCCGCGCAGTCTGGATCGCCACGGTATCCAATATCGACTGGCCTTCAAAGCCGGGGCTGAGCACGTGGGAACAGCAGGCCGAACTCGTTGCGATTCTCAACAAGGCTGTCCAACTGCACATGAATGCGGTTGTGCTGCAGGTTCGCCCGGCGACCGACGCTCTTTATTCATCGAAGATTGAGCCGTGGTCGGAGTATCTCACCGGCCAGATGGGCCGTCCGCCCGAGCCCTACTACGATCCTCTGGCATTCGCGGTCGAGGAAGCTCACAAGCGAGGTCTCGAGCTTCATGCCTGGTTCAACCCGTACAGATCGCGACATCCGTCGGCAAAGTCGGAGATCGCTGCAACGCATCTGAGCACCACGCGGCCGGAGATTGTCCGCACCTACGGCAAGCATCTGTGGATGGACCCGGGCGACACCGCTGTGCGCGCGCATTCCACGCGCGTGCTTACAGATGTCGTAAAGCGGTATGACGTAGACGGTATTCACATCGACGATTACTTCTACCCATACAAGGAAAAGGATTCTACGGGGGCGACGATCGTTTTTCCCGACAGCACCACATGGCGCGCGTACGAGGCGTCGGGCGGAACGCTGGGCAGAGACGATTGGCGGCGGAGGAACGTCGACATCTTCGTGCGCGATCTCTACAAGGCAATCAAGGCGACCAAGCCGTGGGTAAAGTTCGGGATCAGCCCCTTTGGTGTATGGCGGCCCGGTACTCCGCCGCAGATAAAAGGGTTCGACGCATACGGCGAGTTGTATGCGGACTCGAAGAAGTGGCTGAATGAAGGATGGCTCGACTACTTCACGCCCCAGCTCTACTGGCCCATCGCACGTCAGGATGTGAGCTATCCCGTTCTGCTGAAGTGGTGGGTTTCAGAGAACACCAGGGGACGTCATATATGGCCGGGGAATTTCACGAGCCGGGTTGGGGGAACTGGGGTTGATTCGTGGAAGGCACAGGAGATTATCGATCAGATTACGGCGACGAGACTCGAGGAAGGTGCCAGTGGCAACGTGCATTTCAGTGCCCGGGTGTTCATGCAGAACCGGGACAGCCTCGTGGATCGGCTGCTGGCGGGCCCGTATGCGGGGCCGGCGCTGGTGCCGTCATCGCGATGGCTCGACAGTGTTGCACCCCGTGCCCCGGTCGCGACACTTGTTAGAGATCCAGCCACCCGGGCGTTGAGAGCTGACTTTTCCTCGCGCGGAACGGAGAAAGTATGGCTCTGGGTGTTACGCTACCGGCTCGGCCCGGATTGGACCACGACTGTGATTCCGGGGTGGCAGCGGAGTCACATGTTCGATGGCGGCGCCACTACAACCGCACCTGATGAAATCACACTCTCGGCTGTTGATCGAACGGGGAATGAAAGTGAGGCGAGCAAGGCGTCGTTCGCTCGCCCCGTGCTGGAGAAACGCACGTCTGGAAAGCGTGCGCCCGCAAAGAAAATCGTGACGAAAAAACGGAACTGATCAGACCGGCGTGTCGGTCTTGTCGGTCTTGTCGGTCTTGTCGAGAGATGCAGAGTTGATGCAGTAGCGAAGGCCGGTCGGGGCAGGTCCATCTTCAAAGACGTGTCCCAGGTGCGCGTCGCAGCGGCTGCAAAGGACTTCGGTGCGTGTCATGAAGTGGGCTCGATCGGTTTCCATATCGACGTTTTCGGGAGCGACAGGCTGCGTGAAACTGGGCCAGCCTGAGCCGGAATCGAATTTGTCGCTGGAGTCGAAGAGCGCGTTTCCGCAGCACACGCAGCGGTAGATGCCCGGCTCTTTTGAGTCGTTGTACTTGCCGGTGAACGCCGGTTCTGTGCCCTTCTTGCGTGCAATTCGGTACTGCTCGGGAGTGAGATTCTTCTGCCACTCCTCGTCGGTCTTGCGGATTTTTTCGCTCATGGTATTGGTCGATGGGGTTGCCGTTCTTTCATTATACGTGACGACACATGAATCAGTTTGCAATCCGTCTGCCATCCGGCCGCTCGCTGCTCATTCTGTTGGCAGCAGCGTGCATTGGTTGCGGCCCGACCAAGCCCGTTCTCGTGTACGTTCCAGCGAGCGTGGAGATCGAGACGTCACGGCCGGCGGCGCGCACCCGGGTCGTATCGCGAAGCCGGAATTTCTGGGAAGCGATGTCGAGTCTCGACACCGGGTTCGTGAACCGGCAGCCCGCCACCGCCGCACAGCGCGCATTCGCTCACGCGCTCGGACTTGTAATGTCAGGGCAGGCGGATGAGGCAGAGGTAGCTCTCGATGGCCTCCGCACGGCGTTTCCGTCGGACTCCCTCGTCATGTCGGCGTCGCGGGTGCTCATGACAGCGATGCTGCAGTATCAGGATAAGTGGAAGATTCTGTCGGAATTGAGATCTCCTGCCGCGCGAGACACGATTGACAGGGCGGACGACGACCGGGCCGACGTAGAATCGTGGGCGTCGGCTTTCCGAACTGTCAGTGCGAGGGAGATTTCGTTTCCCCGCGCGCCTGTAGTGCTCCCGCTCGTACTGTCAGCATCGGGAACGCCGATGATCACCGTCAGGATCAATGGCCAGGAGCGAACGCTATGGCTCGACACGGGGTCGAGCATGTCGATCGTTGCGTCGGACGTAGCGGAGGAGTGCGGTATTCGCCCACTCGTGAATGACACGCTCGAAGTTGCGACGACGACAGGGCGTGTTCCCGCGCGGCCGGCAGCGATCGCGCGGATCGAGCTCGGTGCAATCGACATCAGGAACTCGACGGCCATGATCGTCTCCAGCGAGCTGATGAAGGTGCGGCTCGGTGACGGCACTGAACCGGGCATCGAGATAAAGATCGACGGTGTGATCGGCTACGATATAATGAGCCGTCTCGATATCAGAATTGACTATGTGAATCGACGCGTAACGCTGCTCAAGCCGGATCGCAGCGCGAAGCAGCCGCGGTCGGGGAGGAATCTCTTCTGGGTTGGTGCGCCGATCGTGCGACTCGTGAGCAGGCAGGGGGTGCCGCTTCACTTCAATCTGGACACGGGAGCGCAGGAGACGTATTCGACCGAGGGCCTTGTGGCGAAGACAAAGGCCCGGACGTTCAGGGGGGAGAGGCGACTTGTCGGCGGACTGGCTGGTCTGACTGTCGTGCATGGCCGGTTCATCGAGGAGATTCATCTCACCATGGCTGGACAGCCGCTGGTGTTCAAAAAGCTTCTGGTGTTCGCTCCCGCTTTTTCGACATTCGTGGGTGTCGATGGGATATTGGGAAGCGATGCAGGGAAGGGTGGCATTGTCCGCATCGACGCCACCAACGGCCTGTTTCTGTTCGAGGCGCACATGCCGAGGCGGGGATTGCGCGACAACGGTTAGGCAAGTATCTAACCAAGATGAAAAAACGATCCGGCCCCGATCCAGTGGTGGAGATCGCGGTCACGCCACGCTTCGAAATATTTTATGCGCTTCAGGTCCTGGAAAGCCGAGTCGCCGGCCGACTCGATGGCTGGCATCGTGAAATCCAGCGCCGTCTTCCGGCCAGGCTCCGAACCAATCTTGCGGGTGTGGCTCCCTCACCGCTGATCTGGCCATTGCTTGCCGACGCCCTCAGAGAAGAACCGGCGACGATCACTTTCCCCGACATGATGGCAGCGCTCCGCGCGATGGACGAGCGATCCTTCCAGCGTTCGGTGCTGGGCGGAGTGTTCAAGGCACCCGGCTCTGTCGACGGACTCATATCCGGCAATACATCTCTGACCCATGCAGTGGAAAACGAAGCCGGGACGCAGGAGCGACTGTTGTCGCTACTCGGATTGCATCCGTTCTCGAGGCGCAGCGGAAGCGCGGCAGCCTTCGGGCAGATCGTCGCGAACGCCGCGTCGTATCGAGACGAAGTCGTCAGTGTGCTCGAAGAATTCTGGAACGCTGCGTTCGCCAATACATGGACGCGGCTAGAGCCACAGATGCGCGACTCAGCCCGCATCATGAAACGCGAGCTGACGCGAATCTCTTTCACTGAATTCGCCGGTAAGAGAAAGCTGCCGGTGACGATCGACGGGGATTCCGTCGTGACGGTTCGTAGCGGTACACGCTTTCCGCTGAGTTCCGTTACAGCGGTGTGTCTTATTCCCTCTGCGTTCAACGTAGCAAAGCTGTGGGCGGCGTACGCCGATTCGCACAAACGGCAACGCTATTTCATTCCGATTCTCGACACCGGCCTGGTGCCTGACGCCGTAGCGCAGATCGATGCCTCGGCGGTCTTCAAGGCGCTTGGGGACACCACTCGTTACGCGATGGCGACGCTTCTTGCACGCTCGCCAATGACGTCCGTGGAGCTCGCTCGTGCGTTCGACGTGTCGAAGCCGACTATCTCGCACCACGTACACCAACTGCGCGCTGCAGGGTTGATCGAAGAAAACCAGACCGCGAGCGGCATCGTTCTTTCGCTCAATCGCGACGTGCTCGAAGGCACCTCAACTGCAGCTGCGCGCGACATGTTCTCCAGCGAACCTTCAGGCAACGCAGTCCGGCGAAGTCGTCGCGCGAACAAATCATGATTGCGAATCACACTCAGATCGGGAGCAACTGATGGGAACGGCATTCGGTACACGGATTCTCGACGGCAAGGTCGCAGTAGTGACAGGCGGCGGCAGCGGGATAAACCTCGCATTGTCCGAGCGATTCGCGGAGCATGGGGCGAGTGTTGCGCTCATTGGAAGAACGAAAGAGAAACTGGACGCGGCGGCGAGCAAGATCGAGAGCGCAGGTGGCACGGCCGCCGGGTTCGCGGCCGATGTCCGAGACTACGATGCGCTTGCGGGCGCGATCTCCGGCGCTCGCGAGAAATTCGGACAGATAGACATCGTCGTATGCGGCGCCGCCGGCAACTTTCCTGCCCCTGCTCTCGGAATCTCCGCAAACGGATTCAAGGCTGTGGTGGATATCGACCTGCTCGGAACGTTCAATACGTGCCGAGCCGCATTCGAGCATCTTCGCCGGCCGGGCGCTTCGATCATCAATATCTCGGCAACTCAGGCATTCATTCCGATGGCAATGCAATCACACGTCTGTGCTGCCAAGGCGGGCGTCGACATGGTCACGAAGACTCTCGCGCTCGAATGGGGGCCACTAGGCGTGCGTGTGAACTCTATTGCGCCAGGTGCGGTGGACGACACCGAAGGGATGGCCCGGCTCGCCCCGACTCCGAAAGCGCGTGAGTTCGTGACGAAGATGATTCCCCTGGGGCGATTCGGCGCCAAGAGTGACATCGCAGACCTGGCACTTTTCCTCTGTTCGGATTCTGCGGCATTCATAACCGGCACAGTGATGGTCTGCGACGGCGGCCAGGCGCTGGCCAGCCCATTCTCGGCGATGCTCGACGCCGTGTCCGGAAGAAAGTCGTAGGGGGCTACCGGCTATTGGCCATTGCAGCAAAGAGGTATGTGAGATTTGCAGTCCCATCCATTATCGGCTCGTTAGTCGAATAGTCGCCGACGTCATCGTGATAGACGATGAATCCCGTGTTGAACGGTGCGTATTCGTCTGCGTCATGCAGCTTGATGCCGAGAAGATTCCTGTAGATGGATTGGTAAACTGGGCCATCGAGAAGTCCACCGGTGAGTTGGAGCTTGAGATCCTTGGCGATCACGGAGTGCGGGTCACGGGCGTAGTTCCCTGATTGCGGGAGGCCGATGATCATCGACACTCCCCATGGATTTGCGCCAAGCAGCCAGTCGAGTGCTGCTGCCTCATACTGGCGAAAGCGATTGTCACCGGTCATTCGCCGGTAAAGAAATGCCTGCGTGGCGAAGCTGGCCATGAGGTTGTTGGAGCACCATATGAACGGTATTCCGATTCGAAAGCCATTGTTCGCGCGTGAGACCACGGCATCGAGTCCGCTTTTATAGAACGCAGCCATCTGCGCCTTCTCGCTGGCTGAGCCGTGCCGCCATATCTCGTAATGCCCGTTGTTGTGCCAGGGAAACCACTGGTAGTGTCTCGCCGTATCCTTGCCCATCCACGGAGTGACGGGCTCGTTGCGCGCGTGGACGAGTGCGTCGCCAAGGAAATGAATTCGTCCGGTGGCACCAACGAGTGAAGCCGCCCCGAGTTCCATGTCGTCGTGCCAATTGTCCTCTTCATAGAAGTATGGTGCGCGACCGGGCGCGGTCTGGCACACTCCCGGATTCTTTCTCCCCAGCGCGTACGCGGCTACGGCTTTTGAGCGCAGTGTGCTCGCGAATGCGGGGTCAGTTTTCGCGAACACCGTTGCCCCGATTCCGAACGCGGCGGCGTACTTGCCAGCCGTGGAGGCGATTCCGGTCGACCGGTTCTTCGCCTTGAACAATCCCTGTGGCTTTCCCGTACAGGGATACACTGGCCGTTCCTTTCCTCTTCCCCATCCATAATCGGACGAATCGGTCCACGGGAGATCCCAGAAACTGTGATCGCGATCGTCGCCGAGTTGATTGAACATGTCGTTGTCGGCGGGATACATGCGGAGGAGCCAAGTGAGGCCGTGGCGCGCCTCGTCCAGTACATCGGGCGTTCCATTTGAGCCGGGAAGACCTCGTGCATCGAACTTGTCGGCGAACGCGCGCGGATTGTCGCGATACGCCATGAGCATCACGAATGCCGCGTTGGCCGAGGTGGCGACGTACTGGAGGTAGTCGGAAGCGTCGGCCCACCCACCGCTCACATTCACGAACTTGCCGGCGCGCGCCGAATCATCGACGATGATGCCGTCACGCTTGTGGACTGAATCGCGGATGATCGGATTAAAGCCCGAGCGCTGTTGTCTCATGTAGTAGAGGAGCGTGTCGGCGGCGCCGTTGTATGCGTTCGCCGATATCCTCACCGGTGGTGAACTTGTGCCTGCGGCAACGAGGGTATACCGACCCGGCTTTGTGAAAGCAGAGAAGTCGAGGCGATGGGTTGCTACACAGGGCCCGAACGATCCTGACGCGATCGCCTTTCGAGGACCGAACACGGTGTGGCCGTCCGAATCCTGAACCGTGAACGTGGCGATCGACGCTGAATCGAGTGAGCAGGCGACCGCCGTTTTCGGCCCACCCGGAGAGTATCCCAACTGGTTGATACGGATGAAAGTGCGTTGGTATCGATTGACGATGGCGAGGACGGTTCGAGGGGATGCCGCAGGTGCTTGAGCAGTCGCGGGTGTTTGCACCACGATGGTCACGGAGACGAAGCATGCTGTCACGAGAATCCGAAGTGAGCTCATGGGGCGAAAGTATCTGTCGACGCCGATGTTTGCCACATATCCGGGGGGAAGCGTCCTGGCAGGAGGATTTTCCGTGCGTCTCAGGCTCGCATTGCGTATTGTTGGCCAAGCGCTGAGGGTGCGCTCGGTTTTCAGGGGAAACAAAGCTTCAGGCAGGGAAATCGATGGGTATTCCAGTTTTTCGCTCGCTATCGCGCCGCGATTTCGTCGCGCAAATGGCAGTCGCGGCCGGTGCCGGCGTGCTCGGCTGTTCAAGCTCGTCCGAGCCCGGTCTCGATCCGACACCGGGTACGCTGGAGCATATCATCGTCGTAACGATGGAGAACCGGTCGTTCGATCATCTGCTGGGCTGGGTTCCGGGTGTCGATGGGAAACAAGGGGGATTGTCCTATCCCGACAGAGGCGGTGTCATGCGGCCTACTCATCGCCTGACGAAGTTCGATAGCTGCGAGTTTGCCGACCCCGACCACTCGTTCGCTGGCGGGCGGGTGAACTACAACAACGGTGCGTGCGACGGGTGGCTGCGTCCTGCCGCAAATGACATTTACGCGATCGGATATTTCCAGGGTGCCGACCTTCCGTTTCTTGGAAGGGCTGCTCCCGAGTGGCTGGTTCTCGATCGCTACTTCTGTCCGATAATGGGCCCCACTTTTCCGAACAGGATTGTTTCGATAGCGGGACAGACAGATCGGATATCGAACACCCTTGTTGCAAGCACACTTCCAACGATCTGGGACCGCCTTTCGGCTGCAGGAAAAACCGGCCTCAACTATGGGACTGCGCTCACGACGACGTCTCTGTGGGGCACGCGCTATTCGTCCATCATCAAGCCGCTCAGCCAGTTTATCTCGGATGCAGCCGCAGGCACCCTTCCGAATCTTTCGTTCGTGGACCCGGAGCTTACCGGGAACCTGCTCGATAGCTATCACCCGAAAGAGGACATCAGAAATGCGGAAGCGTTTCTGGCTAAGATATACAAGGCAGTGACGACAGGGCCGGGGTGGAATAAATCGCTGCTTATTGTCACATTCGACGAATGGGGTGGATTTTTTGATCATGTTCCGCCGCCCGTTGCGCCGATTCCCCAGGTCGAGCGAGAGGCGGGCAACACGGACGGGTTGAGAGGCTTCCGTATTCCTACGGTGCTCATCTCGCCGTTCGTGAAACGCAGAAGCGTGTCGAGTAAGATCTACGATCATGCGTCGGTGCTGAAGCTCATCGAAACCCGCTGGAATCTCCAGCCACTTTCCGTGCGCGACACCGCCGCAAACAATCTCATGGATGAGCTGGATCTCAATATCAGTGTGACGAGCGCGCCGACTATCGATATGGCGCCCGGACCGTACGGCACGAGGTGTCCATAACATGATTCTTGTAGTGGGAGCAACCGGTACGCTTGGCAGGAAGGTGACGCGACTATTGTTGAGTGGCGGGAGCCAGGTACGGGCAATGACGCGCATCGTCGCGAATGCGGATGCGCTCAAGGCAATGGGTGCGCGCCCTGTTCGCGGCGACCTGCGGGATGCCGACTCGGTCGAGTTCGCGGTACGCGGGGTCAGGGCTGTGGTCGCCGCCGCGCACGGAATGCTCGGCCGCGGTGATGAAGCGAGCGAGCTGATCGATGAGGTTGGACACCGGATGCTGATCGATGCCGCAAAGAATGCGGGCGTAGAGCATTTCGTCTACACCTCGGCAATGGGTGCCTCGCTCGACCACCCGATAGACTTCTGGCGAACGAAGGCAGGGGTGGAGAAGTATCTCGCCGAGAGCGGAATGGCGTACACCATCATCCGCCCGACTGCATTCATGGACATGCACGCGTACCAGCTCATCGGGAAGCCGGTAATCGAGGGCAAGCGGGTAATGTTGTTCGGCAAAGGTCGAAATCCGCGCAACTTCGTCGCTGCGGAAGACGTGGCAAAGGCCGTCAACGGTGCCCTTCAAGTTCCTGCGTTGCGAGGCCAGACGATCGACATCGGTGGCCCTGAGAATCTTTCAGGCCATCAAGTCATCGAAACGTTCGAGCGGGTGAGTGGTCGGAAGGCGAAGGTGACACACCTGCCGCTTGGATTATTGAGAAGCTTATCACGTGCGGTTCGACCGCTGCATCCCGGCATCAGCCGTGTGATTCGGTTTGGTGTCATTGCGGAAACAACCGATCAGACGTTCGATCCCTCGCAACTCACTTCGCGGATACCGATCACCCTGACATCGCTGGAAGACTGGGCCAGGGCGCGCACCAACAGCCAGGAGTGACAAGGCAACGTAGAGAGACACAGGTGAGAGCGGCCAGAGGCATAATTGGGAGTTTCGAGAGTGCGTCGGCCTGAGGTGTCACTGCGTCTGAACGATTTCGTCCGTGATGCGATACGCACCGTCGAGCCAGGCGATGATTTCTCGTGCGCCTTCGTGATCCACTCCTTCGTATCTCTCTCGAAGCGTTTTCTCTTTCTCTCCCAGGCGATCGAGACCAATGTCCTGAAGTGTGAGGAGATCTTCTCGAACATGCATGCCGAGTTCGTCGCCCAGGACCGTGACACACGCTTGCCGAAAAGATTCGCCGTATTGATAGGCGTCGCCCATCCGGTAGCTATCGGATAGCGTGCTCGCGGGAATTCTATTGAGTGTCGGCTGCATGGAAGGGTTGATGCCGTGTGCCGCGATGTGCGTGGCGTTTGAGGCGGGGCGACCGGTAAAACCGCGCAGATGCAGATACTGCGACATGCGCTGGCCGTCGTTGACGGGATAGTTGTCCCACAGGAACGGCTTCCTTTGCATTTGTTCTGCTACTCGCGTGAGGTGAGCTGGTGAGTACTGTCGTGAAATGACCTCCTCTCCTGTCCAGAACATTTCGATCGAAGAATCGAGCAACGCACCGAGGTCTTCGACATAACCCTGAGGGCGCTTGCCGAATACCCGGTCGAGTATGGGGTCGTCCGAGTAGTAGCTGGGGCACATGATGATTCGTGTAGCGCTGCTACGCGCGCGCGCCCAATCGACGATCTCGACCTGTTTCTTCGCGAGGTCGGGCACGTCACCGCGCATGTCGTCGAACAGGATTGCGAGGTCTTCAATGCCAATATCATCGAGGAATCGGAGCTTGCTGGCGAGCGCTTCGCGGGAAGCGTTGTCGAAGTTGTTGAATAGCTCAAATGGGCTGAGGCCCGTGCCAAAGCGCACGCTTTTCTCACGAGCATGCGCGGCGAGAGTGGCGAGGCGTTTGGCTGCATCCTCGGGATGCGGCTCCTGCCAACGCCGCCTGAGATAGAGGTCGGCCTTGGGAGCATATAGGTAGAAACGATATCCGTAGGGAGCGAGGAACGCGATCGTCGCGGCTCTGGCCTCCCAACTCCATGGCTTTCCGTAGAAGCCCTCGATTATCCCAAGTTCAGGCAGCATTAATTGAATTTCCGCCGTTCACGTCGTGTTGTCCACTTCACAAAACGGTATTATGCGCGATCGTTTAACGTCCCGCCGACAAGATCCTTACACGGCATAGCGGCCTCCAGGCCAATCAACTCTTTTGTGGGACATGAATTGCCCCTACCTTAGTCGTGCTGCTGGTGTCCTGATTTGCCACGCAGTATGCATATCCTGTCGTCAAATGAACTTCGACAACGGAGACTGGAATGGCTATCAACACGCAGAAAGTAATTATCGGAGGACTTGCGGCTGGCGTAGTACTCAACCTGATCGATTTTCTCAGTAACGGAGTGGTTTTCGCGGATCGCATGAGAGCCGACGCGAACATGTTCAAGCCCGGCCTGGGAGATCAGATGGCCGTAATGGACGGTGGAGCGATCGCCACATATGTCGCCATGGACTTCGTTGTGGGTCTGTTGCTGGTGTGGACCTATGCTGCAATTCGTCCAAGGTTCGGGCCCGGAGCCAAAACTGCGGTTTATGTAGCAATAGTGTTCTGGATATTCGGCGCGATTACCACGTCCGGGTTCATGCATATGGGGATCATGTCGTCGGGTCTCTGGTTTCAGTACGCCCTTGTATGGCTGGTCAATCTCCTGCTCGCTGCGCTCGCGGGCGGTATGGTCTACACAGAGGACTCCACGGCGTAGACGACTTGCCGGCAGGACAACCCGGCGCAAGTGTACAGTACATCATGGCATTCGGAATATTTACCAGCAGGCGCAGGGAACGGCTGAAGTCGCAGCCGTTCCCTGCGCATTTGCGTGGGCTCGTCGAAGAGAATCTCACTGCATTCCGGCGACTGCCCCCAGACGATCAGGCCGAGTTGCTCGGCCATGTGCAGGTATTTCTAGCGGAGAAGCATTTCGAGGGATGTGGCGGGCTCGAGCTCACCGACGAGATACGTGTGACGATCGCCGCTCAGGCGTGTCTGCTGCTTCTTCACCGCGACACCGACTACTACCCCCATCTCCACACGATCCTGGTTTATCCAGGCGGGTACACAGAAGAGGGTGAGCGCTATGTCGGGGGCGGGTTATGGGAACAAGGGCCGGAGCACCGGCTCGGGCACACGGCGCGTGAGCTGCGGGCGCTCGTTCTCGCGTGGGATGCTGCAAGCCATGGCGCGCGCGACCCGAGTGACGGTGAGAACGTGATTCTACATGAGTTCGCGCATCAGCTCGACTTCGAGAACAGAAGCGCGGATGGAACTCCCGATCTCGAGACTCGCGCAGAACACCTGGCGTGGGCGCGGGTAATGGGTGCTGAATTCAACGCGTTACGCACGGCGGAGGCAGAAGGTGAGCCGACCGTTCTGGACTGGTATGGCGCCACGAACCCAACCGAGTTCTTCGCAGTTGCCACCGAGGCATTTTTTGAGCGACCGCGCGCATTGAAGAACCGGCACCCCGAGCTTTACGCGGAGTTGCAAAAATTCTTTCGTCAGGATCCGGCAGGCTTCTCGTTCGAATGACGAGTGACGGCACCAACGACTGGGTACGTATAACTACGAACGAATCGGCGCGCGAGCGGAGATGATGGTGATGTTATCGGAGCCACCGCGTGACAATGCAAGGTCGAGAAGCTCCCTGGCGACTTGTTCAGACGATGTCATGCGGCGCACATGGTCGGCGATTTCTGCATCGGTCACGTGTTTGGTGAGCCCGTCGCTACAGATAATGATCATGGACTCTCGTTCGCTGACGTCCACGCATGTGACTTCCGGGATCGCCTCCTCGGCGCCGATCGCGCTCGAGAGAACGTGTTTGAGCGGTGAGCGATCGAGCCGGTCGGCCGGCATTATGCCCTTATCAACCAGTGCCTGCGCCACTGTCTGATCGTGGGTTATCTGGCGCAGTTCTCCATTGGAGAACAAGTAGCACCTGCTGTCCCCAACCTGGACTACATACAACCAGGGCCACACCGCGAATCCGACGGTGAGCGTGGTCGCCATCTGCCGGTGATCGGGGCGAAGCGCCGCTTCGGCGCGAACGGCAGAGTGTGCTTCGAGGGCTGCGGATTTGAGTGCTGTGAGGAATTCCTCGTCGCTCGCAGTGCCAGCCGCGTGGTAGGAGCGAACCGTGGACGACACATACCGTGTGACCGCTTCTGTGGCAAGTCGCGCCGCTTCATTTCCGGCGGCTGCGCCACCCACGCCATCGGCGAGAACCATCACAGTGGCCAGGCGGGTTCCCCGAAGCGGAAGGCCATCAGCGTTCGGCAAGCTTGTGCCGTGAATGACCAGTTGCGGATGAACGGTTGCGATCAGGAAATGATCCTGATTTTCGTTACGCACATTTCCGGTGTGCGTAATGCCGAACAGGTCGAGCTCTTCGTCGCTCGGGCGTATCGAGATTGCTGAGTCTGTCACTGGCCTGATCGGCCAGGCGGAAGTCGCGATGCGGCAGGACGTAACGGGACAAATGGAAGTCCGATCCGCGTGAACAGGGCACGCAGGCGTGGATCGTCACCAACTGTGCGGCTCGCCCGCAGTCCGGTAACAGAGATGAGTATCGGAATGCCCCATTCGTTCACCCGGTCGAACCATGCGAAGGCCGAATCAGGTTGGCCGCTCGCGGAATAGTTAAATGCGCGGTAAGCGGCGTAGTGCTCGTTTAAGGTATCGGCGCGGGCGAATGTCTCTCTCGCCAAGTCTGGCTTACCCATTCTATAGTATACTCCAGCCAAGGCGCTCAGCGCTCGCGGATGGCCCGGCAGGATCGCTACCGCTCTTTCTGCGTACCGGAGCGCCTTGTCGAACTGGCGGTTGGCCGAGTAAACCGCGGCCATGTTCGTAAGTAGCCATGGATTGCGGCGGACCCACGCAGAATCGGGCTCCTCTCCGACCACTTTCTGATAATGGAGCAGAGCGGCCTGTGGCTGACCCGAAGACGAAAGAAAAGTCGCGTAGTTATTCTGAATCTGCAGGGACAGTGGGTCGAGCTCCGCTGCGCGCCGGGTTTCCGCGACGGCTTCCTGAGTTCTGCTGAGAATCATCAGCAGAATTCCGTACCATTGATGGGCCGTGGCGTATGTAGGATCGAGCTCGATCGACTTGCGATATGCGATCTCGGCTTCCGTGAAGCGGCGCTCCCACGTGAGTTCCATACCGAGGGCCGCGTAGGGTGCGGCGATTGTGCTGTCGATGGCGATCGCGCGCAATGCAGCCGCCTTCGCCTTTGGAAACATCGCGTTCGCAGGCCGATATCCCGAGTATCCGATCATCACATACGCATTGGCCATGCCCGCGTGGGCTTCGGCGTATTCGGGTTCGCTCTCTGCCGCCTTGCGGAAATAGACGACGGCTGTGTCGAGCGCTGACCTGGATCTGTCATTCCAGGCATTCAGACCACGAAGGTAGAATGCTCTCGCATCAGGGTTCAGCGTACGCGGGTTCGATGATGCGGCGGCGGACGGGGGACTGCTTTCACCGAGATATCTGAGGAGTCCGAACGACACAACGAAAGCGAGCAGGATCAAAATGGCGGCAGTCGCCATTTTTCCGGAATGGCCAAGCCCCCGGCCGCGTGCGCCGTCGCCGACGACGTGATACTCCGATGTGGGGCCGCTGCGGTCCGACTCGTGCGCCTCCAACGGGGAGTGGGAGAAGTCAGGTGATTTCTGTCGCGGGTCCAGTGCGCGCGGCCGGGGAAGCCTGGACACCAGATTCTCAATGGCCGGATCGGGCTCTACCTCGAGGTCGGTTCTCAGGAGATGCTGATAGCTGCGCGCATGGAGAATCGCGCCTGCATGATCGCCGGCGCTTATGAAGGCACGTACTGTTTCGGCGGCGATGCGGGAAGAATGGGGATCGGATGCCGACAACCGGAGCCACAAATCGATGCCTGTACGATGGTCACAGCGGTCCTCGGCCTCTCGTGCGAGTGACTCGAGCGCCCGGTGGTATTCTGCTTCGAGGCGAGCGCGCTCGGTATCGATCCAATTCTCGAGTTCCCGGCTATCTCCGATGTGAAAGCCGTCCAGGAGCCGGCCACCGTACATGGCCGCAGCGTCGGCAAAGCGTGCGTCTTTTATCGCGTCCGAGAACAGGCGGATATCTGTTTCCATCACACACGGGTTGAGCCGGAGTTCCCGCCCCTCGGATAAAATTGGGTCGGTTCCGAGAGACCGCCGCGTGGCGTAGATGAGTTGATCCAGGGCGTGCCGCGCACGCGGCCCCGAGCTTTCCGGCCAGAGGTAGGTCTGGAGCCGGTCGCGGGAGATTCCTCGCTCCTCTCCGGTGGCGAGGAGAGCGAGAAGTGCGAGCCGCCGCTTTTGTTGTGCGGCGGAGGGAACGGGAACGATTTCGCCCTGAAGCGAAAGAGTTCCCAGGATATTCAACTGCAACATCGAGGCGTGTGCTCGTTGAGGGAGAGCCTTTCTCAAAATCCGGTCCGATGGTGGCCTATCATGGCGTTCGGACGTGGCAGGGTCAACCCATCGTCAATGATCGATAATTGGTGCAACGGCGGTGAAAACCACAAAAAGGGCGACTCCAGAACAAGAAATATCCGGCGGCTACGGTTGGTGAGCGATCTGTGAGGAAACCGTGACCGGTGATTGTTATCGTCGCAACCATCAGACTCCGACGACCGACTTCAACTAATACTGGAGAACCAGAAATGAAGAGAATGGCATTTTCGATTGTCCTGCTGGCAGCCGTAGCCGGGTGCGGCGAGAACAGCATAACTGAACCTGAGGCCAGCCTGGCCAGAGTCCGGGCTCAGTTCGAGCCCATGAAGGACCTGGCGGTGGCGAGCGCCGCAGGCTACACGGTGTGGTCTCCCGATCCCACTGTCGCCGGCTCGACGTGTCCAACCAGTGCTGACGGTAACATGGGGTATCATCGGGTGAACGTTGCGCTCCGTGGGGCGGCGGGGACGCCGGCAGCGGGTGATGCGGTGATCGACATGATGAATCCCGAGATGCTCATTTATGAAAAGAGCGCTAGTGGTGCGCTCGCGCTCGTCGGGGTAGAGTACATCGTTTTCAAGGATGCGTGGGAGAGGGTGAATGGCTTGAACGCGGCGGCGCCTCAGGTTTTCGGCCAGCCTCTGATCGCGAGCTCACACACGTTCGTGACAGGCGGTCCGTCGATTCCCCACTACGAGCTGCATGTGTGGCTTTACAAGACCAATCCGCGTGGAGAATTCTTTCCTTACAATCCAGCGGTTACATGTTGAGCTGACATCCGATCGGCACCGCAAGAGGCTCGCCGGATATCTCAATCGCCGGGGAGCAGCGGGGTCGGTAGATTCGTCAGGCAATGACTACCCAGCCGCGTTCCGCGAGCTGCATGCCTGACGCATGCTTCTGCGAGGCGATCAGAAGCGACGGTGTGATGCAGCCGGCAAATACGGTTTCCTCCTTCGCGTTCGTGATTGCCGCGGCGTTGGTGATGTTGCGTTCGGCGCAACGTGGGCGTTTCGATGCTTTGCGCACACAGAATCGGTTTACGAGCCGGGCGGCATATCCCATTCTCTTTGCTCTGACACTGGTGGTCGTCGGGCTGGGGAGTGCGTATTTCCACGCGACGCTCACCTTCCGCGGGCAGTTCGTGGATGTGGTGGGGATGTATCTCATCGCGACATTTGCCCTTCTATATAGTATGGACCGGCTACGCGGATTTTCCGCGACCGGTCTCATCGTCAGTTACCTGGCGATGAATGTGGCGCTCGCCGCGGTGCTCTACTGGTTGCCTGTGGTTCGGCGTGGGGTGTTCGGGTTATTGATAGCCGCCGTTCTGATTGCAGAAACGCTGATTGGTCGCAGGCGAGGAGCTGATCCAGCGAGCCGCCATCTGTGGATTGCAGCCGCGATCATGGTGGTTGCGTTCGTGATCTGGACGCTCGACATCACGCGGACGGTCTGCTCGCCGGAGAGCTGGCTGCAGGGTCATGCGGTGTGGCATGTGCTGGGGGCCGTAGCCTCCTGGTATCTATATCGATACTACGCTGATTCAGAGCAGGTACGATCCTCGTGACAGCGAGGCGTTACGATGTGATTGTGGCCGGGCTTGGGGCGATGGGAAGTTCTACCGCCGCGCACCTCGCGTTGCGCGGTCAGCGTGTGTTGGGACTGGAACGGTGGACTCCGGGGCATCGGAACGGATCGTCGCACGGAGATAGTCGGATAATACGCGAGATGTACTTCGAGCATCCCATGTACGTGCCATTGCTTCAGCGCGCCTATGAGTTGTGGGGTGAGCTTGGTGAGCGGGTTGACAGGAAGCTGCTTCACATGACAGGCGGGTTGATGATCGGGCCCGAGAATGGGACGCTCGTAACCGGGACACTTCGGAGCGCGCGTGAACATGGGCTCGCGTACGAGTTGCTTTCGCCGGCGGATGTAGCGGGGCGGTTTCCAGCGTTCGACCTTCGCGAAGATTTAGTTGCTGTTCATGATCCGCGCGCCGGATATCTCGATCCCGAGGCATGTAATGCGGCGCATCTCAAGGTCGCCGGTGACCATGGGGCCGAGCTGCGGTTCGAGGAGCCGGTACTCGAATGGGAGTCGTCGTCCGATCGAGTGACCGTGACGACATCGCATGGTGCATACTCTGCCAACTATCTGGTGCTCGCCGCCGGCGCGCGAACTCTGCCTTTGCTCGACGGCTTGAACGTTCCGCTCGAGGTAGAGCGGCAGGCGGTATTCTGGATGGAGACTCCGTCGCGGGCGGCGGAGTATGACCAGAAAGTGTTTCCCATATATGCGTACGAGTACATGCCGCGGGAGATATGCTACGGTTTTCCAGGACTGGAGCGTGGCGTGAAGGCGAGCATCATGCATAGCGGTGCGATGGTATCGAATGCGGACGAGGTCGATCGCAATGTCCGTGATGATGAGGTCGAGCCGCTGCGGCGGGCGCTCGCTCTGATACTTCCTGAGCTTTCACGCGCGAGTGTGTGCGAGCGTGATGTGTGCCTGTTCACCAACACGCCGGACCACGACTTCGTGATCGACTTCCATCCAGAGCATCCGCGGGTGCTCATCTCGAGCGTGTGCTCGGGGCACGGATTCAAATTCGCAAGTGTGGTTGGAGAAATTCACGCGGGCATGATCATTCAAGGAAGCTCGCGATTCGATCTGTCTCCATTTGCAGTGGGCCGGCCAGCGCTTCGACCCCAGGTCCATGGAACCCGTATGGGTGGAGGTTTGTGACAATCACGGGACAAGGGGACTCAAGTCTTGTCGGCGCGCGACGGTTGCTGCATGTTCACCGCCCGTCGTCATCGTATGGAGAATCTGGAATGGCAAGTCAGCACATCCCCATGTTCGCGCAGGTCAACAAGTATTTCGACAAGGCCGCCGCGCATCTCGATCATCCGTCGGGATTGCTGGCGCAGATCAAGGCATGCAATTCCGTTTACCGGATGCAGTTTCCTCTAAAGCGTGACGATGGAACGATTGAGGTGATCAACGCCTGGCGCGCGCAGCACAGCGTGCACAGGCTGCCCACCAAAGGCGGAATTCGATTTGCACCAAACGTGGATGAGGACGAAGTGTCCGCGCTTGCAGCGTTGATGACTTACAAGTGCGCTCTCGTGGATGTGCCATTTGGCGGAGCAAAGGGAGCGGTGCGCATTGATCCGGCGCTGTATTCGATTGGCGAGCTGGAACGGATCACGCGGAGATACACGTACGAGCTGTTTGCGAAGAATTTGATCGGGCCCGGCATGGATGTGCCGGCTCCAGATATGGGCACGGGGCCGCGCGAGATGGCGTGGATTGTGGACACGTACTCGACTCTCGCGCAGGGGCAGATCGATGCGCTTGGTTGCGTTACTGGAAAACCGGTAACGCAGGGTGGAGTGCGCGGGCGCGCGGAATCGACGGGGCGGGGTGTGGCATTCGCGCTTCGTGAAGCCGTGTGCTACCCCGAGGAGATGAAACCTCTTGGGTTTTCAACCGGGGTTGAAGGCAAGCGCGTCGTAGTGCAGGGACTCGGTAACGTGGGCTATCACGCGGCCAAGTTCATTGAGGGATACGGAGGGGTGATTATCGCGCTGGCAGAGCGTGAGGGTGCGATTTTTTCGGCAAAGGGGCTGGATGTGGATCAGGTCGTCGCGCATCGAAAAGAGACCGGGTCGATACTCGGGTTTCCAGGTGCGACCGATATCGTGAACAGTCCGGATGCGTTGGAGCTAGAGTGCGATGTGCTCGTTCCGGCGGCGCTGGAGAACGTGATCACAGATGCAAACGTGGATCGCATCAAGGCGAAGATCATTGTCGAAGGGGCGAATGGTCCGGTGACGGCCGATGCGAGCGAGAAGCTGCTGGCGCGTGGTGTGTTGATTCTCCCCGACATCTACACGAATGCTGGCGGTGTGACTGTGTCGTATTTCGAGTGGGTGAAGAATCTTTCGCACATGCGGTTCGGCCGGATGGAGAAGCGGTTTCAGGAGAGGAGCAACGAGCAACTGCTGCAGGCCGTGGAGCATCTGACCGGGAAGAAGTTCAGCGAAGAGGATCGGCGGAAGGCTAGCGAGGCGGCGGGTGAGGGGGAGCTGGTGAGTTCCGGGCTCGAGGAGACGATGATTGGTGCGTATACCGAGTTGCGCATCATTCAGAAGGAGCGCGGTGTGGATTTGAGGACGGCGGCGTTTATGAATGCGATCGGGAAGGTTGCGTTGGCTTATACGCAGCGGGGGATTTTTCCTTGAGCGTTGGGCTGCCCTTAAACAACGGAACCGCGGATTGAACGGCCACGGATTGGACGGATAAGGAACGGATTCAGGAACGGATTCAGGAACGGATTCAGGAACGGATTCAGGAACGGATTCAGGAACGGTTGAGCTGGGAACTATAAATAGGCCTACAAAGTAGGTATATTTATCCATGACTCGCGATCAATTCAGCCGGTCGGTGAATGCCGACGAGAAATGGGTCGAGAACACGGCCCGGCTGTTGGGCCTATCACTCGCCTATTCGCCAAAGGAAGCTCGATGGATAGGTCTCGTACGCGTCTTCAGTCATGAGATTGGGCTCACGCTCGCGCGATCCGCCGGATTTGCGACAGAGGCACTACGCCAACCCCCATCGGCGCGGGCGGTGAGGCTTGGCGCATCCGAATTAAACACCGCTGAGATTGTCCTTAATCTTGCGCGGTATCATTCCGCGCACAGTGCGGCGGTGTCGGCTGCCTTGGCTCTGGCAGGTCCACGAAAGAGGGGCCGCCCGCCAGCGGCGACCAAGCATGGGCACCGCTCGGTGTCCGTCGTACGGGAACGGGCGGTGCGTGAAACCACATGGGACATCCTTGCCCGTGCGAAGAAATATGGGGTCGATCTCGACTCTCTCCGCGCCGGCCGCATCGATTCACCGGCGAAGCGGCTCGATCGCCTCGAGGAGAACGCCCACTCGGTGAAAGAGTTGAGAGGCGCCACTGCATCAGCGGCGGCTAAACGGCCACTCGTGCGCCGATGAGTTTTACCACGATTCTTCAGGGGCTCAACACGGCGCGGGTTAAGTTCGTGGTAATCGGCGGCATTGCGGCGGCGGCTCACGGGTCACGGCGTGTGACCGATGACGTTGACATCTGTTATGATGTCTCGCTGCCGAATCTGAAGAGGCTTTCTGTACTCCTGGCCGGGTGGGAGGCGTATCCCCGGGGGATCGAGCGGGGCTTGCCGTTCTTCATGGACGGGCGGCAGTTCAGAGTGACACCGACCATGACTCTGGTTACAACGGAAGGATTTTTCGATGTTCTCGACACAGTGAAGGGAGTGGGCGACTACGAGAAATGCAGAGAGCGATCGATTGCGATATCTGCGTTCGGCGTCCGGTTCAGAATTCTTGATCTGCGTTCCTTGATCGATGCAAAGCGTGCAGCCGGGCGGCCTCGAGATCTCGATCAGATCCCGGAACTCGAAGCGCTCCTGGCATTGGGAAGCGAATAGACCGGCCAAAGTAGCGCTGCCGCAGGTTACTCTTATCGTCCGAGCAACGGTCCAATCTTCCCCAGCACTTCATCCATCGATTCAGTTGGCAGTTGGCAAATCCGCGCGGCCTTGCGGGCTTGCCAGTCGAGACTGCGTACCTGATCGGCGAGCACGGCGCCGGCGACGGGTAGTCCTTCGGGCAGAAGCACCTCGAACGGGTAGCCCTTGATCTGGCTGGTGACAGGGCAGAAGATCGCGAGGCCCGTTCGGCCGTTGTAGATGCGGGGAGAGAGAACGACCGCCGGCCGCCGTCCTGATTGCTCGTGTCCTGCCTGAGGGTCGAATGTCAGCCACACTGCATCCCCACGGTCGGGCACATAGCGCGCCCTTTTCGCCCGGGTCACCAGGTTTCCCTCCCGGTGACATCGCCCCATTCAACTTCAGCATGTCTGTTCGAGGGCCGTATTTTCGCGACGAGTTCGTCAAGCTTCCATTCGCGGCGCGCAGGAGAGACAACAATTCGGTCTCCCTCGACGAAGATATCGACGCTCGTATTTTCGTCGAACCGGGCCTGCGCGGCGAACGCCTTGGGAATTCGAATCGCGAGGCTGTTGCCCCACCGCTGAATTGTTGTGACCATGACTGTCCACTCCTGAATGATTGTATCTACATTGGATATACTCATGTAGAGACGAATCCGCAACACCGCCCGATTGCGCGAAGGTGCGATGCAGCGCACCGCTCACGTTGCCCACGGGAGGAATAGAGACGAGGTTTCCCGCAATGGACCCAACTCGGATAGAGCACCGTAGATGATGGCTCTCTTCGGCCTCACGACACTCGCGAGCGCCTTTCTTCTTTTCTGGATCGAGCCGCTTTTCGCGAAAATGGTGCTGCCGCTGCTCGGCGGTTCACCAGCCGTGTGGAATACATGCCTGATGTATTTCCAGGCGATGCTCCTGGCGGGGTATCTCTACGCGCACCTCACATCCCAGTGGCTCAGCGCGCGGCGTCAGGCGTTACTGCATGTCACGCTACTTGTCGTTGCCCTCATCTCGCTGCCGATTGCAATACCCGCAACATGGACACCGCCTGCCTCGGGCAACGTTATCCCGTGGATGATCGCTCTGCTCACCGTCGCGGTCGGCGCGCCATTCATGCTCCTCGCTGCAACAGCACCGCTCGTCCAGCGATGGCTCGCCGACTCCGATCATCCGTTGGCGCACAATCCCTATCTATTGTATGCGGCCAGCAACACAGGCAGCCTGATCGGCCTCCTCGGCTTTCCGATCATCATGGAACCGAACCTCCGACTGAGCCAGCAGGCCAGCTATTGGGGCTTCGGGTACATCGTCGCTATTGTGCTTGCCGCCGGATGCGCTGGGTTCGTATGGAAGCGATCACAACGGTTCGTTGCGCCGGCAGCTATCCCGGTCGAGGCGACCTCTGCGTCGCCCTCAATGCGAGACCGCTTGAAGTGGATCGTACTCGCATTCGTTCCATCGAGCCTTCTGCTTGGCGTCACCACATACATATCGACCGACGTCGCCGCGATGCCACTCCTCTGGGTGGTGCCGCTCGCGCTCTATCTCATCACGTTCATCATCGTATTCGGGCGTACGAGTCGAGAACCGAGTCGAGCAAGCGCGATCGTACACGCGGCTCTGTTGACGATTCTCGTTCTCGTGATGTTCTGGGGTCCCGGGATGGCGTTGCGCACGCGCGTGCTGCTGCATCTGGGTGTATTCGCGACAACAGCGCTCGTGCTGCATGGAGAGCTAGCTGCATCGCGGCCGGCGCCGAAGTATCTCACAGAGTTTTATCTATGGATGGCTTTGGGTGGAGCGCTCGGTGGAGTATTCAATGCGATCGTCGCACCGCTCCTGTTCGATTCGGTGGTAGAGTATCAGTTGGTGCTGGCGGCCGTACCGTTCCTGAGGCCGAGCTGGCGGTCGCGCGTGACGGAGGTGCTTGCGAGCAATCGGTTGACGCCGGTGGCGGCGATTCCGGCGTTGATCGTGGGCGGCGTAATGTTGCTGGAAATCGCCAATGAGCACGTGCTCGGCGTCTCGATAAAACTTCTGGTATCGATCATCGCGGCGGCGATGATGATTGCGCTGAGCGGAGATGCGCGAAGGTTCGGTTCAAGCGTTGCGGCGGTGATGCTTGTGAGTTTTGTGATGGCGCAGCGGTATGACAGGGATTTGTTCGAGGGTCGGTCGTTCTTCGGTGCGTATCGAGTGCAACGAGTGTACGGGCCTGTGCACCGGCTGGTTCATGGCACGACGACGCATGGCGCGCAGTACCAGGATTCCGCGCGCCGGCGGACTCCTGTGACGTATTACCATCCGAACGGGCCGGTGGGCCAGCTGTTCGCCGCACTGAATTCGAGTTTGGCAGGGCGGAATATCGGTGCTGTGGGGCTTGGGGCTGGCAGTGTGCTCTGCTACTCCAAACCGGGGCAGAGCTGGACCTTTTTCGAGATCGATCCGATGGTGGAGAGGATTGCGAGTGATCCGAAACTCTTCACGTACATGCGTGACTGCGGTGTGAAGCCGAGGGTCGTGATTGGGGATGCGAGGCTCACGTTGGCGCGGGAGCCGGACAAGCGGTTTGCGTTGCTGATTGTGGATGCGTTCAGCTCCGATGCGATCCCCGTGCATCTTCTTACGCGCGAGGCGTTCAAGGTGTATCAGCGAGTGCTTGATGATCGAGGAGTGTTGTTCGTTCACATCAGCAACAAGCATCTCGATCTTCAGCCGGTGGTGGCCGGGCTTGTCGCCGACGCGGGGCTGGTTGCACTGCTACAGGAGCATGAGCCCTCTGATACGGCGCAGTATCAGGAGCTTGATTATCCTGCCGAGTGGGTGGCGATTGCGAGGCGGAAGGAGGACTTTGGGGTGTTGGGGGGGACTGGAAAGTGGAAGCGCCTGCCGGCGTCGTTTGGCTCGAGAGTGTGGACCGATGATTTCTCGAATGTGTTCGATGTGATGAAGTGGTAGTCAGGCCGGACAGAACATGGGCGGTGTTGCGGTAGCAGTTGCGAGCGAGATTCAGGACAAACTGCGAAGAGCGGAACGACTTTTGTCACGGATTTGACGGATTGGGCGGATCAGGTACGGAGGGGCGGGTTGATTTATCCTCATATCATCGACGCGGGATGTTTTTCACCACTCGCATGGATGCGCAGGTGATGGGCCCAGTGCCGGGAACCGATTGACGCCAGGTGTCTCCGGATGCATATTGCATCCATAACACATCCAAAGGCTTCGCGGGGCATGGCGACACTGACGATCAAGAATCTTCCGGATGTGCTTTATCAGAGGCTCAAGGCGAAAGCTGCGGAGCATCGACGCAGCCTCAACAGCGAAGCAATCCTTGCGGTGGAGCGGGCAGTAGCCGATTCAGGCGCGGCGCCTGCTGAGGAGATTCTCGCGTCGCTTCGTCGCTCCCGCAGCAGGCTCGATTCGCTGTTTGTCACGGATTCCGCGCTGCGGGCCGGGCGCGGTGACGGTCGTGCGTGATCGTCGCTGACGCGAACCTCATCGCTTACCTGGTGCTGCCAGGCGAACGGACGGAGCAGGCGGAATCGGTTCTGATGCAGGATCCCGTCTGGGTGGTTCCCGTGCTCTGGGCGAGCGAGCTTCGGAGTGTGGTGAGTCACTATGTACGGAGCGGCCAGTTGACGGTGGCGCAGGCTTCCGCTGCGATGGAGCGGGCGACTGCACTTGTAGGAGGACGGGAGGCACCGGTGGATTCGCGCGAAGTTCTGACTCTGGCGCATCGATCGGGCTGTTCAACATACGATTGTGAGTATGTCGCTCTCGCGCGGTCTCTGGAGGTGCCACTGGTTACGGCGGACAAGGCATTGTTGCGGGCCTTCCCGGGTATCGCCGTTGCACCGGGGAAGTTTCTCGAGGCGTGACTATGAGCTCCCAATGACAGTCTTACGGCCTACACGTAAGCTCCATTGGCTGCTCTCGCCTGCGCCGGATCCCGGCGGAGGTTCATCCGGTGCTCTGGGCGATTGGTACGTGACGAAATTCGTCGTGGACCGACAGCCTCTCCTGATGCTGGTTAGTTCGACATCTCTACTCGCGGCGATCGAGGCTGCACGTGACGTTCGAAGTCTGCCGAAGCGTCTTCCGTCCATTGTTGCGGCGCGCCTGCATCGGCTCGGTTTCGACCGGGCAACTGTAGAGGCAGAGTTTTCGGCGACGGATCCTGTGACGATCGGTGTGACCGACGATCGATCGGTTATGGGGTCGGTTGTGGAGTTCTGCAAGCTTGTGAAATTCAGTCTGCCAATTAACGGTTGGGACGAGGCGTTTTTGCCTGACGAGGAGGATTTTCTTTGGAGGACTCCGTGCAGGGTGCACCTGCGTCCCCGGGATACAATATTCCCGGTCGACAGGGCACGTGAGCTGTTACTTGCGCGATGGGGTGAGGCATCGCCCGCGTCTCTCGAGCCACGGCCTTCCAGTGTGATCGAGATTGTCCGGGCGGACATCACGACTCTCGAGGTTGACGCGATCGTCAATGCTGCGAACACGAGACTGACTGCGGGTGGAAGTGTTTGCGGGGCGATTCATGCGGCAGCGGGCCCGTGGCTCGATGAGGCAACGAGGAGGCTTTACCTTTGCAGAACGGGTGACGTCGTCGTGACACCTGGATTCAGGCTTCCGGCGCAGACTGTGATTCACGCTGTTGGGCCCGTGTGGAATGGCGGCGGTGATGGCGAGGCCGTTTTGCTTCGTGCGGCGTATCGCAATGCATTCCGTGTTGCAAAGAAGCATTCGGTAAAGACCATCGCGTTTCCAGCGATTTCAACCGGAATCTTTGGATTTCCGAAGAGTGAGGCGGCGGCGATAGCTGTTGAGGTGATGAGGGAGCACGAGCAGGATTTCGAGCGAATCATCGCGTGCCTGTTCGATGACGAATCGGAGGCGTTGTATCGCGATCTTGTTCAGTGACCGGCCGTGACGCTTCTGATACCTGAGAGCACGCATGTTTCCGCAGCGGAATGATTGTTTTCGAGACGCCCGTATTTACGGCTGCGATGCGCCGGCATCTGGACGATGACTCCTGCAAGGGCGATCAGGGAAATCTCACGCGGGTGCAAGTCAATGCTCTCGCACGTGTTGTTCGAGAGGAACTGAGGTGAAAGCGAGTGTATTTCAGGAACTACTGGAGAGCGTACGCCAGGCCGGAAGCATTCGGCACGGAACACTTGGACCAGCTCGGGTGGTGAAGTTCAGGCCGGCCGACGTGAAGGCCGTGCGCGCAAAGTTGGGGCAGTCGCAAGTTGAGTTTGCCGTCATGATAGGAGTTAGCGTAGGGACCCTGCGGAATTGGGAGCAGGGGCGCCGACGGCCTGAAGGCCCCGCGCTCGCGTTGCTCAAGGTGGCTACCATCAACCCCCTCCTTGTAGCCAGAGCCTTGCATGGGAAGAGAAAGAGCAGCGCGGCGTAGGCTCCGACGTCCGTTGGGCCGCGTAGGCTAGAGCCGGTATACGTCCCTGCGATGGCCAATTGCAATCACCAGGACGATGAGCTGCTTGTCTCGGATCGTGTAGATGATTCGGTAATCTCCAGTGCGAATTCGGTAGAGGTCACCTTCGCCCGAGAGTTTCTGTGTTCCATGTGGCCGGGGATTCACTGACAGGGAATCGAGGACGCAGGCGATTCGCCGTTGCATGGGCGCGTCGAGCTTACGCAGCGCACGCGCTGCGGAAGCGGCGATCTGGACATCATACTGGCTGCGCGGCGTAGCTGAGATCCCGACTTGTGAGAAAGTGCCTGCTCAGTCAGAGAGTCCGAGCTGCTTCTTGAGGCGTTTCCACGGAATGCGGGGCGCTTTTTCTTTCAGGGCAGCTCGTGCGGCGTCGAGATCCATTTTGTCTTCCAGTGCTTCGAGGAGCAAAAGATCCTCAACGGGAACTATGGCAGCGACATCCTTTCCATGCCTGTGGAGCGTTATTCGCTCACCGCCGAATGCGACCTTGTTTACGATATCGGCGAAATCCATTCGTGCTTCGCTGGCTGCGATGCGGGTCATGGTGACCTAGAAGGGAGGAGGGTTAGTACAAATCGTCCTAATCGTACAAAC
>JBKJRW010000131.1:0-7212 GCA_046593165.1 Gemmatimonadaceae bacterium
TTCTTCTCGCCCAGAGTCGAATACATACCGTCAAAGCGAACACCGAAGGGCGAATCAACACTGCCGATTCCCCACATCAGCGTGCCGTTGGCACCATTACCGTGGTAATCGCGCCCCGGCCCCGATGGAATCGTGATCCCGCCGGCAAGGCCGAACGCCAACTGGTCCTGCCCCTGAGCCGCGAGGCGCACGGCCGGCAGCGCCACACCGAGAAGCAGAGCGAAAAGGATTGAGAATTTCATAGTCGGGAATCTAAGTAAAACGCCGCCGGAGGTAACTCCGGCGGCGCTCATGTGTGCCCGGACCCGCTCTCAGTCCTCGCGGCGCAGATGCCCAGGCCCCTTGTGCTTCTCCTCGCTATCCGTGTCGAACTCGTCGTCGAGATCGATCAAGTCGTCGTCGAGATCCTCGTCGAGGTCGTCATCATCGTCATCGTCATCGTCGTCGTCGTCGTCGTCGAGGTCATCCTCGTCGTCGAGATCGTCATCATCATCATCGTCATCATCGTCGTCCAGACTCAGGTCGTCGAGATCGTCGTCATCATCGTCGTCGTCCGGACCACCATCGTTCACGATCTCGTCTTCCGGATCATCACTGTCAGTCGGACCAGTCGCTGCGTAGCCAATTCCTGCCGCGTACCTCTTCCTCGCGTCGCCCTCTTCCGCGATTGCCCCAGACAGCGACTCGAACGTGTCCAACATACAATCACATCCTCCGGGTTAGAGAAGCGCCCGTTCGCGTTTCGCTTCGCGGGACAACTTCTTTCGATCGTTCGCGCCAAGGAAGCGCTTCCGCAAACGGATTGCCTGCGGCGTCACTTCGATCAACTCGTCCTCTTCGATATACTCCAAAGCACCTTCCAACGTCAAATCCCTTGGCGGCTCAAGCTGAATGTTTTCGTCGGTCGACTTGCTCCGCATGTTGGTCAGCTTCTTCTCCTTCGTAGGGTTCACGTCCATGTCGCCTGGACGCGAATTCTCCCCCACCAGCATCCCCTCATAAACCTTGTCACCCGGCGACACGAACAAAGTTGCACGCTCAGCAAGATTCGCGAGGGCAAATGCAACAATCACACCGGGCTCCATCGACACCAGCGTGCCGCGCATCCGGCCCGCCAACACACCCGCCCACCCGCCATAATCCAGAAACCGGTGATGCATGATGCCGGTGCCCCGCGTATCCGTCATGAACTCTGACCTGTAACCAAACAATCCGCGAGCGGGAATCCGGTAAAGAAGGCGTACCATTCCCTGCCCCGGATTCTTCATCTCGATCATCTCAGCACGACGAGGGCCCAGCTTCTCGATCACCGCTCCCAGAAACTCCTCGGGCACATCGATAGCAAGCTCCTCATACGGCTCGAGACGCTCGCCATTCGCGCCAACGCGCGTGATAACTCGCGGACGCGAAACCTGGAACTCGAATCCCTCGCGCCTCATGGTCTCCATCAGAATCGTAAGATGAAGCTCCCCACGGCCCGACACCGTCCACGTATCCGTAGCATCAGTATCCTCCACCCTCAGCGCGACGTTCCGCTCCAGCTCCCTGTAGAGCCGCTCGCGAATCTGCCGTGACGTCACAAACTTCCCCTCCCGTCCCGCGAAAGGCGAGTTGTTGACCAGGAAGTCGACGGAGATCGTGGGCTCCTCAACGGAAATGCCCTCGAGACGCTCCGCAATTTCGATATCCGCTACCGTGAGCCCGATCTCAACCGTCTCGAGCCCGGCCAGCGCGACAATCTCGCCCGCCGTGGCTTCCTCCAGTTCGATGCGCTCCAGCCCTTCGTAGCCGAACAGCTTCGTAACCTTGGCCTGCTCCACTTTCATCGAAGGGTCGAGCGGCAGAAGCGCCACGGACTGCCCAACCTGCACCCTTCCCCGCTCGATACGACCGATTCCGAGCCGGCCCAGATACGGCGAGTAGTCGATGGTCGAGATGAGCATCTGAAACCCGCCGGTCGAATCGGTAGGCGGAGGTGGAACATGGTCGACGATCGCCTGAAACAGAGGCGAGAGATCGACCGGCTTCTGCTCCATGTCCATCGTCGCAACGCCTTCCCGCGCCGACGCATACACAACAGGCGCGTCGAGCTGCGCCTCGTCGGCCTCGAGCTCGATGAAAAGATCGAGCACCTCATCGTGCACGCGCATTGGATCCGCACCCGGACGATCAATCTTGTTGATCACCACAATCGGCGTGCGGCCGAGAGCGAGCGCTTTCCGAAGCACGAATCGCGTCTGAGGCATCGGGCCATCGAACGCATCGACCACCAGCAGAACTCCGTTCACCATCCGCAGCGTGCGCTCGACTTCACCGCCGAAATCCGAGTGCCCCGGTGTGTCGATGATGTTGATCTTGGTGCCGTGCCAGCGGATGGAGGTGTTCTTGGCGAGAATCGTGATGCCGCGCTCACGCTCGAGCGGATTCGAGTCCATGACGCGGTCCATCACGACCTGATTATCGCGAAAAGCTCCGGCCTGCCGGAGCATCTTGTCTACGAGGGTCGTCTTGCCATGATCGACGTGTGCGATGATGGCGATATTCCGTATGTCCAGCGGCTTTTGCATAGCTTCGAAAGTTACCCGGTTCGCTATGCTAATTGCAGTGCTGGTACCGGGTTAGCGACCCCTGGGAAGTACCTTAGGGGCCCGCGAAAGCCGTCTCATGCCCGCGCGACTTCAGCATGTTCATGAAGGCATTCTTGTCGGTCGCCTTCATGTACGCTTCCTGCGGCGCGACCAGGCCCTGATCAACCAGATCGATCAGCACATCCCCAAGCTGAATCATCCCCAGCTTGCGCGACGTCTGCATCACCGAGGGAATCTGGAACGCCTTCCCTTCCCGAATGAGATTGGCCACCGCGGGAACAGACAGCAGAATCTCGCGCGCGGCAATACGGCCGCCCCCGATTTTTCTGCACAGCGTCTGCGAAATTACACCTTTCAACGACTCGGCCAGCATCACCCTGATCTGCGACTGCCGGTCGGCCGGGAACTGATCGATCACGCGGTCGATCGTGCCCACCGCCGTCGTCGTATGCAGCGTTCCGAAAACCAGGTGGCCAGTCTCGGCCGTTTCAATGGCGATCGCAATAGTCTCCAGGTCGCGCAGCTCTCCCACCAGCACGATGTCCGGATCTTCTCGCAGCGCAGCACGCAGGGCCGCCTTGAATGAACCAGTGTGAAGCCCCACCTGCCGCTGAGTGATCACGCACTTCTTGTTCTTGTGAACGAACTCGATCGGATCCTCGATCGTGATGACGTGATCATTGCGCGTGCGGTTGATCAGGTCGACCAGCGCGCCGAGAGTGGTGGACTTGCCCGATCCGGTTGGGCCCGTGACCAGCACGAGGCCCTTGGTCAGGAAGCAGAGATTCTGCACCTCGGGCGTGATGTTCATCTCCTCGACCGTCGCGACCTTCGCCGGAATCACGCGGAACACACCGCCCGCGCCCATGTGGTCGCGAAATGCGTTCGCCCGGAAGCGCGCCAGTCCATCGATCTCGTGCGCAAAGTCAGTGTCATTGTGATCGCGAAACTCAGCGAGATTCCTGTCGGGCATGATCGAGGTGATCATCAACTCGAGCAGGGCCGCGCTGACCGCGGGCTTTTGCTCGAGCCGCTTGAGCTCGCCGTCCACTCGCAGAATTGGAGGTTCGCCAACGCGCAGGTGGAGATCAGAACCACCTTGCTGAACGAGAACCTTGAGGAGCGACTCCAGCTCCTCCCTTGCAGCAGGATCAGAAATGCGGCCGGCATTCGCCGAAGTGGATTCGCGCGGAAGTGGGGCAAGTACCGGGAGAGCCTGAGGAGCTGACACCGGGTCCGGAGGAGGCCCCGCGATGGCAACTGTGGCCGCAACAGCTGCCTGTGACTGGATTGGCAACGGCTGGTTGCCGTTACCGTTGCCGCTGCCGCTCGAACCTGCATCGGCGCTGACCATTGCCCGGAGTGTCCCGTTGTCTCGCATCACCCGCGCGACAAAGCTCCCCTCGCTATTGGAGTAAGTAAACTCCATCGGATCGGCACCTCCGAGCCGCGCGCCAACTTCCGGCGTCGCCATCTCCCGCAGGAGCATCAGCAACTGTCCGTCAGCAAGCGGCTGCCTGGTCAGAGGATGCTGCGCGCCACCCTTTACGATGTGCGCTATATCACCGTCGCTGAGACGCACAGCGTCGGCGCGGTTGGAGATCATTGCTGAGAGAAGCGGATCGATTCGTGGCATGTCTTCAATGACGACCGAGAACTCCGGAAATCACGCGTGCAGGCGGGCCTCCCGCTCGGCCATGTCGCCTTGCTCAATCTGGAAAGGGCCACCGCAAACCGGATTGTGATATTTTCCAAGCGTGATAATTCGACTGCTGGCCATACTTGTCCTCGTCCTGCTCAACGGCTTTTTCGTCGCGGCCGAATTTGCCCTGGTGAGGTCCAGGCGGACCCGGCTCGAGGCAATGGTCCGCAGCGGAGACAAGCTGGCGCGGATCGCTCTCAGGGCAAGCTCAAATCTCTCCCGGGTGCTCTCGGCCAGCCAGCTTGGCGTGAGTCTCGCCAGTCTCGGACTTGGATGGATAGCCCAGTCCACGATCGCTCTCATCTTCGAGTCGCTATTCGCTGGACTGCCGTTCGCGATCGAGGTATCCCTGCGCGTCACCCTCGCAGCAGTTTTCGCGTTCACGATTCTCACCTATCTGCATGTCGTGCTGGGTGAGCTGATGCCTAAGGCCGTAGCGCTCAACAACCCGGAAAGGTTAGCCAGGTACCTGGCGCCGCCGCTGCTCGCTTTCGCCTGGGTGATGAGCCCGTTCATCTGGGTGCTGCACCGATCGGCCAATGGATTGCTGAAGCTGTTGGGCCAGCCCGGCGCCGGAGCGGAAGAGACCGTGCACTCTCCCGAAGAGTTGCGTCTTCTCGTAGAGCAGTCGCAGGAAGGCGGCGCAATTCAGCAAGGCGACGCCGACATGCTCGAGGGGGTGTTCGAGTTCTCGGAGAAGAGCGCGCGCGAGGTGATGACACCGCGTACCGACATCATCGCGCTCGACGTCCTTGCTCCGCTCGACGACGTGCTCAAGATCGTCGAGGAAACCGGATTCTCGCGGTACCCGGTATACGAAGATTCGATCGACGACATCATCGGACTGATCCTGATCAAGGACCTCCTCCGTGTGCTCGTCCCGTTGCACCCCGACGACGCAAGCACCTTCACTGTCAGAAAGATCATTCGTCCCGTGCACGTGATACCCGGCTCCCGCGAGGTCGAGGACGTTCTTGCCGATTTCAAGCGGCTGAAGGAGCACATGGCTGTCGTTCTCGACGAGTACGGCGGAACAGCAGGTATCATCACGATGGAGGACTTGCTCGAGGAGATCGTGGGCGAGATTCTCGACGAGTACGATACTCCCGAGGATGACGCCGACGAGCCGGTACTCAGCCGCGCTGGGGAAACCATTATCTCGGGCAGCTCCAACATCGGCGAACTGAACGAGAGGTTTGGCCTGAACGTCCCCGACGACGACGCGACGACAATAGGCGGCTTCGTATTTGGAGTGCTTGGGCGTCTGCCGCAGGCGGGCGACCGCGTCATCGCGGGCGGCGCGATCTTCACAGTCAAGGAAATGGACGCGAGACGAATCGACACACTCGCCGTTGACCTGCACACTCTTGGCGACAGACGGGCTAGCGAGAGAGAGCCGCAATCCTCCGACACAGAAGCAGCGCCTCAATAAAACTCGACGGGTCGGCGATATTCCGGCCCGCAATGTCGATAGCAGTGCCGTGGTCGGGTGACGTGCGAGGGAACGGAAGGCCCAGCGTCACATTCACCGCGGCCCCGAACGACGCCACCTTGACGGCGGTCATTCCAACATCGTGATAGGGAGCGATCACCGCGTCGAAGCTTCCGCGCATTGCTTTTACGAAAACCGTGTCGGCGGGATAAGGACCGTCGATTCCGGCGCGACGCGCCGCAGGGCGAAGCACGTCATCATCCTCGTTCCCGAACCGACCGCCATCACCCGCATGCGGATTGAGCGCGCAAAGAGCGATTCTCGGTTCCGCGATTCCAAACCATTCGCGAAGGCCTTTGCGCGTAATCCCGGCAATCTCCACAATCGCGTCCTCGGTGAGACTCGTAGCGACGTCCCGCAGCGGAATGTGAGTCGTCGCGAGGACCACGCGAAGCGGATTCGTTCCCCCGCCGGTGTCGCGAACCGACGCCAGCATCATCGCCACTCTCGATCCGGTGAGACGGGCGAGCATCTCGGTGTGCCCCGGAAAATCGTAACCGCCTGCGAGCAGCGCCGCCTTGTCGATCGGCGCAGTGACTATTCCCGAGACTTCCCCGGAGAGCGCAAGCTCGACGGCGCGCTCGATTGCCTTGCCCGCGATCGCACCAGCAAAAGATACCGTCCCGCCAGCCTCCCAGTCGCCGACGCAAACGTCCACGTCAACCCCGCAACCCACGGGCCCAACAATCACCAAATCAGAGCGCCCGCCGACCCTTGGGTCAGTGAGCGCCTTGACGATAATTTCCGGCCCGATTCCGCGGGGATCGCCCGCCGTTACGGCAATGCGAGGATTCACTCCAATCGAACCGAGACATAGGTCTGTTTGCGGAGATCGTCGAGAAGCGCCCGTGTCGCCCGCTCTGCAACAAGCTGCGTGCGAATCCGATTCTTGACCTCGGCCTCGTCGAACTGTCCGGCCTCGCTCACCGTCACGAGCTGAACCACCGCCCACTTGGCCGGACCACGCGGGCCGGCGAGTTCAAATGGTCCGGCAACGTCGCCCGCCTTCTTGCCGGCGATAGCCGTCGAGTACGAAGCCGGAAGCGAATCGCGCACGAACGGCTGGAGAATTCCTTTCTCTTCAGCGGGATCGTGATGCTTCGCAATAAGCGAATCGAAAGCCGCACCCGCACGAAGCTGGGTGGCGACAGTCTCCGCCTCCGTCCGCGACGTCGCGATGTCAGCCGAGTCGATGACCGGTGAGATCAGAATGTGCCGGGCTTTCACTTCCGCCGCCTGAACACGGTCAACTCGAATAATGTGAAACCCGAATGCGGTCTCGATGACCGGGCCGATCTGGCCGGGGTTCAGCGCGAACATCACCCGCTCGAACTCGGGGACCATGGCGCCGCGTCGATTCCAGCCCAGATCTCCACCCTGCGGCTTTGACCCAGGATCCATCGACTCACGCTTCGCGATCTGCTCGAAAT
>JBKJRW010000034.1:0-15919 GCA_046593165.1 Gemmatimonadaceae bacterium
GCTCTGCCGGGGTCATACTTCGAACGGCTCGGAGTCCCTCGGCTTGCCCCAACTACCTCAACTCTTTGAACCGCCGGATGCGGACCCGCATGTCCGGTGGTGTGGGAGGGGAGTAGCGGCGATCAGCTGCTACCTCCTATCCCGATTGTTGGTGATTCCTGCAGAACCGGTAAGGCAAAAATAGAGAAACACATGGTGAGAGAAGTCAGAGGGCATAGTTAACGGTTGCGAGGGCAATCACTCGGAACTGGGACTATGCCTCTCTGGCCTCTCTCACCTGTGCCTTTCTACGTTCCGTAGTTACTTCGCTTTCGTTGCAAAGAGCGACAGATACTTACCGTACCCCTCCGCCGCCAGCCGGGCAACCGGAACAAATCGCATTGCCGCCGAGTTCATGCAGTATCGCAATCCAGTCGGCTTCGGTCCGTCGTCGAACAGGTGGCCGAGGTGCGAGTCAGCGAACTTCGAGCGAACTTCAGTGCGCGGATAGCCAAGCTTGTAGTCCGTCTTTGTCTTGACGTTGCCCGCCACCAACGGTCTGTAGAAGCTCGGCCAGCCAGTGCCGGAGTCATACTTCTCGAGCGAGCTGAACAACGGCTCACCTGAGATGACGTCTACATAAATTCCGGCCTCGTGATTGTCGTGGTATTCGTTGCGAAAGGGCATCTCCGTATCGTCACGCCTGGTGACCGAGTACTGGATTGGTGTGAGTTTCTTCTTGAGATCGGCGTCACTGGGGCGCTTGTACGCCGCTTTTGAAGGTGCCGCCGCAGGCGTCTGGGCGAGTATCGTCACCGGAGCCACCGAAGTAGAAAGCATCAAGGCTGGAAGCGCCCTCATAATCGACATTTTCATTTTTTGTGGGTGATTGAGGTAAGAACGGTGCGCGAACCCCGACCTCGATTCTCACGCTCTTGTTATACGCCTTACCCTGCCATTTAGGTTCGTCAAAGCCTCTGCCGCGTTCTGGCGATTCCTGAAGCGGCGCGTCGATGTCGCGAGGATGCTGACAGGCGCAGAAGATTCACGGATGCTCGCTGCAATACGCTCCGCAGCCATTCTCGGCATCGATGCCTATGACGTTACTGTCGAGGTTGACGCCGCGCCGGGGCTGCCACAATGGACGATGGTCGGATTGCCGCTCGGCGCCGTCAAGGAGAGCAGGGAGCGGGTTGGCGCAGCGCTTGTGAACGCCGGCTTTTCAGTTCCGCCGCGAAGGATTACGGTGAATCTCGCCCCCGCAGACATAAGGAAGGACGGAACTGCTTTCGATTTGCCGATCGCGCTCGGTGTCCTTGTTGCGACAGGCCAACTCGATCAAATCGCGGTCGTGGGCCGGATGTTCGTGGGAGAACTGGGGCTCGACGGATCATTGCGTGGAATCCGGGGCGCCCTCTCGATCGCGCGAAGGGCTGCACTTTGCGGACTCGATGCCCTCATCCTGCCATGTCAGAACGTCGAGGAAGCGGGCCTCGTAAGCACACTCTCGATCTCGGCGCCGCACGACCTCCGCAGCCTGGTGAATGAGCTGAGAGGTGGACAGTTGTCAATTCACTCCCGGTCCGTGGCGGCTGTGAATTCAAGAGCCGATGAGCCCGACTTCGCGGACGTGGTGGGACAGGAGACGGCGAAGCGCGCGCTCGAAGTCGCCGCAGCCGGAGGCCACAATCTCGTCATGGTCGGCCCCCCCGGGGCCGGCAAGACAATGCTCGCGCGGCGGCTTCCGGGAATTCTTCCCGAGCTGAGTGAAGACGAAGCTCTCGAAGTCATCGCGATTCATTCAGTTGCGGGAACGCTCACAAACGAAGCGCTCAAGTCGTGCGCCCGCCCTTTTCGCGCGCCGCACCACTCAGTGTCGTCGGCCGGTCTCATCGGCGGTGGCAGTTCACCGCGTCCTGGCGAAGCGAGCCTGGCTCACAACGGCGTGCTGTTCCTGGACGAGATGCTGGAGTTTCCGCGTTCGGTACTGGATGGCCTGAGACAACCCATGGAAGATGGACGCGTAGTCATAGCGCGCGCCGCAATGTCCGTTTGCTATCCTGCGCGATTTACGCTCATCGGCGCGACAAACCCCTGTCCGTGCGGCCGCCTGGGCGACCCCACAGGCAAGTGCATCTGTCCGACAAGCGATGTGGAGCGCTACGCGCGACGGATGTCCGGCCCTCTGGCAGACAGGATCGACATGCATGTGAGCGTCGGCCCCGTGGACCTCACACACCTGAGCGCCGCGCGATCGGCAGAGCCAACTATCTCAATACGTGAACGCGTGTCGGCCGCTCGCGCGCGGCAGTCAAAACGCTTCTCCAGACAGCGAGGGATAACCTGCAATGCGCACGCATCGGGGAGGTGGCTCGATGTCACTGGTGACATCGGGGCTGAGGCGAGGGTCATGCTGCAGAGGGCGGCGTCGGCGCTCTCGCTGTCTGCCAGGGGTTACCACCGAGTTCTCAAAACAGCCCGTACGATCGCTGACCTCGATGACTGCGCCCAGGTTGCCGCGGCGCATATCGCCGAAGCGCTGCGATACCGACCGTCGGCGAACAATGTTTGAAGCCACAAACGCCGAAAATGGATGCAAAGGGCTCAAGGCCTCGTAACGCAGGGGCGGGCTGGTGCGTCTTCTCTAGAGCAACGGCCGGGATTCGCGTGCTGCGAGGGCGGTTGTCATTCGTCTTCTTGAGGAGTTCGCCGATCAGTACAACCACGGTTTTCGATCATGGGGTGGAACACCGTCGCGGGGTGGTAACTCTCGCCCCGGTTGCGAACGTCGCGCTGTCGGAGGTGCTCGCGGCGATGTCGCGCGCGCTCGACCTTACCGAGGGACAGTCGGCCGGGCACACCGTGCGTACCTGCATCATCGGTATGCGCATCGCTGACGAGCTCAATCTCCCGGCATTCGACCGCGTTGCGCTCTACGGCGCCTTATGGCTCAAGGATTCCGGGTCGTCCGGCGCATCGCGAGTTACCGAGGTGCTGGAGGCCGACGAGCCGGAAGAAAAATCGCGAGTCAGTCTCGCACATCTGCAGGAACGCACAATAAGTGCAATCCGGCTTGCAGGCTCTGCCGGCGGTGTCGCGGTTCGCGCTCGCATCGGCAGCCTGCTGAAGAGGAAGGTGCTTCCCCGGCTGGCCCGTCGCCGGCTGACGCGCTCTGAGCGGGGCGAGAGCATGGCGCTTCGCATGGGATTCTCCACAGCAACTGCTGACGCTATCAGGTGCATCGAAGAGCACTGGGACGGCACCGGAATTCCATCGGGAATGATGGGCCACGAGATTCCGCTTTTCTCACGCGTTATCCTGCTCGCCCAGACCGTGGACGCTTTCTACACGCAGCGCGGCTTGCTCCGCGCGCTTCGCATGGCAAGGGAGCGCAGCGGAGAATGGTTCGATCCGGTGCTGGTGCGAATAGTAAGGAGCTGGCGCGAAGATACCGACTGGTGGGACAGCCTGCTGTCACCCGATGCGATGGTGATGGCCCTCGCGCTCGAGCCCGAGCAGCATACCCGCTATGTCGATGACAAGGGTCTCGACGAAGTTGCGCGGGCTTTTGCCGAGATCATCGACTCAAAATCGTCTTACACATACCACCATTCGACGAACGTCGCGAAGTATGCGAGAGCGACTGCGTTCGAACTCGGCTTCGAGAAGAGCGAAGTGTCGGTGCTGAACCGCGCTGCCTTGCTTCATGATGTCGGAAAGCTTGGCGTGCCGTCGTCGATTCTCGACAAGGCGGGGCCGATGACGGCCGAAGAACGCACCGAGATGCAGCGGCATCCGCTGTACACGTGGGAAATACTACAGCGTGTGGGCGCGTTTGCCGCCTTCGCCCGCACCGCAGCGCTGCACCATGAAAAACTCGACGGCTCCGGCTATCCCTGGGGAGTAAAAGGCGACGAGCTCGACGTCCCTTCGAGAATCCTCTGCGTTGCGGACATATATGAAGCGCTCACCGCCAACCGGCCCTACCGTGCCGGATTGAGCCGGGAGTCGGCGCTCAAGATCATTCGCGCTGCGTGCGGCACCCAGATCTGCCCGCTGGCGACAGAGGCCCTTACGGAAGCAACGCGGCATTTGAGAGTCGCGATCGCCTCCTGACCCTCAGGGTCCACGCCACAACAAAAGACGCTTCAGCCCCAACCGCCATACGCCACGAACGATTTTGTGAGGCCACCCAGTTTCTCGGAATGAATTGTAGCTTCCGGGAATAGCGCGGCGAAACGCTTTCGTGTAAGCAGGCGGATGGATTCGACCTCCCCTCTCGCAACAGCAAGGTCAGGAATTCTCTTGTACCATCCGACATCGAATCGGTGCACCATTTGCGCGCGCACGCCCAAGGGCAGGTACTGAAAAAAAGGGAAAAGAAAATGCGGCTCGAGCGGAAATCGTTTGTTGGGAGTCTGTACCCAGTAGCGCCGCCCCACCCGCGTCACTTCGCCTGCCATCTTCCACTGGTCTGCATAGCTCCCCACATGCTCAATCACCGAGTTCGAGAACACCACGTCGAACGACCCGGGGGAATACTGCGGCATGGCGCGCGCGTCGCCGACCGCGCTCACGAACTTCTCTGACGTGACACGCTGGTGCTCGATGTTGAGCAGCGTCACCCGAACATCGCCCGGATCACCGCCGGTCATCTGATTCCAGAAATCCTGCGTTCCGCCGATATCGAGTATCTCGATGTGCCCTTCCAGATTCCCCAGTAGCGACAGGAACAGCGCGAATCGGGCACGTCTCATACGCGTCGCCAGGGAATCGCTGTCAGCGTTGTCAGCGAGCGACTTTATCAGAGAGCCCCGCGCGGGTGCGGCAGCTGGCCGATTGCCGGCTTTCACGCGGTGGATAGCTCGAGAGCCGGTTCGGTGGCCCGGCCAGCGCCCGCGAACTCCTGCTGCGCCACGGTAACGATCGCTCCCGCGAACCAGAAATAGAGGTACGAGAGGACCAGCGCGTTGAACACCACGCCAGTGGTCGCATTGAGCAGCACTCCAACCGTGGTGAACAGCACCACCGTCCCGAGCAGTCGCCGGCTTTGCGTACTTGCGCGACGAGCCACCTTGAAGGACGTCGCGAGGATTCCTCCGAAAATGGCAAGCAGTGCAATCAATCCCTGAATGCCCAGTTCAACGGCGTACTTGAAATAGCCGCTGTCTGCGGTGAGCGGCTCCAATCCGAATCGAACCGCCGACTGATCAGTGGTTCCCAGGCCCGATCCCCATGGGGTGTCGAAAAACGCCGTGAAGCCTTTGATCCAGTCCTTCGTGTGGGACGCGCTGCTCCCCGTCTGCCACGTGAGCGTGTCCCAGATGAAACCAGGGAGTCCGGGAACCACGACCATGGACACGACTACCGCGAGCGCTCCCACGATTAGTCCAGCGACTGCCCACTCAGGTTTTTTCAGCATCAGAATGACAAGTACCAACTGAATCCCGCACACAAGGATCGTCATTCGAGTAATGCTCAACAGAAGCCCGGCCCAGATAATCGCGTACTCGATCTTCGTCGAAAAAGTCAGCCGCTTCGCCGCTCCGAACGCGTACGCGGTCGCCGCAGGGAGGAGAATAATGAACGGTATCGCGAACCCCTGACTCGAGAGATAGATCGACCCGGCGCGTTGCATCTCGACGTCGCCGATCCGGGTCCAGTAGTTCATCGGAAGTCCGAATTCATTCCCGGCGGTGAAGGCGGCGACGTTCAGGAAGTCCTGGAAGTAGGCCGCGACACCGAGCAGCACGAGCATGTCAGGAGTAACAAGCAGCCACTCCACTATGGCGATCGAACTCGAAAGGAGCGCCACTATATACAGCCGTCGCAGGGTTTGCGGATCGTCTGCTATCTCGGGACTCGCTCTCCCTATGAAATAGAGCAGGAAGAAAAAAGCGATATCACGAATTCCATATAGCTCGGTACCCGACGGAAGATCGATCTGGAGGAGAGCGCGTCCGCCGATGAGAAACGCGAAAGCGATCGTGAGCATCGACGCAACCGCCATGTCGATCCATGAGATCGCCGTTCGCGGGCCCCGTCCGGTGGCCGACCGAAGTATCACAAGTGCAATGAGGCCGAGCACGGCTATCTCTTTCCATGCAGCGAGGCCGCGCACCAATCCGGCGGACAGCCCCAGGCCACCGAAAAGCACGGCGACCATAAGGCTGTGAAACGGTAGCCCCCACGAGAACACCGGAAGGGCAACGCGATTGAAAAACGTTTTGCGGGGAAGGGCGGCGGCGTCGCTCATCGCGTGGCGGAAGCTAATCGCGAAACGCGCCATGCGCTGCAGGCGGGGCAGGTTCTGGCGGGGCAGGTTCGCAACATGGACGGGAGGCCCCGCGTAGAGATGGTATCCGCCCCAGTGGGCAGCATCCGACCCCAAAGCAGAATCATGAAGTCATTTGCCCGTTTTGCCCTACTCCTGATGCTCCTCGCACCTTCCGCGATATTCGCTCAGGTTGGATCGACCACCGACATCATCATGGGACGCGTTACTTCTCCCGAGGGAGGGCCTCTCGCCGGCGCTCGGGTGCTGGTAACGTCGTCCGAGACACAGATCACGCGATCGAAGACCACCGACGCCAATGGGCGGTACTCCATCCTCTTCCCGGACGGAGGCGGAAGCTATCGAATTCAGGTCAACTCGATTGGGTATACGCCTCAGAATTTCAATCTCGTCCGTCAGTCGGACGAGGATCGCCTGGTGCGGGACGTCGTCATGGGGCGCAATGCCACCGTCCTGCAGAGCGTGCAGGTCCGGGCGGCGCCGGTCAGGCAGCAGCAAGGCCAGCGTCCCGAGGCCGGGTCGTCCGAGCGAGGACTTCCTCCGGGCCTGGTGAACCGACTTCCAATCGAAGCTGGTGACCTGAATGCGCTTGCGACGCTGGCCCCAGGTGTCATCGGTGTCGCGGGAACCGACTCGACGCCCGCATCGTTCTCGGTCGGCGGGCAACCGGCCAACCAGAATAGCCTCACGCTCGACGGCCTCACCTTTGGCTCGGGAACCGTGCCCCAGGAAGCGGTGCGAAACACCCGCGTCATCACAAGCACATACGACGTGGCACGCGGCCAGTTCACAGGCGGGCAGGTAGCGAGCACGACTCGTGGCGGAACCAACGTTTTCCAGGGAGCAGTCAATTATTCGCTGCGCGATCCATCGCTCGAGTTCGTTGACAACCCCGAGAACGCATTCTCCCAGAAGTACACACAGAACCAGATCAGCGGAGGCTTTGGCGGTCCGATCGTGAAAGACAAGGCCTTCGTGTTCGGCGCGGCTTCGTACACGCGGCGCACAGACCCTCTGCAATCACTCCTCGCGGCGGATCCGCTCGCACTGCAGAGACTGGGAGCCAACGGCGACTCGGTATCGCGTTTCATCGGCCTTCTCGATCGCTTCGGCCTGCAACCGACTTCGTCGCTCATTCCCGAGGAGCGGCTCAATAACAACGCATCGGCGCTCGTCCGCGTCGATTACACACTCAGTGACGCACACACGCTGATGCTGCGCGGCGACTGGAGAGGTTCGGCCCAGGACGCCAGCCGCATCTCGCCCTTCTCTGTTCCCCATAGCGGTGGGAATGCGCGCAGTTCCGGGGGCGGCGGCATGATCACGCTGTCTTCCCACTGGGCATCGCTAATCAACGAACTGAGAGTTTATTCCTCCATCGACTCGAGGAATACCGACCCGTATCTTCTCGTTCCATCGGGCAGGGTAACCGTTGCCTCGAACCTTCCGGACGGCACGCTCGGCGTCTCGACACTTCAGTTCGGAGTCAACTCTTCACTCCCACAGGAGTTCCGCAGCCGACTGACGGAGCTGACCGACGAAGTATCACGCGTCGCCAGAAACGGATCGCACCGGCTGAAACTCGGCATGCTTCTCAACGAAGAGCGAAGCGAAAACGGATCGTTCGCCAACGCGCTGGGAACTTTCTACTTCAATTCGCTCGCCGACTTCGAGGCGGGCCGCGCGGCAACTTTCACGCGCACACTTTCCAGTCGCGACAGGAATGCGCGCAGCATAAACGGCGCGTTGTATCTGGGCGACTCATGGCGCAAGTCCCAGCGACTGCAGTTCACGTACGGTCTGCGCCTGGAAGCCTCCGCTTATCCGGATGCGCCTGCCTATAATCCAGCAATTGATTCGCTCTTCGGAATGCGAACGGATCGGTTCCCGTCGGAGATTCATCTCAGCCCGAGGGCGGGTTTCACTTTCACCTACGGCCAGTCGCAGACTGGACCGGCCCTCGGCAGCATCCGGGGCGGGTTTGGACAGTTTCGCGGGCGCGCTCCGTCGCAGCTATTCGCGGCCGCTGTAGATGCGACCGGGCTCGGCACCGGTCAATCCCAGATAGTATGCGTCGGTTCGACGGTTCCCAGTCCCGACTGGAGTCTGTTCACTACCGATCCAATGACAATTCCGACTGGCTGCAACGGAGCCGGCCAGCAATTCGGGAATGAGCGGCGCAACGTCACGACTTTCGGCGATGGTTTTGCAACGCCGAAAGCGTGGCGTGGCTCGCTCGGCTTCAACAGACGTTTTGCCGAACGGTTCAACTTTTCCGTGGATGCGTCGTTCGCGCGCGGTGTGTCACAGACTAGCGTTCGCGATGTGAATCTCAACACGAATCCGAAGTTCAGTCTCGCCTCCGAAGGCGGCCGGCCGGTGTACGTGCCGATAACATCGATTGTTCCTCGAACGGGGGCGGTGTCGCTCACCGGGTCGCGCCTCCAGCCACGTTTCGGTGTCGTGAGCCAGATCAACTCCGACCTCGAGTCGAGCACGAGGCAACTCACCACAAGCTTTAATGGTATCACCACGAAAGCGCTGATCTTCAATGCTTCCTATACCTACACCAGGTCGAGGGACGAAGCGCAGGGGATTTCGACAGGGGGGGGAGGTGGCTTCGGCGGATTCGGCGGGGCATCAAGCGCGTCTACCGCGGGCAATCCGAATATTGCCGAGAGATCGACGAGCGATCAGGAGCGACGGCACTCCTTGATCGGTACAATCACATGGCCGATCAAGCCGGGCATTGAACTCACCGCGATCACGCGCATCTCGTCGGGCGGATTTTTTACGCCCATGGTTGGCGGCGACGTAAACGGCGATGGACTCAGAAACGATCGCCCCTTTGTCTTCGATCCTGCGGGGTCGCCGGACTCGGGCGTTTCGAATGGAATGTCGCGGCTGCTCGCGACCGCGCCCGACCGTGCGCGCGAGTGTCTTCAGGGCCAGATGGGTACGATCGCAACGCGTAACAGTTGTTCCGTGCCGTGGACCCCATCGTTCGATCTGCAGGCGAACTTCAGGCCGAACAGCTTCGGGCTCCAGAGAAAGCTGACGATCTCGGTGGTAGGCCTCAACACGCTCACCGGCATCGACCAGCTCTTGCATGGAGGCGATAATCTGCGCGGTTGGGGACAGCCGGTCTTTCCCGATCGAACGCTTCTCTACGTCCGCGGTTTCGATCCCTCCGCGCAACGATTTGTCTATCAAGTGAACGAGCACTTCGGTGCGGCGAACGGATCGCGCAACGCATTCCGGGTTCCGTTTCAGCTTGCTGTTCAGGCGCGCCTCGCGCTTGGGGTCGATCCCGCGCGGCAGCAGATGGGTGCGGTATTCGGCGGGCGGGCCGGCGGGCGTCAGTCAGTTGGCGATTTCCGTGAGCGACTTGCCCGCGCGGTGCCGAATCCGTTCCGGCAGATTATCGAACTGAACGATTCGCTCAAGCTCGACCTCAGCGCCGATCAGAAGTCGAAGCTCAAGTTGCTGGGGGATTCTCTGCAGGTCAAAGCCGATACACTTGTCGGCGCGCTTGCGCAGACTCTTGGTGGTTCAGAGGCGCGCAACGCGGACCCAATGCAGCTCGGCATGCGGATGCGTGGGCGGATACAGGAGGGACGGGCGTTAGCGCTCAAGGCGATCAAGGACGCCGAAAGCGTTCTTAGCGCCGAGCAATGGGCGAAGGTGCCGAAGGATGTGAAGGAGCCGTTCCAGAGGCCTCGCGAAGGGGAAGGAAGAGGGTTTGGGCCGCCGGGGGGCTGAGGGTCCAGAAGCAGCGGACCCGTAATCAAGGAGACCAGCGGGAGTTGGGGGAGCTGGGGGAGAGGTATGTAAGGCTTTCGTCTCGCCACTCCAGATGCGGCCAGACTCGTCGCGCCGCAGGTTCCAATAAATAAATGAATCAGTGGGGCGGAGCGTCCTGAGAGATGTCTCCCCACCTCGCCGTTTCTCCGAATCCTCCCTGATAGCAGTTCAAGAGAACAGCGGACCCGCAATCAGGGAGACCAGCGGGAGTTGGGGGAGTTGATGGAGACGTCGGAACGGCTCTCGGTCTCGCCACTCCAGATGCGGCCATGCTCGTCGTGCCGCAGGTTCCAATAAATAAATGAAATTGTGGAGCGGAGCCTTCGCAGAGATGTCTCCCCACCTCGCCGTTTCTCCGAATCCTCCCTGATAGCAGTTCAAGAGAACAGCGGACCCGCAACCAAAGGGAAAGAAAACGAGACGCCGGGCAACTGAATGGTGGCTCCAGATAGGACCTGCCACCGCAGTCTTATCTACATGGACAAAGACCCCTCGCGATTCGACGATGACGGCCTCACACGGTCGATCATTGGGGCCGCCATCGAAGTGCATGATACGCTCGGGCCGGGGCTGCTCGAATCGGCATATCATGACTGCCTTTGCTACGAACTCCGTGAACTCGGCTTGCAATTCGAACGGCAGCCGCTCATCTCGCTTGCATATAAAGCGATGCGGGTCGAACGGGCATTCCGGCCTGATGTCATCGTTGAACGCTCCGTTGTAGTAGAGCTGAAGAGTGTCGAAAAAATCCTGCCGATCCACGAATCACAGACTCAGACATATCTCAAGCTCACAGGGTTGAGCCGTGGCCTGATCTTCAACTTCAACACGCGCCTGTTGAAATCCGGCATTCGCCGTATCGAGCCCGCTTTCGCCCGTACTCCCGCTCTTTCCCTCACCGAGGAAGTCTCCCCCTCTCCGTTCGCTCCCGCGCCTCACTGACAGCAGTTCGGTTCCTCGCCGGTGGCCCCCGTCTCGCCGGAATCCGGCGCAAGGTTTGCCCCTCAGGTGTCGGCTGGCCTTTGCATCGGCCCCGCCGTTAGAGGATATTCCCCTCTCTCGCCAACCCAGACGCACGGACCCAAACATGTTCGGCTGTTTTCGCAGGCTCGGCTGCCTCATAATTTTTATCATCCTCGGTATACTTGCCTGGTTCAATCGCGACCGGCTGGAATCGACATATCGTCGCTATGCGGGCGGGCCGCCGGGTGCGGATACATCCGCGGTGATTCGCGTTCCCGGAGAGTGGGAACAGCTCAGCCCCAACAAGAGCAGTGTCGGCCAGCGAAAGGTGGAGTCGCTCTCGGGGCGCAGTGGCCCGGCGTACGTGAATCTCAGCCCTGGTGAAGCGTCATCCTACATCCTTCAGGCCGTCGTGCGACAGCTTCCGGGAGAGAGCCAGCAGGCCACGTCGTCAGTGAAGGGTGATCGACTTTACGTGCGAGCGAACATCGATCTCAAACAGATTGGAGGGGCCAAGGTGCTTGGCCCACTGGGCGGTTTGCTGGGAGACCGGGATACCGTTCAGCTTGGCGGGACCATCCACGTGCTGCGTCCGGGGGTGGGGGAATTCAAGGTCAAGGAAATCAGGGTCGGTGCGTTCCCCGTTCCGTCGGCTCTCATTCCGCGCCTCGTATCGCGCCTGCGCAAGGGTGACATGCCGGCTGGTCTCTCGTCCGACGCGCTGCCGATGAAAATGCCGGCCTACATCGGTGACGTTCGCATCGCTGACGGGCGGATCACCGTCTACAAGAACTCTCCATGAACCGTCGCATACTCGTGATCGACGACGAGCAGGGAATTCGCGCCGCGCTCGGCCAGTTGCTCGAGTATGAGGGCTACGACGTGCGGGCCGTGTCCAATGCTGCGGACGGGATCGCCGAGTATCAGAAGTTGAAGCCCAACCTCGTTTTTCTCGACGTCAAGATGGCGGGGATGGACGGCATGGAGGCGCTGAAGAAGATTCGGGAGATCGATTCGGCGGCGACGGTTGTAATGATCAGCGGGCATGCGACGATCCGCACTGCGGTCGAGGCGACTCAGCTCGGCGCGTACGAAATTCTCGAGAAGCCCCTCGACACCGACCGCATTCTGGTGATGCTGAGAAACGTGTTCGATCACCTCAATTTGCGCGAGGAGAACTCGCGTCTGCGAAATGTGGGCGGGTCGCAATACGAGATCGTTGGCGACTCGCCCGTCATGCGGGCGCTGGTGGAGAAGATCGAGAAGGTCGGCGCTACTCCGGCGCGCGTGCTGATCACCGGCGAGAATGGCACCGGCAAGGAACTTGTTGCCCGCGCAATTCACAGGCATTCCGCGCGCGCCGACAAGACATTCGTCGAGGTTAATTGCGCCGCGATTCCCGGCGAGCTGATCGAGAGCGAACTCTTCGGCCACATGAAGGGCTCGTTCACGGGCGCGATCGCCGACCGGCCAGGGAAGTTCGAGCAAGCGAACAAGGGCACGCTCTTCCTCGACGAGATCGGCGACATGAGCATGGCCGCGCAGGCCAAGGTGTTGCGCGTTCTTCAGGACAATGTGATCACTCGCATCGGTGGCTCCAAGCCGGTTTCCGTCGATGTGCGTGTCGTGGCCGCGACGAATAAGAACCTCGAGCAGGAGATTGCCGCAGGGAGGTTTCGCGAAGACCTCTACTACCGGCTGAACGTTGTGCCGATTCATGTTGCTCCCCTCAGGGAGCACAGGGAAGACATTCCCGACCTGGTGGCCTACTTCGTGTCAACTCTATCCACGCGCGAGGGGATCACTCCCCGTCGGGTGAGCGACTCGGCGACCGAGCGCCTGATGTCACTCGATTGGGCAGGCAACGTTCGTGAGCTGCGCAACACCGTCGAGAGAATGCTCATTCTCGCGACTGGCCCCGAGCTTACCGCGAAGGATGTGGACCGCCTTGCGGGTGGACGCGTCGCAGACGAAACAGGGCTCGGCGGCCTTACCGCGCTCAAGACGTTCGAGGAGTTCAGGGAAGCGGCGGAGCGCGTTTATCTTCTCAGCAAGCTTCGCGAGTTCGACTGGAACGTGTCGGAGACGGCGCGCGCAGTCGAGATGCCACGGTCCAATCTCTACAAGAAGATCGAACGCTACGCACTGACGCGCGAACACACATAGGCAATAGTCAACCAATGAAACAGTTCAGGAATTTCATCGCTGGCGCGTGGGTCCCTCCCGACTCCGGCGAATACTTCGAGAACCGCAATCCGGCCGATCGAAACGATCTGATCGGCACGTTTCCGCTGTCCGGGACGACAGACGTGCATCGCGCGGTGGCAAGCGCCAGACGTGGTTTCGCACAATGGCGCGCGACTCCAGCTCCGGCGCGCGGTGACGTGCTTCGACTTGTTGGCGATTTGTTGAGCAAGCGCAAGGAAGAGATCGCCGACGCGATGACACGAGAGATGGGCAAGCCGCTCACCGAAACTCGTGGCGACGTTCAGGAAGGCATCGATACGGCTTACTACGCGGCGAGTGAGGGGCGGCGCCTGTTCGGTCACACCGTACCCAGTGAGTTGCGCAACAAGTGGGCGATGAGCTATCGACGTCCGATAGGTGTCGCGGGCCTCATCTGCCCTTTCAATTTTCCGCTCGCTATTCCAACATGGAAGATGTTTCCGGCCCTCGTGTGCGGGAACTCCGTCGTGTTCAAGCCTGCCGAAGACGTTCCACATACGGGCACGCTGCTTGTGGAAATTCTTCTCGAGGCAGGTCTCCCCCCTGAAGTGGTTCAGCTCGTACACGGCATGGGCGAAGCTGCGGGTTCGGCAATCGTCGAGCATCGGGATGTGCCGGTGATTTCGTTCACCGGGTCGACCGCCACGGGAAGTATCGTCGGCGAAACGTGCGGACGGATGCACAAGCGCCTGTCGCTCGAGATGGGGGGCAAGAATGCGCAGATAGTGCTCGATGACGCCGATTTGGAGCTCGCTCTCGAGGGAGCGCTCTGGGGCGCATTCGGAACGACAGGGCAACGTTGCACCGCTACGAGCAGACTCATCCTCCAGAGAGGCATTCACGACAACTTTCTCGGGATGCTCGTGGACAAGACGAAGGCACTGCGACTGGGCGACGGGCGTAAGAGCGACACCGATGTGGGGCCGGTGATCAACGAAGCCGCGCTCGAGAAGATCGAGAGGTACGTCGATATCGGTGTGTCCGAAGGCAATGATCTGCTTTGCGGTGGTCGTCGCGCTGGCGGAAGCGGACTTGCCGATGGCAACTTCTACGAGCCGACTATCTTCGCGCGCGTCGAGGCGGGACAGAGTCTGGAGCAGGAAGAGGTATTCGGGCCGGTGCTTTCGGTGATTCGTGTCTCTACGCCAGACGAGGCGTTCGCCGTGAACAATGACGTGAAGTATGGTTTGTCGTCATCTATCTATACGTCGAACGTGAATGTTGCTTTCCGCGCGTTGAATGAACTCGACAACGGCATTACCTACGTGAACGCTCCGACCATCGGGGCAGAGGCACACCTGCCGTTCGGCGGTGTAAAGCAGACTGGCAACGGACATCGCGAGGGCGGCTGGCAGGTTTACGAGTTCTACTCCGAAACGAAAGTGGGTTATGCCGATTTTTCGGGAACGCTCCAGCGCGCGCAGATCGACAACTATCGCGAAACACCGGACTAAAAAGAGGAGAAAAGGGCGCGGATGAACTTTACTGAGCGGCGACGATCGAGCGCTCTCTTGCGGGCAAACCGCCGTCGGAGCGGCGCGCTGGCGTTTGTCTGGGAGTGGGTCCGCTCGGTGGCGATTGCCCTCGCAGTTTTCCTTGTCGTGCGCTCGTTCTTCATCGAGGCTTTCAAGATTCCCACCGGGAGCATGGAAGGTACGCTGCTGGTCGGCGATTTTTTGCTCGTCAACAAGCTCGTATATGGCGCCGAGGTTCCGTTCACTGGAGTGAAGCTCCCGGCGATCCGCGCCCCGAAAAGCGGCGACATAGTGGTGTTTCAATGGCCCGTCGATCACACCAAGAACTTTGTGAAGCGCATCGTCGGGATGCCGGGCGACACGCTGGAGATGCGCGGCGGGGAGTTGATCAGGAACGGCCGCGTTCAGCGAGAGTCGTACGTCTCCCACACCGCGCCCGGGTCGGACGTTTCTGATGAAGAGTTCAACTGGCAGCTCGGGTACCTTCTCAACGGATCGCGGCCGATCAAACCCGCGCCGCGCACACCGATCGGTGTTTCCACGCTCGAGGCGCGTCCGGGATACCACCCCTCCCGTAACAACTGGGGGCCGCTGGTCGTCCCACAAGCGAACTACTTCGTTCTCGGAGATAACCGGGACAACTCGCTCGACAGCCGCTATTGGGGATTCGTCGCAGACTCACTTGTGCGCGGCCAACCTCTCGTTGTCTATTATAGTTACGATCCTGACGGCGCCGTGAAGCTCGACTGGCTCACTCGCGTTCGGTGGAAGCGTTTTGGCGAGATGATTCAGTAAACGGTGCCTGTCTCGCAGTCACGAGCGATTTCAGACACACTATCGCGGTCGTAGTAAGGAGCACCATCGGGTATGGCCGTCTCAGCAAATCGAAAATCGCAGTACGACGAAGGATCGCTTGACCAATACCTTCGTGACATCAGCGTCTATCCGCTGATAACGCGCGAAGAGGAGGTCACTCTCGCGCAGCGCATTCGTCTCAAGGATCAGGAGGCCCTGGACAAGTTGGTCCGGTCAAACCTCCGCTTCGTCGTGTCCGTTGCGAAGAAGTACCAGAACCAGGGCGTATCGCTCTCCGACCTGATCAACGAGGGCAACCTCGGACTGATTCGCGCGGCTCACAAGTTCGACGAGATGAATTTGATCCCCTTCGTCTCGTCGA
>JBKJRW010000005.1:0-4821 GCA_046593165.1 Gemmatimonadaceae bacterium
CGCAATTCTACTTGCGAAGGATGGGCCACGAATCGGCAACCCGGAACCCGCCACCCAGGTCAGGTGGCAGTCAGCCGGGCGGTTCTGTCAATTGTTGCGGGTGAATACGACCACAGATTCCGATCCGCGCCGCTGGCGCATGCTTGCCCTGTTGTCGATGGCCGAGCTGCTCGGAATGTCACTCTGGTTCTCAGGAAGCGCGGTGGCGGTCCAGGTCGGTCGCATCTGGTCGCTCGATACCGGACAGACAGGGTGGCTCACGACGATTGTTCAGCTCGGGTTCGTGTGCGGTACCGCGCTGTCTGCGATTCTCAACCTCGCGGACATCGTCGAATCGCGGAAACTCTTTGCCGCCTCGGCAATTGCGGGTGCTCTCGCCAACGGGGCACTCCTGATCGCGCCTGGATTTGAGACGGCACTCACGCTGAGATTCCTGACCGGTTTTTTTCTCGCCGGCGTTTATCCTCCCGCGATGAAGATGATCGCTACGTGGTTCAGGAGTCAGCGAGGGCTTGCGATCGGGACCATCGTCGGCGCGCTCACCGTGGGCAAGGCGACTCCATATCTGATTCACGCGATTCCAGACGTCGGAATTGCGCCGGTGATCCTGACGGCTTCCGTCGGCGCCGCACTTGCGGGATTGCTTGTAGCGATGGGGTACCAGGATGGTCCCCATCACTTTAGCTCGCGTCCCTTTTCATGGAGCCTCGTCGCGACGGTCTTCGCTGTTCGAGAGTGGAGGCTCGCGACCGGCGGCTATCTGGGGCACATGTTCGAGCTGTACGCATTCTGGACGTGGATTCCGGCGTTCCTCGCGGCAAGTTTGGCGGCGGCCGGGCGCACAGAAGCGCCAGGCTTGATATCAGTTATCGCGTTCCTCGCGATTGCCGCGGGAGGAGCCGGGTCGGTGTGGGGAGGACTCTTCGCGGATCGGGCCGGGCGCGAAAGGTTGGTGATCATCGCTCTGGCGGTCAGCGGAACATGTTCGCTGATTGTCGGTTTCTTTTTCGGCGGCTCGCTGTGGGGGCTAGCTCCCGTTGCGATTGTCTGGGGGTTCTTTGTCGTCGCCGACAGCGCTCAATTCAGCGCGCTCGTAACGGAATCAGTGCCCGGGCATGCGGTGGGCACGGCACTCACGATTCAGACATCGCTCGGTTTTTTGCTGACGATGGTGACCATCCAGGGAGTGCCTCTCCTTGCTGCGCGCATTGGCTGGCAGTGGGCGTTTGCGGTGCTGGCGCTCGGCCCGGCTGCCGGCATCGCCTCGATCCGGGCCCTTATGAGATACAAGACTCTAGGCACCGGCCCGGCCTGGAACCCCCGAGGCCAGTGACCTTCGCCACTGGAAGTACCCCACGACCGACAGTATCAGGAAGATGAAGTAGAGCACGGCGGTTACGCGGAGTGACCTGTTGATGTACATGCCGATGTACACGACGTCTACGGCGACCCACACCGGCCAGTTCTCGAGGAGCTTTCGCGTCATCATCCACTGGGCTACCAGGCTTGTACTGGTAGTGAGGGCATCGACGTAGGGCAGGGCAGCGTCAGTGTTGCGGGCGAGAAGCGTCCCGATCAGGATCGTCCCGGCGGCAACGAGCGTGGCCAGGAACAGTCCCAGCCGGAGTCCGGTACGGGTTACCGGCAGTTCGGTACGATTCTTTCCTCCGTAAAGCCAGTGATACCATCCGTAAGCGTTGAGGACCACATACACGACCTGCAGTCCGGTATCGGCATACAGCCTGGTTTCGTAGAAAACGAAGATGTAGAGGCCGACATTCACGATCGCGGTTGGCCAGCTCCAGATGTTCTGGCGCACGCTGAGGAACACGCTCACGACACCGAAAAGGGCCGCGATGATTTCGAGGGAGCTCATGCGACGGGATGCACCGGGATGATGTGTCCGCTTGTCAGTTCGCAAGACCGAGGCGGAAAATATAGACTCTCGCGGTGGGAGGGTCTAATCCTCACCACAGGGGACGCACCGCAATATCTTGGCGGAATGATTCTCCGCATAATGATATCGGCCGCGTTCATGTTTGCTGTGTCCGGTTGCCCCATAGTGAAGCGAATATCTCCCGAGCCGGTCATCACGGTTGAAATACCGACTGCGCCCGATGATGCCGCTGATACGCTGCTTGTGGACTTGTCGCGTGTGGACAGTACCATGGTGGTGGACCTCCGTTACGCGACGCGGAACAATTTCACGGGTGCGCCGCTGCCTGGTTACGAAGCGAACCGCGCGTATCTGAGGGCCGAGGCTGCAGCGGCGATCGCTTTGGCAAACGAGGATCTCCGTCAGCAGGGCTACGTCGTCAAGATTCTCGATGCGTACCGCCCGGTTCGGGCAAGCGAGGCGATGGTCGCGTGGACCCAGCGTGTGAATCGTCCCGACCTGCTCAAGGACGGCTACATCGCCGCGAGAAGCCGGCACAATCTGGGCGTGGCGGTCGATCTGACGCTCGTGAGCCTGGCGACAAAGGCGGAGATCACGATGGGGACACCGTTCGACTACTTCTCTCGAGCGGCCCACACTGCAAATGCCGGAGGCATCGTCGCCAGGAACCGCCAGCTGTTGAAGAAGGTCATGGAGCGGCAGGGATTCACCAATTACAACAAGGAATGGTGGCATTACAGCTATGTCGTGCAGAATCCCGTTCGGTTTGACCGGGTTATCAGGTGAGCGCCACCTGAAACGCGCCACAGAGCCTCAGAGGCTCGGAGAAAACCCAGAGTGTAGGGCCACGGATTACACGGATTACACGGATTGGGACGGATTAAACGAGAACGATAAAATCAAAAAAACGCTTTTTATCCGTGTAAATCCGTTCAATCCGTGGAATCCGTGAAAAAAGTCGTTTGTCGTTTGTCGTTTGTCGTGTCGTTTGTCGTGTCGTTTGTCAGAATTTGGCGCTGAAGTTCTCGGCGCGGTCAGTCGTTCTGCACCTCAGGTGATGCAGTCCGGACTTCAGCAGTACTCTCGACGATCGCCGCCAGACCGGCCGCTGTAAGACTTCTGTTCAAGGCCGGCAAGGATTGATCGAGAGCAGAACGAATCCTCCCCAGCTGCACAGAGAGTTGACCTGAAAGGATTCGGAACACTTCGAGAGTCTGATTCGTGGGGCGCGCGTCAGTGCTCGCAGCGACCCCGGCAAGCGCCGCGATCTTGTTGTTGAGGCGAATGGGATAGTTGAGCGGATCCTGTCCCGACCTGTTCTGCACCTGGTATATCTCACGCTCGGCTGCGGCCAGCTTCGTCTCAAGGCCATTTGCCTCCGATCCAAATGCGGCGCGCTTGTCGGCCGGCATGCCTTTCGTGCGGGCAGCAATCTGTGAGCGAATGTTGCGCACCAGGTTCACAGCGTCGTTCGCCTTGTTCGTTTCGGCCTGGACCTTCATCAGGAACGCGAACTGGTCCTCGAGGTCCGCCTGAGTTGCCTTGGAGCGTGGGTCGTTCAAGAGGCGGAATGCCTGTGACTGAGTCGCGCCTCCAATTTTCATTCGCACAGTGTAGGCGCCGGGCACGGCAACCGGCCCCGTCGTGGCGGCTGCCCACATGATCATGTTCTCGAACGATGATGCATCGGGATGGCGGAGGTTCCAGGCGAATGTATTGAGGCCCGCCTTGTTGGAGACGCGCGGCGGAGGTGTCGGCCTGCGCGGACCATCGTCGCCAGCGGTTTCTTCGCCACGGATTTCCGCGCGAACCGTAGAGTCCGCCTTCACTCCGGCCTTTTTGAGACTATCGGCACGGGCCGTTCGAACGCTGTCGCCCCGGACCGAATCCTGTGCAACCTGCGCGTCCTGCGCGCTGGTGAACGAGCGCACTACCTTCCCCGAGCGATCGAGAAACTCCATCGTCACTGCCTGCGCCGGTGCCTTGAGCCAGTAGTAGACTACGGCGCCGGATGGCGGGTTTTGCCCGGTGGGATGACCACCTGCCGCGCCCGCTCCACCACCGCCCGAAAAGTTGGCGCGATACACATCGCGGGGCTTGAACAGGTGAGACACGCTCTTCGTGATATCGGGACGCAACTGCCTGAGTGCCGAAAGATCATCGAGTATCCAGAACGAGCGACCATGCGTGCCCGCGACGAGGTCTCCCTCTTTTACGGCGAGATCGTGCACCGGAACGATCGGCAGATTTCGCCGGAGTGTCTGCCATGATTCGCCGTTGTCCAGGCTCACCCATACTCCGCGCTCCGTTCCAGCGTAGAGTAGTCCGCGACGTACGGGATCTTCTCGCACCACGCGCACGAACTCAGTCGCTGGAATTCCGCTGGTGATCAACTTCCACGATGCGCCAAAATCCGTCGTGCGGTAGATGTACGGCTTCAAGTCGTCCATCTGGAAGTGGTTGGATGCGACGTAGGCAGTCCCGGATGCGAATCGTGACGCCTCGATGATGGACACACGGCTCCACTCGGGGATGTCCCTGGGAGTCACATTCTTCCACGTCTTTCCGTTGTCGCGCGTGACGTGCACCAGTCCATCGTCCGACCCTGCCCAGATCACACCGGGAGTTACCGGCGATTCCGCGATGGCGAATACGGTGGCGTAGTACTCGACTGACGTCTGGTCCTTCGTGATCGGTCCGCCTGAAGGGCCGAGCGTGCGCGGGTCGTTGCGAGTCAGATCGAGGCTTATGGGCTCAAAGCTCTGACCTTCGTTCTTCGACCTGAACACAACACTGCTTCCCACATAGAGAGTCTTCGGGTCGTGCGGAGAGATCACGATCGGGAAGGTCCACTGGAACCGATACCGCGCATCGACTGCGTCGTGACCCATCGGATTGTCTGGCCACGGGTTGATGTTCCTCTC
>JBKJRW010000016.1:0-11428 GCA_046593165.1 Gemmatimonadaceae bacterium
GACAGTGGCAGAATCGATTCGGAGGGTGACATTGCTCGCCCTGGCGACGTGTGACGCATGCCCGAGAAGCCCGAAGCCGGTGATGTCTGTCGCACACCGCGCATTCGCCGCGAGCGCAGCGCGGCTGGCGGGACCGTTGAGCGCCTTCATTGCGGACAACATCGTTGCCGCAATCGAGTCCGTCATGATACCAAGCATCCTCTTGTCACCCGCGGACGCCCGCTTGAGCGCAGTCGCAAGAATCCCATTGCCAATCGGCTTGGTAAGAAAGAGACGATCGCCCGGCCTGGCGTTCGCATTGGTGAGCAGGAACGAAGGATGCGCCCGCCCGGTCACAGCGAGCCCGTACTTGAGCTCGCTGTCGGTGACAGAATGACCGCCGACGATATGCGCTCCCGCCTCGCGTACCTTGTCCTGCCCGCCGCGAAGGATCTCCGTCAGCACCGAAAGAGGCAGCTCGCCCGTCGGAAACGCCACGATGTTGAGTGCAGTCAGCGGCTGACCACCCATCGCGTACACATCGGACAAGGCGTTGGCCGCGGCTACCTGGCCAAAATCATAAGGATCGTCGACGATGGGCGCGAAAAAATCGACCGTCTGAACGAGGGCAATCTCGTCGGACAGCAGATACACTCCCGCATCGTCGAACGTTTCGCGTCCTACCAGAAGGCGCGGGTCGCTCGACGACGGAAGTGAACCGAGTACCTCGGACAGGTCACCCGGACCCATCTTCGACGCTCAACCAGCGCATCGCGCGAATTGCGTCAACCTGAATAGCTCTTCGCGCGTTCTGGATGTGCTCATCGCATCTCCCTGGAGGTGGTGACTCAGCGCCCGGTAACGGCCGTCATGTCGATCTCTACGAGACCGCCGCGGGGAAGCGCAGTAACCTGTACGGTGGAGCGCGCCGGCCGCGCATCGCCGATCCATCGTCCATAGATCTCGTTGACCTTGGGAAAATCGGCCATGTCGTGCAGGTAAACCGTGGTGCGGACAACATCTATCCACTTGAGTCCAGCCGAGTCGAGAACGGCCTGAAGATTCTCCATCACGCGCTCCGTCTGGCGCATGACATCTCCTTCCACCATCTGTCCCGTCGCCGGGTCGAGCGCGATCTGGCCCGCAGAAAACAGGAATCCGTTGGCGACGATCGCCTGTGAGTAGGGGCCAATTGCCGCTGGCGCCTTGTCGGTCTTTATCTGATCCACGCTATGTCCTCGTTGAGGCAGGGATGTCGGTCATTCTCAAATGCAGCTTCAATTTGACAGGAACCGCCACGGATTTGGGAACTGCCACGGATTTGAGAACTGCCACGGATCGGACTGATTGGACGGATAAAGAATAAAAACAATTATTAGTAGCGCTGTATCCGTGTAAATCCGTTGAATCCGTCAAATCCGTGGCAGTTCCCCAAACCGCGCCCACCTGTCACAACACGCTGAGTCACGGAGAAGCCGCAATGTTACTCAATTGCAATCACCTGACGCCAGTTACTGGAGCCGGAACAAACGTTGAGCGTTTCGCGTTACCGTCTGCGCCATGGCCTCCGGCGCGACGCCGCGGGCAGATGCCAGCCGCGAAACCGTATGCCTCACCCACGCGGGCTCGTTGCGCTTCCCCCGGTTCGGCACAGGTGCAAGGTACGGCGAATCCGACTCGGCAAGTAGCCGATCATCGGGGACGAGACGCAGAAGATCGTCATCCTTCCAGTTGCGAAATGTGACGATACCGCTGAACGACACATACCACCCCGACGCGATCGCGCGCTCGGCCAATGCGTGCGAGCCGGTGTAACAGTGAAGGACACCGACGACACCCGCCTGAGCCGCTTCCACTATCATGGCACCCGTATCCTCTTCAGCGTCACGAGTGTGCACGACAACAGGCAGGCTTGCTTCCCGCGCGATACGGAGTTGTTCGGCGAACGCCCGTCGCTGCTCGGTGCGTGGCGAGTTGTCGTAGTGATAGTCGAGACCACATTCTCCAATCGCGACCGCGCCCGCGCTTGCATGCTCGCGGATATCATCAATGTCGCGCCTTGAATCGAACCCCATGGCGTCGTGCGGATGAACTCCCGCCGTATACCACACGAAGCCCTCGTACGCCGCGGCTATCTCACTCGACGCGCGAGCGGCGCCGAGGACATCCCCGGCGCCGCTGCCGGAGCCGATGCAGATGACTGCAACAGCCCCGCTCTGTACAGCTCTGTCGATTACGTCGCGGCGGTCGCCGTCGAACGCCGGATCGGCGAGGTGCGCGTGGCTGTCGATGAACCCTTCAAACCGCTTGGTTTTCTCGGCCATTTCCTTTGAATCCAGATCAGAATGGGTGCGGCAACATACATGGAGCTGAATGTTCCCGTGAAGATTCCGAACGCCATCACCCACGCGAAAGGCCTGATCACCTCGCCGCCCAGCACCAACAGGGCGAGAACCGACGTGAGAGAGAGCGAGTGCGTGATGATCGAGCGCGGCAGCGTCTCGTTGATCGAACGGTTAAGCGTGTCGTACATCGACTCGTTCCGCGACTTGCGAAGGTCCTCACGCAGACGATCGAAGATGATGACGGTGTCGTTCATCGAATAGCCGATAACCGTGAGCAGCCCTGCCACCACCATCAGTGACACTTCCAGGTGCATCAGCTTGAGGAAGACCAGGGTCGCAACGAAATCGTGCGCCGTAGCGGCTACAGCGGCGAGGCCCATGCGCCACTCGAACCGAATCGCGAGATAAAAAAGAGTGATGACGAAGGAAATGAGCATCGCGATGAGCGCGTCGCCTCGCAGCTCGCCTCCGACGCGCGGGCTGACGGCTTCTGTCCGGACGACCCTGACCTCGGGACCATAGCTCGCGGTCAACACCTGCCCGATGCTCCGCGCTATCGTGCCAGCCGCCGTATCCTGCGCCGCGACCTGGCGCGAACCCTGCGCGCGAATGATGAACTCCCGCTCGGAACCGAACTGCACGATCTCTGCGCCCTGGACGCCAGCAGCCCCCAATCGCGACCGGAGCGCGCCCACATCAAGCGGCTGCTTGAACTCCACCTGCATCAGCGTCCCGCCCGTGAACTCGATGCTGTAGTTGATCGGTGCGATGAGATACGACCCCAGCCCGACCAGCAGAAAGGCGATCGTGAGCCCGGCAGCCCACTTCCACCAGCGAATGAAATCGTACTTCGTGTTGTGAAATATTCTTAGCATCAGATGCTCAGAGTCTGCGAAGAGGTGCTCTGGCGGCTGAGCCAGACCATGTAGAAAGTGCGGACGACGAAGATGGAGCTGACCATTGAAGCGATAATTCCCGCGAGAAGCGTTACAGCGAACCCGCGCACCGGGCCAGTACCGAACTGGTATAGCACTGCCGCGGTGAGCGCAGCGGTGACATTTGAGTCGATGATGGCTGCCATCGCATTGCTGAAGCCTTCATCAATCGCCGTCCGTACCGTCTTTCCGCGATCGAGTTCCTCTCTTATTCGTTCGAATATCAGGACATTGGCGTCTACGGCTACGCCGAGAGACAGAACGAAGCCGGCAAGCCCGGGCAGGGTAAGAACGGCGTCGAACCCAGCCAGCATTGCAAGCGTGAACACCACGTAAAGCAGGAGACCGACAACCGCAAGTGTGCCAGAAAACCGATAGTAGGCAATGATCAGCACCACGAGAAGAGCGACCGCGACCGCTCCGGCGCGAGTTCCCTGATCGATCGAGTCCTGGCCGAGGCTGGGCCCGACATTTCTGATCTCCACTATCTTGAGCGGCGTCGGGAGAGATCCGGCGCGGAGAACAAGCGCGAGGTCAGATGCGGCCTGAAGGTCGCGTCCGCCCATAGTGATCTGCCCTCGACTTCCGATCGCGCTCTGAATAACCGGAGGGCGTCCAATGACGCGGTCGTCGAGCACGATCGCCATGAAATCCTTGATGTGCTTCGACGTTTCGTTCCTGAACTTCCGGCCACCCTCGTTGTTGAACTGGAACTCGACGATCGTGCCTTCGGTGGGAGAGCTGTTGGGCTTGGCGTCCACGAGGTTTTCGCCCGTGATGATCGGCCGCGCATCAAGCACGTAAATGGTTCGATAGAGCTTGCTGGCGAGCAGAGATGAATCGCTTCCGAAGCGAAGGACCTTGCCGGGAGGAATCGCGGCTTGAACCTCAGGCATCGAGAGGTAGCTCTCCAACGTCAACAGGTCGGCGTCGGCGACAAAATATTCGCCCGGCATCTGACCCTGCTGGATGAGCCGCGAGAACTGACCCACCGCCGGAGTGACAGCGGTGTCGGACTTTGCCGAATCGGTACGTTTCGCAGTTGTATCCTGCGTGAAGAGTTCCGTGGGACTCGCGGCGACTTTGCGTACGGTGTCGCCGGGAGTCGGAGCCGGCAAGCCCGGTGACCCCGACGCAAGTCTGTTCTTCACGGCCGCATCAAGACGCGGCAACGCCTTCTCCAGCGCTTGCGTCTTGTCGGTGATCTGGAACTGGAGGAACGCAGACTTCTGCACAACCTCCTGCGCCCGCTGAGGATCGTCGATTCCCGGAAGCTCGACGATGATCCGGTCGGTGCCGGATTTTTGAACGAGTGGTTCCGAGACACCAAACTGGTCGATGCGCGTGCGAACCACTTTCAGGGCGCGGTCGATAGCCTCGCTCTTCTGAGGAACGACACCCTTGGACTCATCCACCTCGAGCGCGAGGTGCATTCCCCCCTGGAGATCGAGTCCCAATTTGAGAGGAACGCGGCGAACGGTGTCATAGACGAACCCGTGGGGCCCCTTTACGCGCTCCTTGACGTTGCGCGGAAAAAGTGCGACCGCCGAAGCCACGATCAGCCCGACGATTATGAGAATACGATACTTCAGTGGCATGCGGCTGAAGGAGTAGGATTGGCTGTTTTAATAGAGCCTTTAAGGTTATCGGAGAGTGTGAATGGAGTCAACGCGCCAAGCGCGTTCTCGCGATCCTTTTCAAGCTGCTTCACGAGTTCGCCCGCGCTGTCGAACCGCCGGGTTTCCCGGAGTTGAGTCACAAAATCGATGCGGATACGCATTCCATAGAAGTCAGCCGCGACGTCGAACAGATGGGCCTCCATCGAAGTCGCCTGATCGCCGAAAGTCGGCCGCGGCCCCAGGTTCATCATCCCGCCGAACCTGCCAATCGGAGTCTGCACCATCACCGCGTAAACTCCTTCGGGGGGCAACAGTTTCCTGGAAGGGGGCATGGACAGGTTGACCGTCGCAAAGCCGAGCAGGCGACCTCGCGACGCGCCACGCAAAACCGTGCCCGAAACCGAATAGAGGCGGCCAAGCCCCTCTGCCGCGCGCGCCAGGTCTCCACCAGCGATTGAACGCCGAATTGACGTAGACGAAACGTGTTGTCCGTCGCCGAGGGAAACTGGATCGACGACATCGACACCGAAACCGTCTCGACGACCCAGGGACTTCAGCACGCCCACATTCCCTGCCCTGCGGTGGCCGAACCCGTGGTCGTATCCGATAAGGAGCTCCGACATTCGAAAGCGGGCACGAAGGATCCGGTCAACGAATTCCTCCGCCCCGTACTGCGCCAGCAAATGGGTGAACGGGAGAATCGCGAAATATTCGACGCCGGTCTCGGCAATCACCTCGAGCTTCTCCTCGCTCGTGGTGAGAAGAGGCGGTGCAGCAAGGGGATTGACGATTTCCAGAGGATGGGGATCGAAGCTCACCAGAAGGCTGGGAAGGTTTCGCTCGCGAGCCCGCTCCACCAGCCGGCTGATCACGTCGAGGTGACCGCGGTGTACTCCATCGAAGGTTCCAACTGTGACAACGGTACCCTCGACCGTCGGTGGCAACCCGGATTCGGAAGTCGGAGCCACTGTTTCAGACACTGGATGCGACCACGCTGAGCGTCATCAGAGGCGGCGCGGACGCCTTCATCTGCTCGACAGTCGCCGCGTCGGCAACGTCGAATACACCGCACCGCGTCCGCCGAAGCGCCGACAGGTGCGCGGCGGTGCCGGCCGCGCGTCCGAGGTCGCGCGCGAGGCCGCGCACATAAGTTCCAGTTCCGCACGTGATGCGCACGTCGAGCTCATCCGCCCGCTCGGCGAGCACAACCCAGTCGTTCACGGTGACTTCGACGGGAGCCAGATCGAGATGAACCCCCTGTCGCGCTGCGTCGTAGGCTCGCGTCCCATCGACGGACTTGGCCGAGTACGCGGGGGGCACCTGCAAGATGCGGCCTGTGAGGGACGGGATGGCAGCGAGGATCACGTCGAACCCGGGAACTTCCGCCTGGCGAATGGGCGCTCCTGTGCAGTCGTCGGTATCTGTCTCCGTGCCGAATCGAATCGTCGCTTCGTACACCTTTGGCTCGGTGACGATAAAGGTCGCCAGTCGCGTGGAATGCCCGAGGAGCAGCAGCAGGAGACCGGTCGCAAACGGATCGAGCGTTCCCAGGTGACCGATACTGCGTTCGCCGTAGACACGGCGGACGAGCTGCACGACATCGTGCGACGTCACGCCCGCCGGTTTGTCGACGAGGAGAAGGCCATTGGGGCGCGCGGCCGCTTGCGCGCCCTCAATCTTCAGAGCGTTCGCCTGAAGCGGAGGGCGAATGGGACTCATCGCCGGCGGGCGTGTCGGGTGATTCCGTCTTGATTCCCGCGAGCAGCAACTCGATGCGCGCTGCGCGGGCGACGCTGTCGTCCTCGCGGAACTGGATCTCCGGTGCAACGCGAAGCCTGAGCGCGCGTCCGACTCTTGACCGCAGGTGCGACGCGGTACTGGCAAGCCCCTCGAACGTCGCTTCCTTTTCGGAATCACTGCCCATCACGCTGACGAACACCTTCGCATGCCGCAGATCCTGCGTGATATCCACGCCTGTGACGGTCACGAACCCAACGATTCGAGGATCCTTGACCGACTCTGCGAGGAATGTCGCAATCTCCTCTCGGACCGCCTCGGCCACACGGTCCGCGCGACGCGTGTTACGCACGCGCCCTACGCCGAGGCGGTGGACGCAAGCGTTCTCGCAATCTGTTCCTTGCGATAGCACTCGATGACGTCGCCCACCTTGATGTCGTTGAAGTTCTCGATGCCGATACCGCACTCGAACCCTTCGCGCACTTCCTTCACGTCGTCCTTGAAGCGGCGGAGCGACTCGATGTTGCCATCGTATACTTCGACGCCATCGCGGATCACGCGGGCGCGGCCCTGACGGCTGATGAGGCCGCTTCTGACCGAGCATCCGGCGATGAGTCCGATGCGCGGAACCTTGAACGTTTCCCTGACTTCGGCTTCGCCCAGCACAACTTCGCGTTCTTCGGGCTTGAGCATGCCTTCAAGGGCAGCGCGTACGTCTTCGACGGCCTCGTAGATGACCTTGTAAAGCTTGATGTCCACGCCCTCGCGCTCGGCGGCGGCACGTGCGTTGTTGTCTGGTCGAACGTGGAAGCCGATGATGATCGCGCCCGATGCTCGGGCGAGCAGGATGTCGCTTTCGGTGATGGAGCCGACACCTCGATGGAGGACGTCGACGGACACTTCGTCGTGCGAGAGTTGCGCGAGCGAATCGGCGAGAGCTTCGGCCGGACCACCCTGATCTGCCTTGATGACGATGCGCAGTGTTCGTTTCTCGCCCGCTGCGGCGGCGTTCATGAAGTCTTCGAGCGATACGATGCTCTTGGATGTGCGGCGGCTCTTCGCCTCGCGGTCGAGCCGCTGGCGGGTCTGTGCGATCTCACGCGACTCCATCGCGTCTTCGACGACGACGAACTGATCGCCAGCCATCGGCACTCCGCCGATGCCGAGAATCTGAACCGGAATCGCCGGGCCGGCCGACTTCACCGTCTTGCCGCGTTCGTCCAGCAGCGCGCGCACGCGGCCCGAGTACATGCCGCAGATGAAGTCGTCTCCAACCTTGAGCGTGCCGGCGGACACAAGCACCGTGGCGACGGAACCCTTGCCCGGATCGAGTTGTGCTTCGATCACGGCGCCGACAGCGCGACGGTTGGGATTGGCTTTGAGGTCGAGGATTTCCGCTTGCAGAAGTATCTGCTCGAGCAACGTGTCTACACCCGTTCCCTTTTTCGCAGAAATCTCGCTGGAGAGCGTGGTACCGCCGAATTCCTCGAGTACTACGCCGTGCTGGAGGAGATCCTGCTTGACCTTGCCGGCGTTCGCCGCGGGAAGGTCGATCTTGTTGATCGCGACGATCATCGGAACGCCAGCGTTCTTTGCATGCGAGATCGCTTCGATCGTCTGAGGCATGACCTGATCGTCGGCGGCCACAACAAGTACAACTATGTCGGTGACCTGTGCTCCGCGAGCACGCATGGCGGTGAACGCTTCGTGGCCCGGCGTGTCGAGGAACGTGATGTTCTTGTTGGACGGGAGCGTGACGTGATACGCTCCGATGTGCTGTGTGATTCCGCCCGACTCGCCCGCGACGACGTTTGCCTTGCGGATGTAATCGAGGAGTGACGTCTTGCCGTGATCGACGTGACCCATGATCGTGACAACAGGTGGACGCGGCTCGAGTTCTTCGGGACTGTCCGTGATGGTGGACTCCTCGAGGCCTGCCGTGTACTCCTGCTCCTTCACCGCCTGAAACCCGAACTCGCCCGCGATCAGTTCGATCTGGTCGAAGTCGAGACGCTGGTTGATGGTGACCATCAGCCCGAGATTCTTGAACGCGAACCCGACGATCTGCGTCGCGGGAATCTTGAGAATTCCGGCGAGTTCGTTGACGGTGATGAACTCGTTGACGTGAACCGTTTTTTTCTCGCGCTCGACGTCTGCAACGCGCTGTGCTTCGACTTCTTCGCGATAGCTGGCGTCGTCCGCGCGGCGGGGACCGCCGCGACGAGGCGCGGTGCCGCGGAGTGCGGTCATCGTCTTGGAAATGCTGGACGACACTGCCTCCTGATCAACCGAGCCACGCTTGCCTTTCTTGCCACGTCGCTGTCGATCATCGGCGCCACCACCCGGGCGAGGCCTGTCGTCGCGGCGTGCGCCGGGGAAGCCAGTGCCGGCGCCAGCGCCGGGGGCGGCCGATGCCACCGGGCGTGGAGGCGTGAACGGAGTTCCAGTCGCGACAGGGCGCGGGCGCGGCGCTCCAGGAACGATCGGACGGGGACGCGGACGATCGGGCGCCGAGGGCGAGCCCTGCTGCGACTGTGCTGGTGGAGCGGCGGTGACAGGCGTCGAAAGCGGTGCTGCGGGACGAGGTGCTGACGGACGCGGGGCGGCCGGGCGCGCCCCGCCGGTGATCGACTCTGATTGACCGGCAGCAGGGGCTGCGGCGACACGTGCCTTCTCGGCATGCACTTCATCGCGCGTTGCAGGCTCGGCGGGAGTCAATACTTCAGCAGGAGGTGCATCGTCCAACTTTGGAGCCGTCGTGCGGCGCCGTGATTGTGCGGTTTGCTCAGCCACGCTCACGTCGGCCACTGCAATGGTCTCGGGTTCGTCTCCGGCAAGCGAAGGTGTTGCGGCCGCATCGGCGGCGACTCGACGGCGGCGGCGCGTAGCGCCGGCGTCGGCCACCGGCTCGACGGACGGTGGCGGTGGCTCGACAGCGGCGGTGCCGCGACGACGGCGCGTCGGAGCAGCCGCTGGCGCAGTAGCCCGAGCTCTCTTCTCGCGTTCCCACCGCACTCTTATGCGGGCGACCTGGTCGTCCGAGAGCGGTGTCATATGACTGCGCACCGGTACATCCATCTGTCGGAGGAGGTTGATCACCTCATCGACGGATATTCCGAATTCGCCAGCCATGTCATTAACGAGAAGCTTGCTCAAAACACTACCTCCTTGAATCCCCGCGGCTCGAGGGTCGAGCCGCCCGCCTTCCACCAGTCGTTGCTTCGTATCCTGGCGCTGGAATCGCCGTCATGATTCCCCTCGCCAATCCCGCGTTTGTCACACCGATTACTGCCACGGCCTCGCGTCCCGCTACACCGCCCAGCTCAGCCGCCGACAACGCACCGATAACCGGAACATCGAGCGCCTTCAGCACACCTGAAACCTTGTCCAAACTATTCTTCGACGCGTCGCTCGCAACAAGCGCGACCTTCAGCTTTCCGTGCTTTGCCGCGTCTCGCACCTGCTGCACTCCGACAACCGCAAGTCGCCCGCGAAGACCAAGGCCAACGAGGCCGAGCACCTTTCGCTTCGCAACTTCAGTTGTCATTCGCCTTTACGTTCGCCGCGCTTGCTGCGCGATGCAGCGGGAGCGTCGGTCTCCGCGTTCGGCGTTCCATCGCCAGAGTTGGTGGCATCGCCACCAGAGCCTTCGTCTCCCGCTACCGTCGATGGACCGGACTGTTCGATTCCATCCACTGGAGCGGCCGGAATTCCCGACTCGTCCGACTCACTCGGTGCCGCTTCCTGAGCGCCATCGGCGGCATCGTCGGCCTCGTCGGCTGCGCCTTCCTCAGTCGTCAGCTCGTCGATGATCGTCATCAGGCGATCGGCTTCCTCAGGAGCAATGCCCGCCAGGCGCAGGAAGTCTTCGCGCTCGAGGTCGATGATGTCGTCGAGCGTGCGATAGCCTGCCTCTTCGAGAACCGCAACCGTCGAAGCCTCGAGGCCTTCGATTTCGGTAAGCCGCGGGTTGACATTCTCGTCTGTTTCACCGGGCAGCGGAGCAAAAATCTGTTGCTCAGACCCGCGCTCCATCCACTCGCGGCTCGAGTACAGCTCGATCTTCCATTCGGTGAGTTCCGATGCGAGTCGCACATTCTGGCCGTTGCGTCCGATCGCAAGCGATAGCTGATCTTCGTCCACAACTGCCTGGATCGTCTTTGTCGCAGCGTCGCTGAACACGCGCGCCACACGGGCTGGAGCGAGCGCGAGCTTGGCGAAACGCTCTGGATCGGCCGACCATGGAACGATGTCGATTCTCTCTCCGCCAAGCTCATTCACGACGGCCTGCACACGCGAGCCCTTGAGACCAACGCATGCGCCTACCGGATCGACGGAGTCGTCGCGAGAGAACACGGCAATCTTCGTTCGATTGCCGACTTCGCGTGCGGCGGCGCGGATCTCGACGATTCCCTGCTGGATCTCGGGAACCTCAAGCTTGAAAAGCGCCTTCACGAACATCGGGTCGCCGCGGCTGAGCATGAGGCGCGGACCCTTGGGAGTTTCCTCGACGCGCTTGAGCACGGCGCGCAGAGGATCGCCCTGATGAAAATGCTCGCGATGGTTCTGCTCGCGATACGGAATGACCGCCTCGGCTTCGCGGAATTTGTTGAGCATGATGACTAGCTTGCCGCGCTCGATCTGCTGCACCTCGCCTGAAAGGAGGTCCCCGACGCGACTGGTAAATTCGTCTCGGATCTTCGTGCGCTCGCCTTCACGCACGCGCTGGATGATGCGCTGCTTTGCGGCCTGGACGGCGGTTCGTCCGAATTCCTGGAAGTCGACCGCCTTTTCATAAATGTCGCCGACCTGG
>JBKJRW010000162.1:0-25146 GCA_046593165.1 Gemmatimonadaceae bacterium
ATCAGCGGAAAGATCAGCGAGCTGGCGGTGCGGGATGTCGTGCATGGCCGACCGGTAACGAATACCGAGGCGTTGGCTAATCCGGAGGCGCTAAGGCTCTATATCGGGCTCGTGTAGGTGTCGGCGAACAACAGAAAAGCTTTCTTCAAGGGGTCAGAGTTGTTGATCAGAGGGGATACCCGGAAATCCTTCCGATCCAGGATCAACAACTCTGACCCCTTGTATCATCGTTTACATCTGTGTTAAAGCTTTTCCCGCCGTTGTCCTAAGCCGACATGGAATCGAGAACACCTCGAACCCGCAGAGGATCAACCTCGGTTCGCCGCGCGACGAAGACTCGCAGCCAACGCGCACTCCGGTAGAGCTCTTCTGAAAGACTCGGCAGATTGATCGTGCCGGGCCAACCCTCGCCGGTAAGTCGCTCCACTTTGCCACTCCGGCGCTGCACTGGAATGTCGAGCCCCAGCATCTGTGTCTTCATCGGAAAATCGAGAAGCACTTCGCCAGGCTGCATGCCCAGATCACTCGCAACTGCATCCTCGGCGTCGCGGGTTCGCTCACGGTCAGTCGCGATCCATTCGCCGAAGCCATCTTCAAGCTGGCTCGCCGGCCATTCGAGCGCTCGCTTATATAGTCTCCGCGTGCGAAGCGCGTCTAGAAGCGGTGTCGGCTGCGCATGCTCGAGCCGGTGAAGCAACCCCTCATCCGTATACGATGGCAGCAATTCGGCGTCGATCGCCCCCGCGCGCAGCGCATCGTCCACCATGCGCTTGTACATCGCCGTCGCGCTCCTGACACCGTGATGCCAGTAGACGTTACGGTACATCTGGTACTTGGCGAACAGCAGGGACTCAATTGCCGACAGTCCTTTCTCCAATACACCGAGTACCGGTCGTGCTGACACAGGATCGTCCAGGATCACCATGGAGTTGATGAGCCTGTCCACGTCGATCTCTCCGTACGGCACTCCGCACATCAAGCCATCGCGCTTGAGGTACTCGATCTTGTCGAGATCCAGGGAGCCGGATATCAGTCCCTGCAGGGGACTGTCGCTCGTGCCACGGATCAGCTCGAAGACGCGCCGCGGAGCGTCAGCCGAAATGCCGGCGGCGAGTATCTGCGCGACCGCACCGTCCATGATCAGAGGTTTGGCTACATCCTCATGATGAAGCTGGCCTATCTCCTCGAGGGCGTGAGAGAAAGGATAGTGACCGACGTCGTGCAGCAGCGCCGCCGCTCGCACAACAGCCTGCTCTTCAGCATCTGCTACCCGCGTGGCATCTCGCTCACAGAGGAGCGCCAGCGTTCCGCGCGAGAGGTGATAGGTGCCCAGCGCGTGCTCAAAGCGCGAGTGGGTAGCGCCGGGGTAAACGAGATACGCGAGCCCGAGTTGCCTGACGTACCTCAAGCGCTGAAACACGCTCGTGTCGACGAGCTTCAGTGTCAGCTCATCGACACGGATGTTATTCCATAGCGGATCGCGCAGAATCTCGAAATTCATGCGCGACTTATTCTGCTCAGACCCGGGGGCCCGCGCTTCTGATCGATTCGCTGGCGTTGGGGAACTTTTCGAAGTTAGCTCGGAACATCCGGGCAAGCTTCTGCGCCTGCGCGTCGTAAGCCGAAGGGTCGGCCCACGTTCCACGCGGATCGAGAACCTCGGCCGGCACCTCCGGAATCAACTTGGGAACACCGAGCCCAAACACAGGATCGATTCGGACCTCCGCGTTGTCGAGCGATCCCGAAAGCGCAGCGCGAATCATCGCGCGCGTATAGGGCAGCTTCATGCGCTTTCCCACGCCGTACGCGCCGCCACTCCAGCCCGTGTTCACTAGCCATACGCGGGATTCGTGCTGCCTGAGCAGCTTCCCAAGCATCTCAGCGTACTTGGTCGGATGCCAAACAAGGAACACGGCTCCGAAACACGCACTGAACGTTGCCTGCGGCTCAGTCACACCGCGCTCGGTACCTGCAACCTTCGCAGTGTATCCGGAGAGGAAGTAGTACATCGCCTGCTCGGCACTGAGCCGAGCTATGGGCGGCAATACTCCGAAAGCATCAGCAGTGAGAAACACAACGTTGCGAGGATGTCCGCCGCGCCCGTCGGGAACGTAGTTGGGGATGTAATGGAGCGGGTACGACGCACGGGTATTTTCCGTAATCGACTGATCCGAGAACCTGACCTGCTTGGTCATTGGGTCGAGACGCACGTTCTCGAGGATCGTTCCGAACATCTGCGTCGTCCGGTAAATGTCAGGTTCTCCTTCGGCGGAAAGATTGATCACCTTGGCGTAACAACCGCCCTCGAAGTTGAAGATCCCATGGTCCGACCAGCCATGTTCATCATCGCCGATCAGGGATCGCTCTGGATCGGCGGAGAGCGTCGTCTTGCCGGTACCGGATAGGCCGAAAAACAGGGCGGTATCCCCATCCTTGCCTGTATTGGCGGAACAGTGCATCGACAGCACACCCTGCTTTGGCAGCAAGTAGTTCATGACAGCGAACATCGACTTCTTGAGTTCGCCCGCGTAGCGTGTACCGCCAATGAGAATCGTCCGTTCGGCGATATTCAGTACTATGAACGTGCTGGTGCGCGTTCCGTGTCGCGCTGGGTCGGCTTGAAACTCCGGAGCATGCAGCACCGTGAAGTTCGGGTCGAATGCCGCAAGCTCGCTCAGCTCGGGCCGGATGAACATGTTGCGGACGAACGCCATGTGCCACGCATTGGGCGAGACGTAGCGAACGGAGAGGCGGTACTCGGGATCGGCGCCGCAATAGAGATCTTCTACGAACAACTCTTCGCGTCCGTCAAGATATGCTCTCACATCGGCGATCAGCAGTTCATACTTGTCGGCTGCATACGGCTGGTTGACCTTGCCCCAGTCGACGTCATTCTCCGATGATGATTCCCTGACGACGAACTTGTCATTGGGAGACCGTCCTGTGTGCGGAGACGTGACCGCGACAAACGGCCCCATCGCGGCAAACTCGCCCTCTCCCCGCCGTGCCGCCGCCTGCATCAACTCAGGTCCGACAAGGTTCCAGTTGACGCGCCCCGACGGGGCAAGGCCCTGTCTGGTGAGCCCGATACTGCTCTCGCGGGATACCGTGGAGCGTTCAGGCTTCATCTCAGTCGCCATCCTCTCTATTCCTCAAAAATTATACGTTCAACTACTATTGTTGCCGCGGTCGAGCAGCCACACCGCGTGACTGCGCATCCATCACCGCGACTGCTGCCATGTTCACTATGTCCTGCACGTCCGCGCCTCGCTCAAGCACATGCACCGGACGGTTCATGCCAATGAGAATGGGACCAATCGCTGTCGCGCCGCCGAGGTGGTTCAATAACTTGTACGCAATGTTCCCCGCGCTCAAGTTGGGGAAGATCAGCACATTCGCCGTTTCGCTCAGCGAGCTGAACGGATAAGCGGCCTTCAACAGGTCTTGATCGAGAGCCGTATCCGCCTGCATCTCTCCGTCCACCACGATCGACGGATCGCGCTCCCGCAGAAGCTGCACCGCCCGCGCCATCTTCTCAGCTTCAGGATGACGTACCGACCCGAAGTTGGAGAACGAGAGCATCGCAATCCGCGGCGTGATCCCCAAAGTGCGAACGATCCGCGCGGCCGAGTACGCGATCTGCGCGAGCTGCTCGGCGGTCGGATCGATATTGACCGTGGTGTCTCCGCAAAAGATAACGTGTTTGTCAAAAACGAGCATGTAGAGCCCGCTGACGACCTCCGCCTTCTGATGCGCGCCAATGACCTGAAGTGCAGGCCGGATTGTCTCGGGGTAATGCATGTTCACGCCTGAGACGAGTGCGTCCGCATCCCCCTCCGCAACCATCACCGACCCGAAGTAATTGCCGTTGTAAAGAAGCTGATGGGCTTCGCCAAGGCTAAGGCCTTTTCGCTGCCGCTTGCGCCACAGATAGTCGGCGTACGCCTCGCGCCGCGGTGATCGAGCCGGGTCCTCGATGCATATGTCGTCGAGTGGAATGCCGTTTTCCTTCGCGATCCGTGCGATGTTGCCGGGGTCGCCAAGAAGAATCGGCTCAGCGATGCCTTCATCGACAATGAGTTGCGCTGCGCGAATCACTTTCGGCTCTTCGCCCTCGGGAAAAACCACGCGCCGTGGATCACGTACTGCGCGGTTGATGATGCCGCGCATGACGCCTTTGGCGCGACCGAGCCGGGCCTCGAGTTTTTCGCGATAGTCGTCGAGGTCGATGAATTCGCTTGCTGCCCCTGACGCGACTGCGGCCCATGCGACGGCCGGTGCAACCCACAGGAGAATGCGCGGATCGAACGGGAAGGGAATGAGGTACTCGGCGCCGAATTTCACGGAACTCAGCCCGTAGAGTCGCGACACGCTGTCCGGCACATCCTCTTTCGCGAGAAGTGCCAGCGCGCGCGTTGCCGCCATCTTCATCGCTTCGTTCACTTCGGTTGCGCGCGCATCGAGCGCTCCGCGGAAGATGAACGGAAAGCCGAGTACGTTGTTGACCTGGTTCGGGTAGTCGCTCCGTCCCGTAGCGATGATTGCGTCGGGTCGCACTGCGCGCACTTCCTCGGGCAGGATTTCGGGCTCCGGATTGGCGAGGGCGAACACGATCGGGCGATCGGCCATCCCGGCGATCATGCTGCCGGAGACAGCCCCTGCGACAGACAGTCCGACAAACACGTCGGCTCCGACGAGAGCGTCGGCGAGGGTGCGCGCATCGGTTTCGGTGGCAAATCGCGCCTTGTAGGGATCCAGCTGGCCGGGGCGGCCATTGTAGATCACGCCCTGCCTGTCCGTGAGCAGGATGTTCTCCCGTTTTACTCCGAGCCGGACGTAATGCTCGGCGGTCGAGATCGCCGCCGCCCCCGCGCCGGAGAAAACGCACCTGACCGATGTGATGTCCTTGCCAGTTATCTCGATCGCGTTGAGGAGTGCGGCTCCCGAGATGATGGCAGTGCCGTGCTGGTCGTCGTGAAAGACCGGAATCTTCAGCGTCTCCCGCAGCCTCTCTTCTATATAGAAGCAGTCGGGGGCGCGGATGTCCTCGAGATTGATGCCGCCGACGGTTGGTTCGAGCAACTGGCAGAAGCGGATGACGTCGTCGGGGTCTTCCGATCCCACCTCAAGATCGAACACATCGAGATCGGCAAACTGCTTGAAGAGGTTTGCCTTGCCCTCCATGACTGGCTTTCCGGCAAGCGCGCCGATGTTGCCGAGCCCCAGGACGGCAGTGCCGTTGGTGACGACGGCGACAAGGTTTCCGCGCGCCGTGTACTTGTAGGCGTCTTCGGGATTCTTCTGGATTTCGAGGCAGGGCTCTGCGACGCCAGGCGAGTAGGCGAGGGCGAGATCGCGCTGGTTGTTGAGCGGCTTGGTGGGAACTACGGCGATCTTTCCCGGCCGCCCCGATGAGTGGTAATCGAGGGCGTCTTTGCGCTTCATGAAGTGGGCATAGGACCCTGTAACTTATGTTAATTCAAGGGGTTTGGGCACCTGCCGCGGCCCTACGTCCGGCGAGCGGCAGACACGACGCTTACGACCGCGAGCAGCAGGCCCGATGCGCACACGATTGCAGCACCGGTCGGTAAATCCATCTGGTAAGAAACCCACAGTCCGAGCAGGCTTGCCGCGGTGGCGACTCCCCAGCCGATCGCCAGGCGTTTCATCCACTGTTCGGCCAGCATCGTTCCACAAACCGCTGGCACGATGAGGTAGGCGAACGTCAGCAGCACTCCGGCGAGGCGTACAAAGCTCACGACTACCAACGCAAACGCCGCGTAGAAGAGAAAATCCCATAACCTCACTCTCATTCCGTCTGCGAAAGCGCGATCCGGGTCGGAAGAGATGAGGACGAAGCGTTTGTGGAATGCCGCATAGAAGGCTGCCAAACCCGCGAAAATCAACGCGCGCTGGCCAATCTCCCCTCTCGTTACGTTCAGTATGTCGCCCGTCAGCAGATGCTCAAGTTCTTCTTTTCCTCCTGCAACGCGGCTGAGAAGCAGGATCACTCCGGCAGCGGCGACGACGAACGTTATGCCGATGATTGCCTCTTGCGGCACCGGGCCCTTCTTCGTGCTCCTGGACCAACTGAAGAAGGCAGCCCCGATAAACGTCACGCCGAGTGAAATCCAGAACGTTATGCGATCGTCGAAGTGATAACCCATCAAAAGCGCGACGCAGGTTCCCAAAGTCGCAACCTGCGCAAGCGCGAGATCCACGAAGATCACTTCGCGCTTCACCACATGGAGTCCGAGATATACGAGCAATGGCGGGAAAATCAGGCACGCCACCAAAGGCCATTTCATGACCTCCCATACTAGTTGGAGGTCCGCGCTCATTTCTGCGACCGGAAAGCCGTGGCCAGGGTGCTCACGAGCGTGTCCATCATATCGAAATACGTGGTCCCGTTACCGCGCGAGCCGGGCTGCTGCGTAACATCGATCACGATAGCGCCGGTCTGCCGCGCCACTGTCTGGGCTGTTCGCCGATTCTGGTAGGGCTGTACGAGAATTACTCGCGCTTTGGTGGCTTTCATCCTGCCGATTACCATGGCGAGGTGTGCAGGTGACGGTGCGATTCCCGGCTTGGGCTCGAGCGTCTCGACGACGGTAAGTCCAAAGCGTGACGCGAGATATATAAAATCCCTGTGATAAGTCACTATTCTGCCGCCGCGATAGGGCGCAAGCTGACTCTGCCACGCCGCGGTCTTCGCGTCGAGCCTGGTGTTGAATGCGGCGAGATTGGTCCTGTAGGCAGTGGCAGATTTCGGGTCGATCTGCGCGAAGTGGTCAGCGATGTTGCGGGCGATCACCTTCACGTTCAGGGGGTCGATCAGAAAGTGAGGGTTTCCCATCGAGTGCACATCCCCTTTCGAGCGGTCGAAAGCAGCCGGGATGTCGAGCATTCTGACGCCTTGAGTAGCCACGATGCGACCCGGCGCGCCTGCCGCTATTCTTGCGTTGCGCGAATTGTCGAGCAGTGGAGGCAGCCATCCCAGTTCGAGTTCAGCGCCACCTTCGATGAGGGCATCGGCCCGATTGAGCGTCACCACATGGCTTGGCTTGGCATCGACGTAGTGAGGATCCTCGGTCGGCTTGGCAAGTGCTGTAACCGTGACTGCCTTCCCGCCGATTTCCCTGGCTAGCGATGCGAGGTCCGGAGTTGTTGCGACAACGCGAAGCTGCGCGGCGGCCGATGCGCCGGTGGCCGCGATAGCGACAAGTGCGAGAGTGGCGGCTCTGTAGAGTTTTATATAGGTCATGGTGTGTCATTTATCCTTAAAATTTGTGAGCAGCGTGTGCGCCAAGCAGGAACTCGAACTGGAACCAGAGCGAGTGGTCTGTACCGACTTGCTTGCGGTCGTCGAAGTTGTATTGAACACGGAATTTTGAAAATTCCGTCGGATACCACGTGAAGTTCGGGGAAACTCGGACGCGATCCGCCCGCAAATCGGATTCGAAAGCGGCATCGTCTCCCCTCGCCAGTTCGCCGCGGAGCCCCGCCACGATGCGCGGCTTGATACCCCAAAGCACCTGCGCGTACGCGCCACGGTCCTTGAGGCTCTCGCTGGGCAGGTTAACAGCCGGAAGATCGGCGGAAACCCGTTCGGCCGCGTCATAGCGCCGGAACAAGACCTCTGTCTGCATCGACACAAACGGAAATCCAGCCTGCGCCGCCGCAGGCTTCCACTTCCAGTATCCGTCAACGCCGTAGATCTGCGTTCGGGCGGAAGCTCCGGAATTGTTCGGCCCGAAAGCGGCAGACGCTCCGAAGAGCAAAGTCTGCGTTTCGCTAAGGTCCAGCGAAGCGGCGATTCGCGGTGAGATGAGCATGTCCGCAAAACTCCTCACCCCTCGCTCGGCAATGCCGCCGCCGTGAATTTCGGGTGAAGCCTCGGAACGGAAGCTGTGCGTCGTTCCGCCGGTGCTGTTAGCGACGGTGAGCATCGCCTCCGTGTAGAAGGGCGTTGGGACGAGCCACGAAAGCCGCAATCCCTGGCTGCGCAGGCCTTCGGGCCCGAACATTCGATTGAGCACCAGTGGCTGATCGACGAACGCCCATGAATGCGGGTGTTGCGGGTTCTGACGGCCGAACTCGGTAAAAAACTGCCCCGCCTTGATCTGGAGGTTGGCTGGCAGCGATGTCGTAAGCAGGAAGACCTCTTCGAGCTCGACTCCTGTTTCGCCATTCTCGTCGAGCTTGAAGACGATACTGCTGAATCCCTTGAAATAGGGATCGACCGCTCCGTCCACCGTAAGCTCGGTGTTTGGAATCGAGAAGCCGCGCACGCGAGGATCGTGGTCGCCGCGCTGTAGCGATGTGACATCGGGCTCGGTAGACCAGCCAGCATCGGTCAGGGCGACGAAGCCGATGTTCATGTAACCGCCACTCGCGCGCGGCGCCGTCGCAGCGCTTGCTCCGCTGTCGCTGGAAGATTGGCCAAGTTCTTTTTCCAGAGTCCTTACAAGTGCCAGTGAATCTGCGCGCGCAATGCTATCGGCTCGCGCGACCGAGTCCTGCTTCGGTTTCGGAAGCCTGACCTGCCCAAGCGCCAGACTCGGCATGCCGATGGCTGCCGCGTAGAGGAATAGAAGTCCCCGCATATGATGTTCCTTTTCTTGAGTTCAGATATTTCGCCCAGAACAAATCGGTTCCGGCGTGTGTGGCGCTCGACTCCCGATGAGGAGCGGCGCGCAGGCGGTGGAGGTGCTATGCCTGTCTGAAAGGCGGCGCTCTAGGCCTTGAACCTGATTCTCTCTGGGAGTCGAGAATTGCGGTGCGCGTTGCGAGCGGGAGTAGTGAGGATAGGTTCGTCCCAATCGCAGGCTGCGCGGCATGGCCGGGTGTTGCAACCATCCCGCGGGCGGCGCATGCAGTGCAATCAGCGCCGCCATGGGCGTGGTGCGAGCTTGTGCCGGCCGCCTCGACATGCGATCGCGAGTCAGCGCCAAACCGGGCTTCCGTGAGAGGAGCGAACGCAAGGAGCACCTGAGCGATGGCGAAGAAAAACATCGCCGGACGCCGGAGAGCCGGTGGAATCACTCGGGAGCTTCGCATGAAATTCATACCCGGAGAAGTGTAGTAGCGTTCCGGCGTGAAGGCCACAGCCGTAGACAACTGTCCCACAGGCGATCATCATTCGCCGCTCATGACTCTGACATTCCCGGGCAAGTTCCTCGCGCCAGCGGCCGTTGCGTTTTCGCTGATCGCCAGCATCCCTCCTGACTGTGCCTTTGGCCAGACAGCCAGGCCGGTGCGGGCGACGGACAGTCTCGAACAGTCGAGCGGACGTCCTTCACTCAGGGCTGGTCGCGAATCGGGAACATTGCGACTCGATGGGATGCTCGACGAGGCGTCGTGGGCATCGGCGGATTCGATTTCCTCACTCACGCAGGTCGAACCTGTGGCGGGCGCATTGGCATCGGGCCGCACGGTGGTGCGGATTATCGCAACTGCGGAGACCATCGTGATCGGCATTCGCGCCGACTATCCCGATGGCGTGGCGCTGGTGAGTTTCGCTCGACAACGCGATGCACAACTGTCGAGTGAGGATCATGTCAGAATCGTTTTCGACACGTACCTGGACGGGCGCTCGGGATATGTGTTTGCAGTAAATCCCGCGGGTGCACGCTACGATGCGCTAGTTTCGGCGCAGGGCGAGAGCGAGAACAGCAACTGGGACGCAGTCTGGGAAGCCGCGACGAGCCGGACGGCCACGGGCTGGTCGGCCGAAATCAGAATCCCTGCTCGCAGCCTTCTTTTTGCCGATGGGCTCGACTCGTGGGGCTTCAATATTGAACGCCGGATTCAGCGGCTTCAGGAAACCGACCGATGGTCCAGTCCGTCGCTCGACTACAGGCTCACGCAGACCTCCGGCGCTGGCCGCGTAACAAACCTGCCTGCTTTCAACCTCGGGCTGGGGCTCAGTCTGCGGCCTTCCGTTGCCGCCGGGTTCGGAATACGTGCCCCCGATGCTTCCGTAGACAAGGATGCACAGCTCAGTCTGGACGCGACGCAGCGTCTCGCCGCGAACACGCTTGCATCGATCACCATAAATACCGACTTCGCGGAGACGGAAGTCGATACGAGGCGAACGAATCTCTCGCGATTTCCGTTGTTCTTCCCCGAGAAGCGGACTTTTTTCCTGGAAGGGTCGGACATTTTCGAGTTTGGCCTTGGACTGGGCGATGACGTGCGCCCGTTTTTCAGCAGGCGAATCGGACTCGTTCGCGGTCGCGAGATCCCGATCGATGCTGGCACGAAGGTGATCGGACGGCTCGGCAATACAAATTTCGGCGCACTGGGTGTAAGGACGCGAAGTGTATCCGGCGTCGTACCTGCGTCCAACATGGGCGTCATCCGAATCAAGCAGAACATCCTGCGCGAGTCGTCAGTTGGCATCCTGACTACGGTCGGGGATCCACAGGGAACCCGGGGAAGCTGGCTTGGCGGTGCGGACTTCACCTACCAGACGTCGAGATTCCGCGGAGACAAGAACTTTCTCGCGGGCGCGTGGGGCTTGGGCATGGACGGTGATAGCGCGCGGGGAAGGAAGACAGCCGCTGGGTTCAAGATCGACTACCCGAACGATCTGTGGAACGTGAATCTCGTGTACAAGAACCTGGGAGACGGCTTCGATCCGTCACTTGGTTTTGTCCCGCGGCCGGCGGTTCAGATCGCGTCGCTGTCTATAGACTACAGCCCCCGCCCGAGCGGGCCAGTGGGGCCAATCAGAATTCGTCAGATGTCCTACGAGTTCCGGGCGCGCGTCGTGGCAGATCCGGCTGGACGGTGGGAGAGTTACCGAGCGTTCACGGCTCCGCTGAACTGGCGCCTCGAAAGTGGAGATCGTTTCGAGGCCAATGTAGTGCCTACGGGCGAGCGACTGCCAGAAGATTTTGAGGTCGCCGACGGAGTTGTCATACCGAGGGGCGAATATCACTGGAATCGGTATCGCATCGAGGCAGGGCTTGCGGCGAAGCGACGATTTGGAGGGCAGGTGTCGTGGTGGTTTGGCGAGTTCTACGACGGATCGCTCAACGAGTACGATGTCACGGCGACATGGAGACCGTCTCCGATAGTCATTGTCGAACTCTCGGGAGAACGCAACGCCTTTCGACGCCTTGCCGCAGGGCGCTTCACACAGGATTTGATCGGTAGCAGGGTGCGGTTGAACGTATCGCCCGATCTTCAGCTCAACAGCTTCATCCAGTACGACAACGACTCGGAGTCGTTCGGCACAAACACGCGGCTCCGCTGGACCTTCAGCCCGCTCGGTGAGTTGTTCGTGGTTTACAATCACAACCTGGCTCGGCATCTGGCACCCGACTTGTCACAGGCAGATGCGAGCGTGGATCCACGCTGGGGCTTTTCGTCCAATCAGTTACTGGTCAAACTGCAGTACACTTTCCGCTACTGACCGCGCGGGGCCCGGCCTCTGCTCTCTACTCCTGACCGATGTAGCTCCGCAGGCGCTCGAGCATCGTGCGATCGGTGACGTCTGGTTCGATCTTTGGTGTCTCGATCACTTTGGCCACCTTGGCGAGTCGCTCGTCGTTCATGATGCGCCGGAACGCGCTTTCGCCGATCGCGCCTTCGCCAATGAGCTGGTGCCGGTCTTTCCGTGAACCTAGCGGCGCCTTCGAGTCGTTCAGGTGCATCATCCCGAGCCGTCCAAGGCCTATCACGTCATCGAATCTGCTCATCACTCCATCGTAGTCGGAGGTGATGTCGTAGCCTGCGGCAAAAATGTGTGCAGTGTCGATGCAAACGCCAACTCGGTTGCGGACCCCGGCGGGGATGAGTTCAATGAGCTCAGCCATCTCTTCGAAACTGGCGCCAATCGCGGTTCCGCTCCCCGCCGTCGTTTCCATCAGCACGAGCGTGTTTCCCGGCACGGATTCGAGCGCGAGCCCGACAGCTTCGGCATTTCTCGCCACACCGCTAGCGCGGTCGTCCATGTAGTTGCCGGGATGCGACACCAGGAAGTCGATCCCGAGTGCGTTACAGCGCTGGAGTTCGCCCCTGAACGATTCGAGTGAGCGGGCGCGGAGAACAGGGTCGGGCGACGCGAGATTGATGAGATAGCTGTCGTGGGCGGACATTGTGAGCACGTCCGTTTTATCGAGCGCACCGCGGAAAGCGACGCATTCGTCGTCCTCGCACGCACGCTCGGCCCATCGGCTGGCCATCTTCGTAAAAATCTGCATCGCCGTCGCGCCGATTGCCTTCGCGCGTGGAGGCGCCTCGTGAGTGCCTCCGGCGATCGAGATGTGTGCGCCGAGTGGTGCCTGTAAGGGAGCACTCTTTTCGTTTGGCATGGGTCCATGAATCGGGATCACGGATTCGGCGGATCGAGCGGATTAGAAACGGTCACAACTTTGAACAGATAAGAGTGAAGGGAATCACCTCGCAAACCAGTCAACAGATCGGTCTGTTCCTGATCCGCCGCATCCGCCGAATCCGCGATCCATCATCATTGATTTTGGCGGGCAACCAATGTCTGGCGCTACCGCGAACCGCGCAGCCAATCGAGCGGATCGACTGCTGGACCACCGCGCCTGATCTCGAAATGCAGATGCGGAGGCAGGGAAGGGTCCGTTGCCCCGATCGCGCCGATCACCTGACCCTTCGACACTCGCGAACCCTTCGACGCTCCCATCCGGCTCAGCGATCCATACACCGAGTAGTCGCCTCCTCCATGCTCGATGATGATAGTGTTGCCATAAGTGCCCATCACCTCGGCCAGAACCACCTCGCCAGACGACACCGATTTTACATCTGTGCCCGCGGATGCAGCGATGCCGATGCCGTTCCATCGCGTGGTGGTGTTGTTCGGATTCACCACACGCCCGAAGCGATAGATGATCGAGCCGTCCATCGGCCAGTCGAGCCGTCCCAGATCAGTGGTTCGAATGGTGCTTGGCGCCAGCGGCGCGGCGTTGGGTCGCGACGCGGCTCTCCGCCTTGCGTTCTCGAACCCCTGTATGACGTTGTTGAGCCGAGCTTCACTTCGGGCGAGTTGCTTGAGTCGATCCTGCGCCTTCTTCGTATCCTGTTTGGCGCGGGTGAGGCTCACCTGTCTCTGCTGCTCGAGCACCTGCAGCCGCTCTGCCTCGCGCGACTTCTCAACGCGGTTCTGCTCGACTCCGTTCTGCAGTGACACAAGCTGCCTGCGCTGGCCGATTATCTGCGACCGAAGCTGATCCACGCGCGATACTACGGCTCTGTCGCGTTGCGCGAGAATGTGAAGGTACTTGTACCTCGCAACGAGGTCGCCAAACGTCTTCGACGCGAGCATCACCTCGAACGTGAACAAGGGGCCTCGCTTGTAAATCTCCACGAGCCGCTTCCTCAGAACGGCGCGCTTGACCTGCACTTCGTCCTGAGCGCGCACCAGATTGGCCGTCGTGTGTTCCACCTCTCCGTTGAGAGTTGTGAGCTGCTGGTCGAGCGACCGCACAACCCGCACTGTGGCGTCGTGCTGCCTGTCGAGGTTCGTGACTTCTTCGCTGATGTCGTGAACCCTCGTCTGGAGCCCGCGCATCCTGCGCTGGAGCTCCTCTCGCTCGCGCCGGATGCGCGACAGCTCTTCCTGCTGCGCGCGGATCTTCGCGTCGCCCTGGTCCTGAGCCGGGAGCGCCACGCACGGAATCATGAGGAACGCAACGGCGAGAGCCGCGCGCCTCAGATGCGCCGCAGGTGGCTCCATACCGATGTTGCGCTTCCCACGATGCCGATGAGGGCGCCCGAGAGAATGCCGATGACGACCAGTCGCGGATCAAAGAAGACAAGCTTCATGAATCGCGTGTCGATGGTGCGGTACGCCATCCAGGTGAGGAGCAACGCCAGCAGGCCGCCGACAATCCCCTTGACGAACCCGTCAATCAGAAACGGCGCGCGCACGAAGCTATCGGTGGCGCCGACGAGTCGCATAATCGCGATTTCCCGAGCCCGTGCGAGTACCGATACTCTGATCGTCGCCCCGATGATGATCACCGAAACCGCCGCGAATGCGAGCCCCAGTCCGAGACCGGTGCCGGCCGCAACAGTTCGCAGCTGGTACAACTTTTCAACCCATTCCTCGCCGTAGCGGACGTCATCGACGAACTGGTACGACCTTATCCGCTCAGCAACCGCGCGAACGTTCGCCGGATCGCGTAGCCCGGCCCGAAGGTGAACGTCGAGTGAAGCCGGAAGCATCGCCTCCTCAAAGACGTCGCTGAACTCTCCCATGTCCTTGCGGGCCCGCGCGAGCGCTCCTTCCTGCGTCACGTAGTCCACTTTCGCAACTTCGGGAAACGCGCTGATATCGGCCATCGCCGCGGCGATGGCGTCAGCGGGAGTGCCGTCGGATACGAACGCACGAACTTCCACCCGCGCTTCAACCGCGCGGAGCGCCTGGCGGATGTTCACTGCAACGAGCGCAAAAAGTCCGAAAGCAAAAAGCGAAAATGCGATCGTGACGACTCCAAGCAGACTCAGCAACGGTGCTCGCCGGCTCGCGTTCCACGCTTCCCTCACCGCAAGCATTTAGCTTCTGCCCTCTTTCGGAGGTGCAGGCCAGTTTCCCTCGTTTGGACCACCGATCGCTGCCTGACCAAGAAGCGGAGTGTATCGCGTCTCGGGCGGTGGCGTCTCTGACGAGTCGAACACGACTCGCCCATGATTCAACTCGATTGTGCGCGCGTCATCGGCCTTGCGAACAATCTCGAGATCGTGTGTCGCCATGATCACGGACGTACCTGCCGAGTTTATTTCCCGGAGAAGCTGGAAGATGCCACGCGTCGCGCGCTCGTCGAGATTGCCGGTTGGCTCGTCGGCAAGAAGAAAGTACGGATCATTCACGAGCGCCCGCGCAATCGCGACACGCTGCTGTTCTCCACCCGAAAGCTGCCGCGGGAGCTGGGTCGCTTTGGACGAAAGCCCGACCTGCGCAAGCGCACGCGACACGCGTTGCGGGATCGCCCCGGCCGGCGCACCCGTCACCTCGAGCGCGAACGCTACATTCTGCTCGGCCGTTCTGTCCTCGAGCAGACGAAAATCCTGAAATACAATCCCGAGTTTCCGCCGGAGCTGCGAGATCTCCTTGCGTCTCGCTGTGTTCGCGTGCACTCCGTTCACCCACACGTCGCCGTGGCTCGGCTTCTCTTCCATATAGAGCAGCTTCAGAATTGTCGTCTTTCCTGAACCGCTCGGCCCGATGAGAAAAACGAACTCGCCCCGCTTCACCTGCAACGTGACGTGACTGAGCGCTACCCGGGTTCTCGTGTATTCCTTGGCGACATCATGAAGTCGGATCATGCTCGGCTACTGCAGTGCCTGGGCGATGTCGGCGATGATGTCTTCGTGGTTCTCGATGCCGATGCTGAGTCGGAGAAAACCGTCGGGAATACCGATGGAGGCGCGCTCCTCGCTCGACAAGTGTGCATGCGAGCTGAAGCGTGGCTCGACAACCAGAGTATCCACTCCGCCGAGGCTCGACGCATGGGAAATCATCTTGAGCTTCCTGACGAACCGGTCCGCCGCTTCCGCTCCGCCCGTGAGTTCGATCGACATGAGTCCGCCAAATCCGTCGAGGAGCTTTTTTGCCAGCGCATGGTCGGGATGGTCGGGCAGTCCTGCATAATGAACCTTGGCGATTTCGGCGCGTCCCGCGCACCACTCGGCGACGCGCATCGCGTTTTCGTTGGAGCGGGTCACCCGCACATCGAGCGTTTTCATTCCACGCTCGAGGAGCCAGCAGGCGAACGGGTCCGGGGCCTGCCCCCAGACGACCATTTTTCGCCTGACTTCCTCTATGTATGACGATGTTCCGGCTACTGCGCCACAAAGGATGTCGTGATGGCCGTTCAGGTACTTCGTGGCCGAATGAATCACGACATCTGCGCCGAGAGAGATCGGGCGACAATTGATCGGGCTCGCGAGTGTCGAATCGACAACGAGGGCAACGCCATGCGTCTTCGCGAGGATAGCGAGCTGCGGAATATCGATGACCCTGCACGTCGGATTGACCGGCGACTCGATGAAAATCGCGCGCGTGTTCTGCCTGATGGTATTGCGCCAGACGCGGCGCTCGTCGGGGTTGGCGAAGCTCACCTCGATCCCCATCGAGACGAACTCTTCTGTGAAGAGACGCCTCGTACCGCCATAGATCCACGAGCTTGAAAGTAAATGGTCGCCGGGGCGGAGAAGGGCGAGCATAGCGCACGCGGTGGCGCCCATTCCGCTCGACAAAACCAGCGCGGCTTCAGCGCCCTCGAGCATCGCGATTCGCTTTTGCACGATGACTTCGTTGGGCGTATTGCCGTAGCGGGTGTAGAGCAACCCTTCGCCGCCGGCAGCGCCAAACTCCTGAACGAAGTTTACGGATTGCACGAGGGGCTGCGCGATTGGCGAGCCGGGAATGCGCGCGTCGGAGCCCCCGTGAATCGCGACTGTCGACTTGCCGGGTGGACGAGGCTTTCGAGACGTGGGCATCAGCCGAAGAGTTTTGCGCCGATCGGTGTGTCTGTGTCCGGCTTGGACACAGTCACCGCCTCGGTGATAGTCACGCCGCCGACGTCACGGAGAGCGACGGAGCCTTCCGGAATTGCGTCGTCGACGAGGAGCGTCGCAAGCTCCTGCCGCCTCGGCCCGGCAACCCATACGAGTTCGCCATCCTGTACCAGACGGATGCGCGCTTCGGAGGATCGCATTCTGACCATCGGACCGCGATCCGCGTCGCCCTTTTTTGTGGACGTGTACTCTACGACGTTCAGTTGCGGGCGGAATCTGGTACCCAGTCTCAGCTTGGGATCCGGAAGTCTGATGCGCTTCATGAGACTTCTACCCCGGCACCTCCGGAGGTGCCATTTCCGTCGGCGAGCAGTCCGCCGGGATTCAGGCCCGCGGCCGCGCCCCTCAGCGGGCAATACCCGCTCTCCTCCCTGATGACCAGCCTTCGGCGCCAGAGTGTTTCGAGCGTCAGCTCCGCCGACGCCGCGGGGACGCCGATGGCATCCGCGAGGTCGCACGGCCGCATGCTTCCAAGCTCGGAAATTTTCTCCCATGCAGTGCGCTGCTCTCTATCGACCGTCCCCATCAGCTGCGAGGCGCCATCCGCCAATTGCGTGACGAGAGCGAGTCCGTGCCGCTCGAGTACCGTCTCGACGGCCTCGATGTGAGACTCGCTCATGCCGTAGAACACGAAGTACACCTCGCGACGCGGAATATCCATACTTACATACTGCATCAAGAGCTTCGCCACGATCTCATCGGCGCACGAAAAATCGAGCAGACCTACGTTCGAAAAATCGAGTACCGCGAGCGCCTTGTCTCCAATCTCGTCGAGATGATGCTCGATACCGATGCGCACCGCCGCGCCGGTCGGACGCGTCACGAGATTGGAGTAAAGGTCGCAAACGCTTCGCCTGAGCACCGAGCTCACGTCAATATGACTGATCATGCGTCGGGCAGCCTTTCGGGGATTGTGATCTGAACCTGGGCGCCGGGAAACGGGGCAAGGCCTTCCTTCATTACCTCGTCTTCGTCCCATGTGGGTACAATTGCGATCCGCGCACTTCCACTTCGAACGCTGAACTTGCCCCGCCAGGTGCCGATAAAGCCCTTTACTCCGGCTAATCCCTGGCCGCGCCCTGGATCGCGAAAGCGCGATACCCCGCGCATCACGGTCTCCTCGAGCGCCATTCGATCGCCCCAACGGTCGTCTGCCTTTGGGCCCTGCGCCGACTCGAGTGAACGCCGGAAACCCATTCCGGCGTCGCATACCGCAATGACGACCACATTTCTGCCACCGAGCCGCTGCTGCCACTTGTATGCCTGGACCGCGACCCAGCCACCCGTACCCGCATGTTCGATGACATTCTGACAGATCTCGGAGAGAGCCATCGTGAACCGCATCGTGACCTTCGGTTCAAGATGCAGCTTTTCCTGGAGTATTGCGCGCGCCCGCTGCTGAATGTTCTCGACGACTGTGTGAATGTCCTGCGTGTGGACCACGGGTGTGACCTCGAGCAGCACGCTCGATTCGGATGCCTGGCGCGGACGCGGCACTCGCCCCGATAAGTCGTACAGCGCGTCGGCGTGCTTGAAAAAACTGGCGCGCGACCAGTACGATGCGGTGTCCTCGTTCTCGGGCAATGCCAGGCCAGGCCGCTCGAGACGTGTCTGTGCGACCGTGAGAAGTGCGGTCAGTCCGAATGGCGACGCCCACCGCGTTCTCTTGGCATTGATCAGGATTTTTTCGTCGGCCGGCACCGTCGCGAGCTGATCGAAGACCTCTTCGAAGGAGCGATCGTCGAGTGATTGCGGAACATCGATTACAGTCGTCACTTGACGCTCAACTCGCCTCTCAGGTGTTGCGCGAGCCCGGAAGCCCCGCGATGGTCTACGTTCCGCGCTGCCGCGACTGAAGCCGCCCGCATTGCCGTTTGAATGTCGTCTCCAGAAAGCATGCGCGAGAAATATGTGGCACCCCAGACATCTCCGCACCCCGTTGGATCGCCGCCCGCGAGATCACGCGATGTACTCGCAGCAACCAGCTCGGTGCGGATCGCTCCGGTGGTCGGCGCAAGGTCGTGCCGGCCAAGATCCGAAAGCCGATCAAAGCCCGGGGCGGCGAAATAAACGACTCCACGGGCCCCGAGCGTGACGTTGAGAACTTTTACACCCGCACCGGTCGCCATCGCGGCAAGAGCGAGCGAATCTGGAGCCATCATTCCCATTTCGTCTTCATTGACCTGGACCATGTCGAAGCATCTGAACCAGGCACCGGGATTGGCCAGCGGCTGAAGGGTTCGGACACCGTCGGGCTGGCGCGCGAGCAACAACGAGTGCATGTCGCAGTAGATCGGCCCGCTGAAGTGAGTTCGGATGAGTTGCGCGGTTTCCAGGTCGAGTTCGAAGCCGCTAATCAGGTTGATGTAAAGCGCGTCCACATCGGCGAGCAACGGTTTGAGCCCCAGCCAGTTCCACCCCGGCACGCCGCCCGCCAGGCGCTCGCACCGACGCTCGGCGCTTTGGTAATGAATCGTGACGCGGTTATTGGGATGCGGAACTTCTATTGGCTGCGCGTCCCTTGCGACCCGTTCGAGGCCACGAATGAAGTCACGCGCCGAGGGCGCGAGGTCGTACCCCACTTTGGCGATGGGAACCATCTGCCAGGCTTCGGAAAGCGCCGCCTCGAACGCGCCGAGGGCGTAGGTGATGCCACCCCACTCTTCGACGGCCGTGTCGCGCGGGTCGCGTCCATGAATTACGTCCCAGACGAAACTGCCGATCACGCCAACGCGGCGCGGCCGCGCGGACGATATTTCGGAATCAGGTAACGATCTGGTATCTCGAAGGTCCAAGAATGCGGCCCCAGGTGACGACTGCCTCGACGGAGTATAAGCTTATCGCAGAGAGCGCAGAAAATCGCGGTCTTGCGTGAATGATCGCACCATGTTTGTGGGTCGCGCTTCCTCCGGGGGAGCGTCCCCCAACCTGTCCGGAACCCCAGTGAAGCAACATCTCAGAACAATCCTGGTTGTGGCGACCGCCGTCGCCGCCACTTCGTGCGCCGTGTCTCCGACCCGGGGGCCGACAATTGCTTCGAGTCCACCGAAACTGGTTGTTCTTGTCGTGGTCGATCAGCTACGCGTGGACCTTCTCGACCGTCACGGCGACCTGTTTGTGGGCGGGTTCAAGCGCCTTCGCGACGAGGGCCATTCGTATGTGAACGCTTCGCATGATTATGCAGCGACGGAAACCGCCCCGGGTCATGCCTCACTGACGACCGGCGTCTATCCGAACCGTCACGGAGTGATCGCGAATTCGTGGTATGAGATGTCCGGTAGCCGCTGGCTTTCAGTTTACAACGCGGCCGACTCGACAGTGAAGATCATCGGGAGCCCCGACCGGCCTGGTGCGTCGCCGCGGCACCTGATGCGGTCTGGTTTAGCGGATTGGCTTGTGGCGGCGAATCCGAAATCCAGAGTAGCCTCAGTGTCGGGTAAAGACCGCGCTGCGATTCACCCCGCCGCACACGTGAAAGGTCATGTGTACTGGTTCGACAGCCTGGCAGCGCTATTCGTGACATCAACTTTCTACCGCGATGCCGATCCAGATTGGGTAACGACGTTCTCCCAGGGCCAGCTTCAAGCCCACCGTGCAGATACTATCTGGAAGGTTGTTCAGACACCCGTTGTCCATCGCTTTTCGGAAGAAGGTCGTCCGAATGCTTTTTGGCCGTGGTGGGGAGCGACGCCGGCGGCTGACGTAGCGACGCTGGAATTAGCGAGATCGATGGTCAGTTTCCTCGAACTCGGGCGCGATGATACTCCCGATTTCCTCAATGTTGGTCTTTCAGCGACGGACCGCGTCGGACACCGCTATGGACCGATGAGCAGCGAGCAGCGCGACAATCTTCTGCGACTGGATCGCGAGCTGGGCGAATTCTTCGCCTTTCTCGACGCGAGGGTGGGGAAGGGACGCTGGACTGTGATGCTCACTGCGGATCACGGTGTGCTCGAGATGCCCGAGGATCTCACAGCTCGTGGAGAATACGGGCACAGACTTACCGCAGCCGAGAATGCGAAGCTGGACTCATTGCGGGCGGAGGCGATCTCGAATCCTGACAGGCGCGCTGCTGCGGCGAAACTGGCGAAGGATCTCAAGAAGCTCCCGATCATCGGCGACGCGTGGACACAGGAGGAGCTCAGGCTTGGCCAGGCGACAGATAGTTTCGCCGTGTTGCGCAAGCGCTCGCTTTATGAGGGGCGCGAAGGCGGCCGCTTCTCACGCGAGGGAGTCGAGTTTCGGTTCGTTCCAGGCATTCCGAACGGTCCCCGCGAGACGAGCCATAGTCAAGGATACTGGTACGACCGTCGCGTGCCGATGATTTTCATGGGGCCGGGCATTCGCTCAGGTCGCGACACCACACGCGCGTCGACGGTGGATTTTGCGCCGACGATTGCCGAGATGCTGAGGATACCGTATCCCGGAGATCTCGATGGCAGGGTCCTTCGGGGTGTCAGTCGCCGTTAGTCTGTGCAGACAATCGGAACTGCCATCAGTGAGAGTGGGGAGATGCATTCTTTCCATTTTTCATTTTTGTCATCCACAGGTCCACGTTCTTTTGCTGGCCCGGACCAGTGGTCTCCCCAACTCCTCAATCTCTCTAATCTCCCTGATAGCAGTTCAAGAAACCGGCACGCACGACGCCAATCGGCTCCGCTAGAGATTCCCGAGAGTCTGAGCACGGAAAGTAGCCACGGCCCCGACAACGCCGGCGGTAAGCGGCAGTGCCCCCGGTACGATCCTGCAGGCATCCACCGACGGCTTGAATGCACGCCGTCTCACCTCGGCTCGCAGCGGATCGAACAGCAGATCGCCGGCCTGAGTCACACCACCGGCAATCACGAAGATATCGGGGTTGAAAATGTTGATCAGGTTCGACACACCGACGCCGAGAAAATGTGCGGTGTCGCGAACCACCTCGAGCGCTAGCGCATCGCCGCGCTTCGACGCCTCGAAAACGGTCTGGGCCGTTATTCGCGAGACATCGCCATCGACCATCGACGGCATAGTGGAAGCTTCATCGCCCTCCAGCATCTCTCTCGCGCGCTCGGCGATCGCGGGGCCCGATGCGTACGCCTCGAGACAACCATAGTTGCCGCACTTGCAGCGTCGGCCCGTCGAGTCGATCGTCGTATGACCTATCTCACCAGCGGCATCGGACGACCCGTGGTAGAGCTTGCCGTCGAGAATCAAGCCACCTCCGATGCCGGTACCAATGGTGAGACCCACCACATTGCGCCCGCCGCGCGCAGCTCCGCACCACCATTCGCCCAGCGTCGCGCAATTGGCATCGTTGTCCAGCGTCGCCGGAAGATTCACCCGGCTCGCCACCTCGTCACGCAGTGGAAAATCGCGCCAGCCCAGATTAGGGGTGACTATCACCAGCCCACGCGCGCGGTCGAGCGGGCCGGGAGAGCCGATCCCCACTCCGAGAAAATCTCCCCGCTCGGCGCCAGTCTCCGCTCGTGTCTGGACTATGACATCCTCGATCAGTGCTGCGATGCGGTCGACGACCGCTTCAGCTCCTTCGGATGCTTGAGTGGGGACCATTCGCATGGCGATCTCCCGCGAGCCGTCCGTCGGCATTGCGCCGGCGGCGATGTTGGTGCCTCCGAGATCGATTCCGACGATGAACTGCTCTCTGACCGTCACGTGTGCTCGCTTAGGAGAGTGTATTACTGAGATGATCGAAGATGCGGTCTGAAGAAAGTTCGCGCATGCAGCGCCAATGTCCAAGCGGACACCGCGCGGGGCCATGCCGGTCGCAAGGCCTGCAAGTAAGCTCATCGTTGCCTACCACCGTAGACCGATCTGACAGTGGACCGAAGCCGAAGTCTGGAACCGTGGGGCCGAAGATGCTGATAGTTGGGGTGTTCATTGCCGATGCGAGGTGCTGAGGCGCTGAATCATTGGTCACCAGTGCGGCAGCCCGGCCGATCAACGCGGCCGATGCAAGAATACCGAGCCGGCCAGCGGCGTTGGCAGCACAACCGTGGGGAAGCTGCTTGACGATGGCATCCCCGGTTACGACGTCGGCGTTTCCGCCTATCACAACCACGTTCGCGTGCGCGCAGGCTTTCACCGCGAGTTCGTGGTAGAACGGCCACCGCTTCGTGGCCCACGCGCTTCCCGGCGCGAGCACGACGACCGGACGCTTATCGTCGAGAAGGTGTTCGCGCATGAGCGTCGCCACCGCCCGCTCGTCGTCGTCGCCCGGGAACAGCCGCGGTGCGATCTGCTCTCGCGACGGCGGGTCCGCGCAAGGACTCATCGAGAGCCACCACAGGCGCTCGACGTGATGCCTGTCGGAGCGGTACTCGACGCGATCCGTATACAAACGGCTCCCTTCTGACGTATTGAAGCCGATTCGCTTTCGAATGCCGGTAGCGAGTATCAGAAACGCGCTGCGGAATGAGCCCTGGCAAAGATAGGCCACCTCGTAATCGCGATCCTCTCCCGCGACTGGGGTCGCAGACTCTCGCGCGCCGTACAGCCCGGTATGACGAATGCGCCCGACTGTGCGCGCGAAACCCGATACGCCGCGGTCGGCCTCGCGCCTGTCGAACACAATCACATTGCGGATGTGGGGATTGTTCGCGAGGATGGCCGATCCTTCTGGCGACGTGAGCACATCCACGGGGCCGCGCCTGGCAAGCTCGGCGATGAGGGGCGTTGTGAGGACGACGTCCCCTAAAAAGCTCGTCTGAACAACGAGCGAAGTCACGCTTTAGTCCACCTGAAGCACTGCGAGGAATGCCTCCTGCGGAATCTCCACGGAACCCACCTGTTTCATCCGCTTCTTTCCTTCCTTCTGCTTTTCGAGCAGCTTGCGCTTGCGCGAGATGTCGCCGCCGTAGCATTTGGCGAGCACGTCCTTTCGGAGCGGCTTCACGGTTGTGCGCGCGATGATTTTCTGGCCGATCGCTGCCTGGATGATGACCTCGAAAAGCTGGCGCGGAATAAGTTCCTTCAGCTTGTCCGCGATCTTTCGGCCCCACTCGTACGCCTTGTCCCTGTGAATGATCACGGAGAACGCATCCACCGGATCCCCGTTGATGAGCATGTCGAGCTTTACCAGCTCGCTTCGTCGGTACTCGAGCATCTCGTAATCGAGTGAGGCATATCCGCGGCTGATAGTCTTGAGCCGGTCGAAAAAATCGAGGATGATTTCACCGAGCGGAAACTCCCAGTCGAATTCGACGCGAGTCTGATCGAGGTATGTCATGTTCCTGTAGATACCACGGCGCTCGGTACCGAGCGTCATGATCGGGCCGATGTACTCCGCAGGTGCCATGATCCGCGCCTTCACGTACGGCTCCTCGACGTAGTTGATGACCGTTGACGAAGGCATCTTCGACGGGTTCTCGATCAACTCCATGGACCCGTCGGTGCGATAGACCTTGTACTCGACGCTCGGAACCGTCGTGACGAGATCGAGCTCGTATTCCCGCTCGAGTCGCTCCTGAACGATCTCCATGTGCAGCAGACCGAGGAAGCCGCAACGGAATCCAAAGCCCAGGGCCGTGGAGGTCTCAGGCTCGTACTGTAGCGAAGCGTCGTTGAGCTGAAGCTTCTCGAGAGCGTCGCGAAGTGTTTCGTACTGTTGCGTGTCGGTCGGATAGATGCCGGCAAAGACGAACGATTGCACGTCCCGATACCCGGGGAGTGCGTTCGGCGCGCGATTTGTTGCGTCGAAGATCGTATCGCCTGCGCGCGTCTCTTTTACCGAGCGGACGTTTGCGACGACGTAGCCGACCTCACCCGGACCAAGTTCGTCGGCTTTTACCTGCCGAAGCTGGTTGTATCCCACCTCAGCGACTTCGTAGACGGATTCACTGGCGCCGAACGTGATCTTCGTTCCCGGGCGGATGGTGCCGTCAACAACGCGCACGCTGGGAATGGCACCGCGGTACTTGTCGTAGTAGGAATCGTAAATCAGCGCGCGCAGCGGTCCGTTGAGGTCGCCGCGCGGAGGCGGGACTTTGCGGATGATCTGCTCCAGCAACTCGGGGATTCCGAGCCCTTCCTTGGCGCTGACCAGAAGAATCTCGTCGGGGTCCACGCCCAGCAGGTCGTGAACTTCCTGCTTTCGCTTCTCAGGCTCGGCACCCGGGAGATCGATCTTGTTGAGAACCGGGATGATCTCGAGTCCCGCATCGAGCGCGAGGAAGAGATTGGACAGGGTCTGCGCCTGAATGCCCTGCGATGCATCGACAACGAGAATTGCTCCCTCGCACGCAGCGAGCGACCGCGATACCTCGTAGGTGAAGTCAACGTGGCCCGGGGTGTCGATGAGATTCAGCTCGTACGATCCGCCTTCCTTCGACTCATAGGTCATGCGCACGGCGTTCAGCTTGATAGTGATGCCGCGCTCGCGCTCGAGGTCGAGTGTGTCGAGCACCTGCGCCTTCATCTCCCGCTTCTGCAGCATGCCCGTCGCCTCGATCAGTCGGTCGGCAAGCGTTGACTTGCCGTGATCGATGTGAGCGACGATGCAGAAATTGCGGATGTGGTCGAGATTCAAGGCGATTCCGGTGTTCAGGCCCCGGCAGAATCGCGGGACAGCCTTGAAATATAACGAAA
>JBKJRW010000165.1:0-6115 GCA_046593165.1 Gemmatimonadaceae bacterium
TGCGCGAGAGACTCACGAAGACGTTCTACTGGAAGTGACGAGTTCGCCTGCATTCGTGCTTCTGACCCGTTGGAAATGAGGAGCAATCTTATCCGTCTACGCGGCCTGACGCGAATCTTACAACCCTGCTACCCAGTCCTTACCGAGCCTTGTTCAGCCGTTTCCTGCCTGGAGCACGATTTCCCTGAACAGCCGGTCCAGCTCTGATTCAGGATCTTCGCATAGCCCCTCATGCACCGGTCCGCTCTGAATCATGTCGGACCTTGGCGCTGTGAGCCAGTGAAACCGCTCCGAAGGCGGTGCCAGGGCGATCGGGCCTGCAGTGATGTCCCCGTGTGCGATCGACCGGCACGACTCAAGGTAACGCGACAACACCTCGATGTCCGAGCCGCCGAGTTGGAGGGCAAGCTTGCCGACGTCGGTGACGACTCGCACGCCCAGGTACTCCGACGTGCGAGCGTGCAGCACGATTCCCACCGCCACGTACGCGCCGATGTGGACGTGCGGCACCACTCGTAGCACAGCGAAGTTGTACGATACCCAGTCTCGCGGACTTGTCCCTTTACCGGAAGCATCGCTCGGCGCCTTTATCATCGTCGCGAATGCATGCGTTGGGGCGGCGTGAGGGCTGCCCGTTGTCTGGCCGCATTCGCTTCTGCGGCAAAGGCCCGCGGTGAGCGCAGGCGCGTGATCAGATACCCGGCGTACCGATCCCGCGCTGCGTCAGGCGTCGCGAAATCAGCGACTATCGCCGGCGTCGAAAGCAGCTCGTCGGGAACCGCAGCCACTACTCCACGAATCACATCTTCAGCAAGACGATCCGAAAGTTCTGCATCGGCTTTGCCGATATCGCCGCTGCCTCGGAGAAGAACATGATCCTTGATGAGAGCGAATGGCGCACGCGTTCTGGCCTCATCCACTGATGGCCAGTCGTGCTGCGCGTACAGAGCCGCGCCGTGATCGATCAGGAAAGGTTTCCTTCCGCACACCATAAGGTTGGGATTGCGATGTGTCCGATCGGGATTGGAAACGAACGCATCGAACCACACGATCCTTGCCGCGAGTTCAGGCGTTATGAATTCAGCGGCCGCGTTGCCGTCGAAGTTGAACGCGCCGTCGAGGTACCTCGCTCCGAAGTTGGTGCCATGACTTGCTCTCAAGAGGTCCTGAATCTCAGGGTCGGGCTCCGACCGACCGAATGAATCGGGAATCTCTATGAGGGCGAGGTCCGGCGTCGGCAATCCAGCTTCCGTAGCCAGCAATCCCACGATAATCTCAGCAATCAACGCCTTCACACCTTGCCCGGCGCCCCGGAACTTCGTGACGAACATTCCGCCGCTCTGAGTGTCCACTACTGCCGGCAGCGAGCCGCCTTCGCGAAGTGGCTGCACGTACCGCGTCGCGACGTGTGTGACGAGTGTGGCGAGTTTCAGCGAGCCGCTCAAACCGCATGCTCCGGAATCACAGCCGTCGCTTCGATTTCCACTCGGGCCCGCTGTTCCAGAAGTCCGCTCACTATAATTACCGACATCGTCGGGTAGTGATTGCCGATTATCTCGCGATATGCAGCGCCGATCTGCTTCGTTGCAGCGAGGTATTCATCGCGATCGAGAATGTACCACGTGAGCCGCACCAGATCCTGCGGCCGTGCCCCGGCAGCGAGCAGAAGGTCGACGATGTTGTGAAGCGCCTGCCGCGTCTGGCCGGCAAAATCATCGGTGTCAAAAGCGCACGTCGCGGGATTCCATCCAATCTGTCCGGCAAAAACCGCAAATCGACCACTGGCTACCGCACCGTTCGCGTAGCCTCGCGGCCGTGGCCACCCTTCAGGTTGAACCAACTTCATGCCTCGACTCTGCAAACCAGTCACTTCATCGTTTGGGCCGGTGCTCATGACTTCTCTTCCCGCAGCCGATAGCGCTGCAACTTGCCAGTCGAAGTACGCGGCAGCGATTTCTCGAACTTGATCGCGCGTGGATACTTGTAGGGAGCGATGTGCGCCTTTACGAAATCCTGGAGTTCCTTTACGAGCTTTGAGTTGCCCTTTTGACCCGGCCGAAGAACGACGTAGGCCTTTACAAGATTGCCGCGTTCCCTATCGGGCTCTCCAACAACCGCGCACTCGAGCACCGCCGGATGTTCGAGCAGCACGTTCTCCACTTCGGGGCCGGCGATGTTGTAACCACCGGAGATGATCATGTCATCGGTGCGCGCCTGATACCAGAAGTATCCATCGGCATCGACCTTGTACGAGTCACCTGTGAGGTTCCAGCCGTTCTGCACGTACGCTCTCTGCTGCTCGATATTGTCGAGATACCGACAGCCGGTCGGTCCGCGCACCGCTAGCCGCCCAACCGTGCCTGAAGGGAGTTCTATTCCATCCTGGTTCACCACGCGGGCCTTGAACCCCGGCACCACCTTTCCGGTGGCGCCCGGCCGAATGTCGTCCCCCGCAGCGCTGATGAATATGTGCAGCAACTCCGTCGCGCCGATTCCATCCATAATCTTGAGGCCGGTGGCCTCGTACCAGGCATCGAACACGCTTCGCGGCAGAGTTTCACCAGCTGACACGCATTTCTTCAGACTCGACACGTCATGATCGGCCAGCATTCCGCACATCGCTCGGTATGCTGTGGGCGCTGTGAAGCAGATGGTGGGACGGAATTCTCCTATCGCCTTGATGAGATTGGGCGGAGTCGCCTGTTCCAGCAGCAGCGACGACGCCCCGAATCGCATTGGAAAGAGAACCAGTCCGCCAAGCGCGTATGTAAATGCCAGGGGAGGCGAGCCGCAGAAGAGGTCGTCGGGTGACGGCTTGAGAACGTACCTCGGAAATGTGTCCGTCACCGCCATTACGTCCCGGTGCGAATGCATCGTGCCCTTGGCTTCCCCCGTCGTTCCCGAGGTGAAGGCAATGATCGCGATATCTTCGGACGCTGTCGGGTGATTGACGAAGTCCGCCGCCTTGTGCCGCATCAACGGCTCCAGACTAAAATGCGCGTCGCTGTTGAAGTGCACCACGCGAGCACCCTTTCTATCACTCCCGTCGGCTCTCGTTCGCATCGCCGCCTCGCACTCATCCGCAAAGCGCGTGTCCGTAAGAGCCAGCGTGATCTCCGCCTTGTCGGCGACGTAGCGCAGTTCGCGCTCCCTCAGCATATGCATCGTGCACACTACCACTCCACCGGCCTTGAGAATGCCGAACCAGGACGCGACCAGCATCGGATTGTTGGGCCCACGGAGCAACACACGGTTGCCGGAAACCAGGCTGAGATCTTCGACGAGCACCCGGGCAATGCGATTCGATGTCTCGTACAGGTGCGTGTACGTCCACCGGCCACCCGGAAACTGAAAAACTATTCGATCGCCGCGCCCGCCTTCGATCATGCTGTCCAGTAACTCCCCGGCGCAATTCATCGCATCGGGATACGCCAGCTCGGGAACACCGGTCCAATCGCGCACCGGCTGATGCTCGATAGGCGGAAGTCGGTCGGCACAGAAGGTGTCAACCTGGCCAGTGCCGCGCCCTACATGAAGAACTTCCCCGGTTCCGATACGAATCCTAGACACTGGAACCCTCCTCCTTCTTTCTGAATGCGTCGAGTACTTGACCCGCTATGACGAGCTTCTGCACTTCCGTGGCCCCTTCGTATATCCGGAGGGCCCTTATCTCACGGTAGAGCTTCTCCACAGCGTTCCCCGACACCACCCCCCGCCCACCCAGAAGCTGCACGGCACGGTCGATGACGCGTTGCGCCGCCTCGGTCGCATACATCTTCGCCATCGCCGCCTCACGCGTCACACGCTCGGCCCCGTTGTCCCGTACCCATGCCGACCGGTAAATGAGCAGCGCGCTCGCATCGATATCTGTCGCCATATCAGCGAGCTGCGCCTGCGTCATTTGAAGGTCGCCGAGTGTACCGCCGAACATCTTGCGGTTCGAGACGTGTGCCAGAGTTTCCAACAGAGCGCGTCGCGCGAAGCCAAGGGCAGCGGCACCCACTGTTGTACGGAACACATCAAGCGTGCCAAGCGCAACACGCAATCCGCGGCCGTGATCTCCCACCATACGGTCGGCGGGAACGCGACATCCGTCGAACCTGATCCTCGCCATCGGATGGGGCGCGATAGTTTCGATTCTCTCAACAACGCTGAATCCGTCATCGCCCGGTTCGACGACGAGTGCGACAAACTCTTTCTCCGCACCGGATAACCGGCAGAACACCACGTAGAAATCGGCGATACCACCGTTCGATATCCACGTCTTGTGGCCGTCGATCACGTACTCGTTCCCAACGAGCCGGGCAGTCGTTTGCATCGCTGCAACATCGGAACCTGCATCGATTTCCGAGATGGCGAACGCGGCAATCGCTTCACCCCTGGCCACACGCGGGAGGTAGCGCTCCTTCAGCTCTTTCGACCCGAACAGCGAAATAGGCCCGGCGCCGAGTCCCTGCATCGCGAACACGAAATCGGCCAGGCCCGATGCGGCTGCAAGTGTCTCCCTCGCAATGCAGAGAGATCGCACATCGAGACGCTCGTGAACGCCACCGTATTCGGAGGGCACTGCATATGCCAGCCATCCGCCTTCGCCCAGTTGGCGCACGAGATTACGACAAGCGGCATCTACGTCGTGGTCTTGATCGTGGTAACCCGCACCCAGCTCCAGCGCCGTCCACTCCCCGAGCTTCCACGCCATCGCGCGATGCTCGTCATCGAAGAACGGCCACGACAGAGTGGCAGTATCCACTGTCAGTTCCCCTCGAACACTGGCGGTTTCTTCTCCACAAACCCGACATACGCCCGCTCGAAATCGTTCGTCATCATGCACTCGGCCTGCATCTTCGCCTCGAAATCCACCGCTTCGTCGATGTCCATCGACCACTCTTCGTGCAGGCATCGCTTTGTCATCGCATGTGCTGCGCTCGGTCCGTCAGCGAGAGACTTGGCGAGACTGAGCGCGTCGCTCAGCACTGATTCCGGAGTACAGATGCGATTGTAGAATCCCCATCGCTCCGCTTCGTCGCCGCTCATGCTGCGTCCGAGATAGAGGAGTTCACTTGCTCGGCCGAATCCGATGATGCGAGGAAGAATTGCGCACGCTCCCATGTCGGCGCCCGATAGTCCGACGCGTACGAAGAGAAACGCCACCTTGCTGCGCGCTGTACCGAGACGAAAGTCGCTCGCCATGGCGAGGATTGCCCCGGCGCCGACGCAGACACCATCGATTGCGGCGACTATCGGCTGCGGGCATGCGCGCATCGCCTTCACGAGGTCGCCGGTCATCTGCGTGAATTCCAGCAGCCCGTCGGTATCGCCAGCGCGTTTCATGTCCACCAGCCGGCCGATGATGTCGTGAACGTCTCCACCGCTGCAGAAGTTGCCTTCAGCGCCGGTGATCACCACGGCACGCACTTCCCTGACCTCCTGGAGCAGGAGAAATGTGTCGGTAAGCTCGCGATACGATTCGAGCGTCAGTGGATTCTTTCGCTCGGGGCGGGAAAGCGTGATCGTCGCCACGCCTTCTCTCAACTCCCATTTGAAGTGACCTGGCTTCATGTCAAGGACTGTCGTCACTTCGCCTCCGCCGCAGCAAGAGATTTCTGCACCGATGTGCGCAGTTTGCCGAGCAGGTCGTAGAGCTGCGTGCGCTCGCTCGATGTCAGGTCGGCAAACAAGGACTCTATCCAGCGCTGATGCTCGGGAGTCATCGCGTCGAGCGCTCGTTTCCCGGCAGGAGTGATTCGCACAAACTGAGTCCGTCTGTCGGACGGGGCTGTCTCTCGCCTCACTAGCCCCTCTTGTACGAGACGCTCCACCAGCGAAGTCAGATTGCCGTTGGTGACCATCAGACGCCGCGACAGCTCACTCATCGTCAGTTCGGCGCGATGTTCACGCGCGGCTGCATCAAGTTGTGCGAGAACATCGAACCGCGGCAGCGTGGTATCGAACTGATCGCGCAGCCGCCCGCGTACATTGCGCTCCACGAGATTGGTACAGGCAAGCAGACGGAGCCACGTCCGGAGCGATGCCTTTGCGTCGCTCGTGTCTTTGCGTCCTGTGACCGATGCCACCGTCGCAAGCGTCACGATACCTCCCCGCCGGCAATCGGCAG
>JBKJRW010000027.1:0-9965 GCA_046593165.1 Gemmatimonadaceae bacterium
GGGCAACATTCTGGCTCTGACGAGCATCACGTTCGTGGATAACGCTACACTGGTCGGACGCGCACTCGCGCGGAACGGCGCAGTGACGCTCGGCACCAACAACATCATCACTCTGCCGTAGGGTCAAAAAAGGGGCTGGAGTCGGACAATCGTCCGGCTCCAGCATCACCCCGACAATATCAAATGGCCGGCATGAGATCGTTAATGCTGAGCCTCGATTTACTCTCCGACGGCTTCCTTCATTCCCCGGCTCTCGCTGACCACCCGCTGCGTCGCTTCTGGCGGCATTTGCTCGTAGCCCTTGAAGCGCTGCACGAACATTCCATGACCGTGCGTCTTCGAGAAGAGATCGGTTGCGTAGAGATGCATCTCTCCCTGAGGCACGACGGCGTGCACTTTCGATCTGCCGCCGGGCACCGAATCGGTACCGAGTATGTGACCGCGCCGTGCCGAGATGTCGCCGAGCACGTCGCCGAGGTAGAGGTCCGGAGTTGTGACTTCGATCTCGTCGAGCGGCTCGAGGAGAATCGGCCTGCACTTGGCAGCGACTGTCTTGAAGGCGAGAATGCCGGCGAGCTTGAACGACATCTCGTTAGAGTCAACCGAGTGGTATGAGCCGTCAAAGACTTCGGCCTGGAAGTCCACCATCGGATAGCCCGCAATCACCCCGCGTGCCGACGCTTCCTGTATTCCGCGATCAACTGCGGGGATGAACTTGCTGGGAATCGTTCCGCCAACCACCGCGTTCACGAAGGTGTAGCCTGAGCCGCGCGCGGTAGGAGCGAAGCGCACCCAGCAGTCGCCGAACTGACCCTTGCCACCACTCTGCTTTCGGTGGCGTCCCTGTCCCTCGGCCCTGGCGAGAATTGTCTCACGATACGCGATCTGCGGCTTTCTCAGCTCGCCGCCGACGTTGTAGGCGCGCTTGAGCCGCGACATCACGACGTCGAGATGCCGCTCGCCAAGGCCGGCGACGATCGTCTCGTGCGTTTCGGCGTTGTAGTGGGTCTGGAAGCAGGCGTCCTCGTCGTGCAGCCGGTGCAGACCCTGCTGGAGTTTTTCTTCCTCGCCACGGGCCGTCGAGTGGACGGCATACACTACACGGGGCTCCGGAAACGCGATCGCCGGCAGACGCACGGGATGCTCTCGCGTAGACAGAGTGTCGTTCGTGTGAGTGTTCTTGAGCTTGGCCACGCAACCGATGTCGCCCGGGTGCAGAAATGGAACCTCGATTCGCTCCTTTCCCTGAGGAACAGCGAGATGCGCCATTTTTTCGGTGTGGCCGCGGGTGGCGTTGTACAACTCCTGGCCGTTGTTCAGCTTGCCGGAAAAAATGCGGAAGAACGAAACGTCGCCTACATGCGGCTCCGAGTGGGTCTTGAACACGAGAGCGGTGAAAGGAGCGCCGTCGTCCGCATGAATCTCGACCGTCTGGTCGCCTTCCGATCCGACGAAGCCGTGCAGCTCTTCCATCTCGTAAGCCGAAGGCATGAGCTCGACGAGCTTGCTGAGAAGGGCCTGCGTACCGTAAGTGAGGTCGGACGAGCAGCAGAAGAGGGGAAAGAGTTCCTGCCGCTTCATCGCTTCCTTCATCGCGTTCAGCGCATCGCCGCGGGTGATGTCCTCGCCGCCCAGGTATTTCTCGAGCAGGACGTCGTCGGTGGCGGCGATGCCTTCGATCAACTGTTCGTAGTATCGGTCGAACAGCGCCTTGTTTTCGGCGGGAACGTCGACTTCCTCGTACTCGCCACTTCGCGTGCCCTTCTTGAAGAGATGCGCCTTCTTGTCGAAGAGGTTGAGAATGCCGTGGAAGTCGGCGCCTTCACCGATCGGGACTTCGACGGGGATTACACGGGGCGTGAGCGCCGACTTGATTCCCTCGAATACTGCGTCGAACGATGCGTGGTCCTTATCCATCATCGATGCAACGAAAAGCACGGGGTCGCGTCGGTCGATCGCTTCGTTGAACATGCGCGTTGTGCCGACTTCGACGCCTGCGGCGGCACTGATAACGACGAGGGCCCCGTCGGCGGCGTGTAATCCGGCGATCGCTTCTCCCTGGAAGTCCGAATAGCCGGGCGTGTCGAGAAGATTGATCTTCGTATCCATCCACTCGGCGTGGGCGCAGGCGAGGCTGATTGAAAAACCGCGCCCCGTTTCTTCTGGATCGAAGTCGGTCAGCGCGGTTCCGTCTTTTACTGTGCCGTGGCGCCTGGATGATCCGGCAACGAATGCGAGCGCATCTACCAGTGTGGTCTTGCCGCTCGCGCCGTGTCCGACGACGGCGATGTTGCGAATGTCTTCGCTCTTGTACTCGCGCATATGGTGACTCTCCTATCGAAAACTGGCCATGAAGACCGAAGTATGGCAAGGGCACCCAGTGCCCGGGCGAAGTTGGCGTTACGCCGGCCTCAGAATCATGAAATACACGATGCTGTTCAGGACTAACGCGAACGCGCCCAGAAGCATGTGATTCCGCCGGGAATTGGCGGGGTCAAACCGGGTTCGAAGCACATGGTGCTGGAGGAAACCTTCGTCATAGGGTTTGCGTCCGCCGCGCCTCCAGAAGGTTTTTTCCCACGGCGTGAGCGGGCACCCAAGGTCGAACATCATGGTTGCCGCCGCCCAGACTACTGCGAGCAAGTGCACCCAGAGGAGCGGGGGCCAGCGCAACACCAGGAGGCTTCCGAGCATCACAAACACCACATAGCTCACGTGCACTGTCGCGACGGCGCGTGCGAGCAGACGCCAAATCACCTGGTGGCCCTGGGGTCGAAGTGGGCGTTCTCGATGATGCCGACGTGGTTACCGAAGGGATCCAGCACCGACGCAACCTTGATTCCCTCACCGACTTCATTGACTGGGGAGTGCACCGTTGCGCCGATGGATTGCATGTGCGCGACAGCTGCGTCCGCGTTTTCGACGCCCCAGTAGGCAGTGCATCCGCCGGCTCCGGTCGAGGTTGCGTTGGGGTCGAGGCCAAGCTCGTATCCAGCGATGTTGAATCCGACGTAGTACGGCTCGTCGAAATACGGCTCGACTCCGAACGCCGACGAGTACCACGCCTTTGCGCGCGCGAGGTCGGTGACGCCGTAGATCACCGTGCGGAGTCCGAGTATCATGAGCAACCCTCGACGTACTGGACCGCCGGAAGCTTCCCCGAACGGAAGCGAGTGACTTTGTTTGATTCGGTTTCGAACACGAGTCTCATGTCGGCGTCGTTTGCTGATTTCGGCGAGACTACGAGATAGTGCCCGCTGGTGTACTTGTGTGGCTGGACGGCCACCTGGCCGGGATAGAGCGATTTGATTCGCTCTTCGGTGTCGCCGATCCCTGCACCGGCAGCGGTTTTCACTGTCATGTCATCTCTGATGTCTACGCGTGCAATCTTGCCGTTCTCGACCATGAACGACACGCCCTTCGGCGCATTCTTCGATCGAACGTAATCGCACTCGGAAAGCTTTGCGGGAATGACGAGTGAGTTTCCGACGACTGCGTTCGCTTCGTCGAGCGACATCCCGGCTCGGACGGGCCCGATGCCCGCGGGTGTGACCTGCCATGCGGTCGGGGATGGAGGCGGATTGTTCTCAGGAGGTAGAACGATCTCCTCAGTCGGCTGCGCAACGCTATCAGGCTTACCGGCGGCGAATGCGACGCTGTCCGGGGCGCCCGACGCTTTGTCGCCGGTTGTGCATGCAATCAGTGTCGAGAGGAGGAGAGTTGCGGAAATGAGTCGGGAAGTCACTGTCTACATTTCTCGTCGGAAATAGGAATCGATAATTATAGAGAATGGGTGGATTCGGGAAAATGGCTCCATTAATGCACCCCGTATCTCATCATGCATGATCGATCCCCCCGGCCCGAGGCCGATGAACGGCTTGCCCTCCTCAAGGCGGAGATTAAAGAGCGACTCTCCAGGGTGTGCTCGGAGATGGCTCCGGAAGATTTCGATCATCTGGTATCTCGGATCGCCAAAATAAAGGCGAGATGGCTGCACGCGCCGGCTGAGTGGTCTATGCGCAGGCATGGGTAAACAGGGGCTGACGGGTATTGTGTTCGGGGTTTATTCGGGATAAACTGAAAGGAGGCTCATGTCCTCCGCTGCCCTTCCCGACCTTCGCTCGCTTCTTGAGCAGAGATTTCCCGATGCGATTCCAGTCACGCATCGGACGGCGGAGCCAGTTGCGACAGGCATCCAGCTCCTGGATGCAATTCTGCCGGGAGGCGGACTTCCGCGCGGGAGACTGACGGTGTGGATGCCTCAGGGGGGAGCGACCGCCATTCTGAGGGCGTCATGCCTCTCGGTAGCGTCCACCGGCGAGCGATCTGCCTGGATAGACGGGCTTGGAACCATAGCCGGCCAGTTCTGGGAGGAGGGCCCGATTCTGGTGCGTCCCGCAAATCGCCGCAACTCGCTGCGGGCCTCGGAAGAACTGCTGAGGTGCGGAGGATTCGCGCTGATCGTGCTGGCGGGATCGGAGCCCGCAGGCACAGAGATGGTGCGCCTGTCCCGTGCCGCGCGCGAGGGTGGCTCTGCGTTCGTCGCTCTCACGTCTCATACATCGATGGCCAGTGTGCGTCTCTCGTCGCGCATCATGCCCCACAGCTATGTCTGGCGTCGCACGCCATTCGGCGATCCGGCGGAGGCGTGCTCGGCGAGCATACGTGTGCGCGCACAATCGCTGGGATGGAACCGGCATACCGAGATGCGGGTGCCGGTGGTGCCGCACGATCTCAGGATGTCGCTTGAATCCGGGTTACCGGACAGGAGAGGATTGAGGTAGGAACAAAAACTTTTTAACACAGATGACACAGATGAGAAAAACAGAAAAAGTTTTTGTCCTTTCTGCAGTTATTCTACAGCAAGCGTGAGCGTGAATATCGAGCCGGTGCCGACGGTGCTTTCCACCGTCAGATCTCCTCCCATTGCCAGTGCGAGTTCGCGGCTGATCGCGAGCCCAAGGCCGACTCCCTGCTGGCTCGAGGAATGCGCCCCGCGGTCGACCTGCACGAACGGATCGAAGATGGTTTCGAGCTTCTCCGCCGGAATGCCGCGACCGGTGTCGGCGACGCGGATTCTGGCAACACCGTCCGACGACTCGCAGTCGATACTGATGCGTCCGGCTTCGTCCGTGAACTTCGACGCGTTTGTGAGAAGGTTGAGCAGGACCTGCTCGATTTTCTCCATGTCGCCCAGCACTTTGCACCCGACGTCCGATCCTTCGTACTGGTACTGCTGCTTCTTCGATCTCAACTGCGGTTCGACGAGAGCATGGATGCCGTCGAGCAGTTCGTGAATGTTCACTGGAACGCGCTTCACCTCGACGACTCCGGCATCGATTTTCGCGAAGTTCAATACGTCGTTGATGAGACCGAGCAGGAATTTGCCACTGCGCTGCATGCGGGCGACGTAGTCTTGCTGGCCTTCCGTGAGCGGACCGACGATTTCCATCAGCATCAGGTCTGCATAGCCGTTGATCGCGTTGAGCGGTGTGCGTAGTTCGTGACTCATCGCAGCGAGGAATTCCATCTTGGCGCGATTCGCCACCTCTGCCGCGTTCTTCAGTCGCGCATGCTCCTCGGAGACGCGTTTTTGAACATCGACGTTGGTGTTGCTTCCGAACCAGCGGACGATCTGCCCGGTGTCATCGCGCAGCGGAAGAGCGCGCCCCAGGTGCCAGACCCAGGCCTGCGTTTCAGCATCCCACAGGCGGAACTCGATCTCGTAATTGTTTCCCGTTGCCAGTGCCGACTGCCATGCGCTGATGGCGCGGTCGCGGTCGTTGGGGTGGACAACGTCGATCCATCCGCTGCCGACAATCTCCTGCTGGGTGCGCGCAAAGAAAGTTGCGGTGCGCTTGCTGACGTAGTCGAGACTGCCATCCGGCAGTGCGGTCCACACCTGCACCGGAATGGTATCGGCCAGAAAACGGTAGCGTGCCTCGGTGTCCGACAGCTCGCGATTTGCTTCCTGAAGCTCCTCGGACTGCGCTTCCAGCTCAGCGGATTTTGCCTGCGACTCTGCGTGGAGTCGCGCGTTGTCGATGGCGACTGCAGCACGCCGGCCGAGTTCCATGACGAATGCGACATCCTGCTCGTCGTAGGTGCGGCCAGATTCCGCCATCACCACCGTGAGCGTGCCGAGGCGCTTGTCGCGCGCGATGAGCGGGGCGGTGATGAATGAACGGAGGCCGAGCGAGTGGATGAGATAGGCGTGTCGCTCGTCGCGGGCACCGGCGTCGATCATCTCGCGCGTGATTTCTGCTATGAAAGCGGGGGTTCCCGTGCGGAGAACCTGAGCGCGGCTCGTCGGAGAATACGGATCCTCGGGATATTCTTCCGTGAGCTGTTGAGCGAGTCGGATTTTTTCCGGGTCGGGGTGGACGACCGCGAGTCGCTTGAACGAATCGTCGGGCTGAAGAATGTCGACAGCGCACCAGTCGCCAAGTGTGGGCACAACGAACTGCGCGAGCTCGACCAGGCGCGATTCGTAATCGAGCGAAGAGTAGAGGCGGTCGGTGGCGTCGCTCAGGAATCCAATGCGGTTGCTTGCGGCAGCGGCAGCCGCGAGTGCCGATCGCTCGGCTTCGAGGGCAAGCACCTGGGTAACGTCCTGTCCGGTACCGACCATCCGTACCGGTGCGCCTGCCGCATCGCGAACGAGCCGTCCTCGCGCGTGGTGGGTGCGAATCGATCCGTCGGGATGGAGGATGCGGTGGTAATAGTCAAACGGCTGGCCGGAGAGAACCGCGTTCTGCACCGTGGAGGTAACGCGTTCCCTGTCGTCGGGATGCTGCCGCGACATGTAGAAATCGAGATTCGGTGTGATGGATCCTGGCTCGATGCCGAAATTTCTGAAGGTCTGGTCGCTCCACTGGAGTGCTCCCGAGGCGATGTCCCATTCCCAGCTTCCGAGGAGTGAGAGTTCCTGCGATTCGTCGAGAGTTTGTTGGACGCGGCGCAGCGATTCGTGGAGTGATGCGTCGTCGCGGTGTGCGCCGTTGTCTGCGAGCGGGGCGGGGGTATCCGGCCGGTCGTCAATGGGAGTAGTGATGGTTCTATCTGGAAGAAGGTGCGGCCTGCTAACCCGCGGATGAGGAAGTTAGGAACGGCGCGGTCGGTGACAAGTGTGGTGATGGAAGTACAGAAACGGGAAAGCGTAAAAACGGGGTGAACTGCCACGGATTACACGGATTTACACGGATTACACGGATTACGACAATGGGGGTCGGGGGCGAATGCCGGCTTCGGGGCGGTTCAGGGCTTTTTTGTGTTAACGACGGAGAACTCTCAAGTTCTGATGAGCTTGTTTTCGGGATTTGTTCGGGGTAAGCTTGACCTTCCATGAATTTCGTCTGCATTTGGAGCCCTGACTGGGAATCGAAGCCACTTGAGGGGTTCGCAACGGCGATGCTCAGGGTATTGCCGCGGGTGGCGCTGGACCCAGGGAAGGGGCAGATATGGGCTGATGCCACTAGTTTGAATATTCAGGAAATTGGGCAAAAAATAAGAACAGTATTAAGACAACAAGGCGCCATATTAGCGCGTATTGGAGTCGCATGTGTGCCTATTGGCGCTGAGGTCGGAGCGCGATTCAAGGGTGATCGAGGCAGGGAAAACCAGGATATAACCATTGTCCCGGAGGGCGGTGACAGAGAGTTTCTGGCTTCGCAACCGATCATGGTTCTTGGTCCTTCTGCTCCTCTCCAGAACCTGTTCGATGGTGTGGGCATTGAGAAGTGTGGTGATCTTGCTCGGCTCCAGCACGAGGCGGTCGAGGTGAGGTTTGGGGCCGAGGGCGTGCATCTCTGGCGTCTCGCCCGGGCGGATGACAGGCGGCTTGTTTTTGCGGCGATGCCGCGGACGCTTCCGCAGTCTTCCATGGATTGGGTGGATTACACACTGAGCGATCCGGAGCGGCTCGTGTTTGTGATCAACGCGCTCGTGGATAGCGTTTCGGGAGCGCTCGCGGTTCAGGGTCTTTGCGCGCGTGAGATGACGCTCGTATTCTCGCTCGCGAACCGCACGTCGTACGAGCATCTGGTGCGTCCGTCGCGATCGACTGCGAGCAGAAAAGCATGGATGCGTCTCATCCGCACTCATCTCGACCGCATCGAGTTGCCCGACTCGGTAACCGGAATCGCTCTTCGCGTTGAGTCTGTGACTGGTGAGGCAGAGCGGCAGGGTGACATCTTCGACCGCGGCTTCGCGACTGCGCGTGCCACCGAGGAAACTGTCGCGCAGCTTCTCGACGATCAGGGTGCGGTGATAGTGGTTCCGTCGAACAGTCGGCATCCGCTTCTCGAGAAGAGAACGAGTTGGCAGGTGCAGGAGCCGGCGCACGCAGCGCGCGCGCGCATGGTGAAAGAAACGCGCGCTGACCCCGAACTCACGCTCCAGATATTTCCCGAGCCGCGCCGCATCATCGTAAAGACAGTGCGCCGCCGCGATCACGATCTGCCGATCGAATACCGGGACAACGATGCGGTGGTTGTCGTCGAATCGGCCGCCGGTCCCGATCGCGTGTCGGGCGAGCAGTGGGAGAAGCCGTTCGCCAGAGAGTATTACCGCTGCGTTACCAGCAACGGTGAGCTCGTCTGGATTTTCAGGGCGGTGAGTGAGGGAGGGGGGTGGTACATCCACGGCCTATGGGACTGAAGCCTGCCGAAAAAAAACAGGCAGCAAGCGGCGAATCAGCAGGTAGCAGGTAGCGCGTCAATTCCAGGCCAAGCTGCGGACGCGCAACCTTCCGCTCTTAGCGATTCAGAGAAAAAACTTTCCCGATTCAGGAACCCGGAGTGAAAGATATTCCCACCCACTGGTGCGTCCGCCGCCCGTTCGCGCATGACGCGCTACCTGCTGCCTGCTTTGTCTGCTTCGATAGCTGTCTGCTTGCTTGAAACGGGCCGTTTAAGAGGGTCTCTGATTACCGGCCGAAGCGGCGGGCGGCCATGCCTGACGCCGAACCCGGCAGGCCGACCCAACGGGCGAGCAGCGCGATCCCGTCATCCTCCGTCAGTCGGGTTCTCAGCCGGGACGGGGTGATCTCAAAAACCTCAAGTGAATGCGCAGTGAATATTCTCGCATGCCGGTAGCCCAGCTTGAGCGCGACCTCTCGCACCGAATATCCGGGGTCGCGGAGGTAGGTCATGCCGCGCAGAAGCTTTGCCGCGACGAGGAGCCGCTTGGGTGACGCGAGGTGGGCAATCTCGAAGTACCGGTAGACGCTGATGGCAGGAATATCGGCTCCGGTCGCGAGGTCGAGTACGCTGGTGAATCGGTGTGGTCTCTCGAACATGTCTCGCACGGTGCGCGCGAGAGGAAGCGGAAGCAGCAGCAGCGAACTCTCGAGCGCGGCGACGAGTCGCTTTGTCGGTGGATTTGTTCTGACCCGGCCGATGGTCTGGAGGAGTCGCTCGCGGGAGTCATCGAAACGGTGCAGCACCACGTGCTCCAGACCGCGCCGCGAGAGTTGCGCGATGGCGCCGAACGACCTGGGATTCAGCATCACGTACCCGACTATGGGCAGCGACGGGAACCTGTTGAGAAAACCGGCGACCGCGTCGGCATTCACGACCCCGTCAGCGGACGGATCGAGAATGACGACTGATACCGGCTCTCGCCGGATAATCTGATCGAGGTTCTCCCACGAGCTGGCGACCAGAAAGTCAGGTTCGTTGGCGAACACGTGCCTGACCTGTGCCAGTTGCTGCGGCGGGAGAAACACCGCAATGCTCAAAGAGGCGTTCCTTTCCGGGACGACCTCAATTTGGCGCGGCGGTGCCTGAAAGGCGAGGACTAATGATATGAAACCGACATAAATCCCTAGAGAACCGGCATCTCGTGATACGAAACCGGCATTTCATGCTAGAAAACAGTACATAGGTTGAGTGGTGTAAACCTTTCCCACTCAACACGAGGTTCCAAATGACAGTTCGCCGCCTTCTCTCCCTCGCGTTCATCGC
>JBKJRW010000100.1:0-3097 GCA_046593165.1 Gemmatimonadaceae bacterium
AGTCCGTCATAGCTGATAAGTGTCTGGTCGCTGGGCTGCTGTCTCACTTGCTCCGACGCCGAGATGATCCGGTTCATCCTGTCATAACCGAATACATTGGACACGAGCGTGCCCAAGCGGCGGGAAGCATGAGGCCCATCGGGTTGGTAAACATGCCAAATCCCACCGCAAGATCAAGGCTATCAATACTTCAGTTACAGTCCACTAGTCTCGTAGCTCAGCGAGTTGTAAGGCTCCGGACCCAATTCCAGTCGATGTCTGTCTGCGGATCAAATGGTCGTCGCTTCGTTGGAAATTCGGGCTTGCGATGCAGGATCAGGAGCGCATCGTACGCGGCAGCTCGCACAGTTACATCTTCGCCTTCGTTCTCCAAAGTGTTGGCTAGGGTATGCACATCCCTTTCCTTCGTTCCGTCGGTCGCCGTGGCGGCTAATGCATACGCCGCCACGGCTCGCACTCCGGAAGACTCGTCCGTGGCCAACGCCTCCACCGCGTGTTCCCGCCGAACGTGGTTTTTCCACACGACGAAGAGCCGGCGCAGTGCCTCTTCTCGTATGTCTTCGTCCGTATGATCGACGAGCCGCGACACGGCCTCGAGCAGTTCCGCCTTTTGGTTGTCTCGGATTTCGCCCAGCGCCCGTAATAGTTCATCCGGGTCATTCCAAGCGTAGAGGTCGGTTTCGGAAATCGGTGTCTTCATTTGAGGGCCTGTTCCGCGGCGTCCAATGCCTTGCTAGCTCTGCCGAGCGAGCGGCAGACGATGGTGCCCGAGCAGAGAGAGCCTGAGAAACCAGCCTCATAGAGATTGGGCGACGGATCACGCCGCGCGCGTGTAAGAACTCTTCGGCCCAACGCGTCGTACCAGTACTCTTCCCACGTACCATCACTCACCCAGGGGCGGGCCGATACTCTGATTCCATTGTTTGGCGCTCATGAGGATTCACATCTCCAGCCTGATGGAACTGAGACCAATGCATCGCGAAGTCAGACTTCGACTCCAACTCCACTTGGTCGCCGTGGATTCGCGACACCGAACCTTCATAGCCTGAATACACTCCCCATCGATCAAAGGCATGTTGGTACCAGCGACGGTCCGTTGATCAGGACGAAGACGACACGGTCACCTAGCCTGGACGGGCTCTTTTGGTGGTACGTCATTGTTGCCCCGTTATCGCGAGCTTTCCACGACAGCGGAGGAGTCTGTCTGGCGGTTGATAGTTTCGGCAAACTTCATCGTCAGCGGCGGCGCACTAATCGAGCAGCCCACTGCGGCAGGTCACCTCTCGCAACCGCGTCTTTCACCGTTCTGTTGTGGCTGTCGTTGCTCCACCATTCCGACTCAAGTTCCGCCTCGACCTCTCTTGCGAAATCCTCTCCAGTATCCGGAATCCTTCGCAGAAAATGGGCTTCTTCGCGAATACACGCTCTTTCGATTCGTTCGCGTAACGAGGAACGGTATGGGATACCACGCGACTTAATCCTTAAATGCGTAGCTTCATGAACAAGAGTACCAGCTAACCGAGGCTGGCGCGCGATCATGAGATACTCTGCCGAAAGGTGAACTCCTCCCCATCTGTTCGCAGCAGAGTAAGGGCCAGGCCAGACAACAATGTGATCGACGTAAGTAGCGATCCGCTTTCTTGCGATCGGATCGACCTCTGCGATGAATTCTAGAGCTTTCTCTAGTCGATCCAAGGCGCTTGTGACATTGATAGCACGTGTTGAAATCGCGACGCGTAAGCCACCTGCGCGGTAACGTCGGTGCAACCTCAAGTAGGCTGCACCGACGACAGATGCTAGGGCGGATTCACAGGTAAGACAGTACTGCGGCATCAGTTGAAAAATACTCGCCTCGTTAGGGAGACGGCGGCTTTGGCTCGGGATTGCTACCACCGCCACTGCCTTCGCCTCTCTTTTTTTCTTTCTTTTGGTCTTTGATCGTTTGTTCTTGTTTTTGTCGCGTGCGCTCCTGTTCAATCCGCTGCACTTGAGTCTTGCCTTCAGAAGCCCAAGCACCAATCACCCATCCGACTGCCCCAGCAAGCCTTTTCACACCGGCCCACGACAGTGCTGGGAGTACTGTTCCGTTATACGAGTCAGCAGCGGCACCAATCGATGAGCCAAAGGATGCTAATCCTGCGACAATATTTAAGGCGGCCGCGGCGCAAATTCCTTCGGTCGTAACAGCGCAACCCACAGCGGCTGCACCACCCACGGTTGCGCCCATCATCGCACCGAGCGCGGTAAAGTAACCTCTGGGGCAATCGCTGGTTGGTAGTGGACAGAGGCCGTAGGGATCTGAGAAGTTGATCGGATCTCCGTTCGCAAACCCGAACACGTTCATCCCGGTCGCAATGCCAGTCGGATCAGCCTGGGTGAACTGCCCACTCTTTGGATCGAAGTACCGGTTCCGGCGGTAGAGCATCCCCGTCGTTCCCTGACCGTTCGCCACAAACGTCCCGAGCCACCGCTTCGGATTGTTGCTCGGCACTGCATCAGGACTCGGAGCGAAATAGGTCTCAGCCTGGGTAGCCGCCGGCCAGTCAACCGTTGTCGCCGTGTTCCCAAGCGCGAGATCACCGGCGCTGCCATCCAGGAAGACGCTGCTCATCCCCTGACCACGCCAGTTGTAGTTGATGATCCGCGTATCGCCCGTAGCGATCAGCGCAATGGGTTCGTCCAGCGTGAGACCGTGGATGTTCCGCACCACTCCGCTGTTCGATACATCGCTTACACCGTCAGCCGTCCGGTCTTCGACCAGCGCCTGGTCGCCGTCCCACCACACGCGCTCGACGAACGAGCGGCACTGGATAGTTCCCATGCAGAGTGTACGCGCAAAGCCCGCGTCGTAAACAGTTTCCGGACCTCGGCGCGCACGTGTAAGAACTCTGCGGCCAAGTGCATCGTACCAGTACTCCTCCCACGTGCCGTCACTCACCGAGGGGCTCCGGTACGAATAACGCTGCACAGCCATCAGCCGATCGTCCCCTCCGTAGTCCAACATGGCTTGCTCGCCGGCCTCGCTATCACGTTCACTTCACACCGACCTATTCCTCGTGGCTCAATCAGGTCGAGCGATGGTTCGACCTGATCACGC
>JBKJRW010000104.1:0-5498 GCA_046593165.1 Gemmatimonadaceae bacterium
CAGGCCGACCCATGGGGCGACTACAACGAGGAAGCCGACCGCTCACTCGAGGCACTCAAGCAGGCCATACTCGACGCATTGATCGAGAGCGGACAGTTCACACCCGAGCTCCTCGAAGCGCTTCGCGGCGACGGCGACGAAGATGCGGAAGAGAAACTCGCCAGGCTCCTCGACGAACTCGTCCAGCGGCTCTCCTCCGAAGGATACCTCAACATCGACGCCCCGCCGCAGGTACCGGCAGGCCACCAATCGGTCACCGGCCCGGGCGGCCTGGCTCACGCCGCCTCGAAAAGCGTGCAGTTCAATCTCACCGACAAGGCAATCGACTTCCTCGGGTACAAATCACTCCGCTCCATACTCGGCTCACTTGGCAAATCGAGCTTCGGTAGCCACGACACTCCATATCTCGCGACCGGCATCGAAGCCGACGGGTGGAGCAAGCCGTACGAGTTCGGCGACGTTCTCAACATCGACGTCAACCAGACGCTGCTCAACTCGCTCGCCCGCACCGGTTCGATCGAAGTGCCCATGGATCTCGACTACGGCGACTTGATGGTGCGCCAGTCCGAGTACCGCTCGTCATGCGCGACAGTTTTGATGCTCGACACATCGCACTCGATGATTCTCTACGGCGAGGACCGGTTCACGCCCGCAAAGAAAGTCGCGCTCGCTCTCACACACCTCATTCGCACTCAATTCCCCGGCGACACGCTCAGGGTGGTGCTGTTCCACGACTCCGCCGAAGAAATTCCGCTCGCCACGCTACCCCAGGCTCAGGTGGGACCTTATCACACCAATACAGCCGAAGGACTCAAGCTGGCGCGGCGAATTCTCACGTCGCAGAAAAAGGACATGCGTCAGATCGTCATGATCACCGACGGCAAGCCAAGCGCCCTGACCATGCCCAACGGGACGATCTACAAGAATTCAATGGGGCTCGACCTCGCAGTCGTGAGCGAGACGCTCAAGGAAGTCGCAAATTGCCGTCGCGCCGGAATCATGATCAACACCTTCATGCTTGCCCGCGACCGTGCCCTGGTGGAGTTCGTGAAGAAGGTTTCCGAGATCAGCCGTGGCAAGGCGTATTTCACGAATACCATGACACTGGGCCAGTTCATCCTGATGGATTTTCTGCGCAAGAAAACCCGCAAAGTCTCGTAACGTCCATCCTTCAGTCAACTCCATGATAGATCTAAGGCCGAGCAGCTTCCTCCTTGTTCTGTTAGCCGCATGCGCTCCGGCGGTGCGCACGGCACCAACGCCAGCCGGCGCGAATTACGACATCCTCATTGCCAATGCCCGCATCGTGGACGGCACCGGCAATCCATGGTACCGCGGCAGCGTAGCAACGCGCGGCGATCGAATCGCCTACGTAGGGCCCTCGCTGGCAGGAATGACTGCGAAGCGGGTAATCGATGCCCGCGACCAGGTTGTTTCACCCGGCTTCGTGGACATGCTCGGACATTCCGAGAACTCTATCCTCAGGGGACCGCGGGCGGTTTCCAAGATCACCCAGGGAATTACGAGCGAGATCACCGGCGAAGTTCATTCGGCATGGCCGAACCTCTCGCTGGGCGAGCAGCCCGATCCACGGCAGCCGTGGAATTCGCTCGACGGATACTTCGGCGAACTCGAGCGTCGTGGCACAGCCATCAACCTCGGGACCTATGTCGGCACGAGTTCGGTGCGCGAAGCAATCATGGGACTCGCGAGCCGCAACCCGACCGCGACCGAGATGTCGCAGATGGGAGCCCTTATCGACTCCGCGATGCGCGATGGCGCAGTGGGGTTGGGAACCGGGCTCATCTACCTGCCCAGCACATACTTCACGACCGAAGAACTCATCGCGCTCACGAAGTACGTGGTTCCCTATCGCGGTGGGTATGCGACCCACATGCGAAGCGAGGGCGCGGGGCTGCTCGATGCGATTCGCGAAACTGTCAGAATCGCATCCGAAGCCGGAACATGGGCAGAGATCAGACACATCAAGTCCCGCTCGGCCCAGCAGATGGCCGAGGGATTGCGCATCATCGACTCGGCGCGCACAGCGGGCGTAGATGTCACCGCTGATCAGTATCCCTATATCGCTAGCGGAACGGGACTGGCCGCGATGCTCAACACCTGGGTGCAGGAGGGGGGACGCGATTCGATGGTTGTGCGGCTGTCACATCCAGTGGTGCGCGCGCGACTGAAGAAGGAGCTGGCGGAAGATTCGGCGGCGGGCATTCGTACGGCGGCGGGCACGATGGTGAATTCCGTCGGCGCGGATTCGCTGAAGCAGTATCAGGGAAAGCGCCTGACCGAGGTCGCGCAGATGATGGGTGGAGGGCGCGATTCCTACGACGCTGCGTTCGACCTCCTCATAGCTGACGGTGGACGGACGAGCGCGATCTATTTTTCGTTCAACGAAGAAGCGCTGCGGCTGGCGATGAAGAAACCGTGGGTTTCTGTCGGTCAGGATGCGGGTGCCGTCAGTCCCGATTCCCTAGGCCGCTGGGGTGAGCGCGGTCATCCGCGCGGCTTCGGCACATTCCCGAGGATCCTCGGACGATATGTGAGACAGGATTCGGTGATTTCGCTCGAGTTCGCGATCAGGAAGATGACCTCTCTTGCAATGCAGCGCGTGGCTATCAGCGACCGTGGGCTGCTCAGGCCGGGGATGTATGCCGACATCACCGTCTTTGACCCGAATACCATTATCGACAACTCTACGTTCGAGCAGCCGCAGCAGCTCGCCACCGGCGTGAGCTACGTTATAGTGAACGGAGTGCCTGTTCTGGAGGAAGGCAAAGTCACCGGTTCGTTGCCGGGACGGGCTTTGAAGGGGCCGGGATACCGGAGGTAGGACCGTCGGAAACTCGTAAACAGCGGTGCTGTCACTGGCTCACCACCCCCGCAGACCGTAGCTTTTTCTCCCCGTACGACGCCGAGGTAAGAGAGTAGATGTTCGAGCAGTTGTCCAAAGCCCTGGAAGATCGGTACAAAATTGAGCGTGAGCTGGGTCGCGGCGGGATGGCTACCGTTTACCTCGCTGAGGATTTCCGGCACGGCCGTGACGTTGCGATCAAGGTTCTCCATCCCGACCTCGCATCCGCGTTGGGAAATGACAGGTTCCTGCGTGAGATCCGCCTTGCGGCGCGACTCAATCATCCCAACATCCTCCCTCTCTTCGACTCCGGTGAAGCGAGCGGTTTTTTGTACTATGTGATGCCGTACATTGACGGAGAGTCGCTGAGGGATCGACTCAACAGAGACAAGCAGATCCCGCTCGATGAGAGTCTGGGCATCGCGCGCGCAGTGGCTGGCGCACTGGATTACGCTCACCGCAACAGGATTGTCCATCGGGACATCAAGCCCGAGAACATCATGATGCACGAGGGGCAGCCGATGGTGATGGACTTCGGCATCGGCAAGGCACTGACTGCGGCCGGCCCCGACACTCTCACACAGGTGGGAATGGTCGTGGGAACTCCCGCATATGTGAGCCCGGAACAGGCTGCAGGCGAAGTGGACATCGACGGGAGAAGCGACCAATACAGCCTCGGCTGCGTGTTGTACGAAATGCTGAGCGGCGAACGTCCGTGGACAGGGCCGACAGCGCAATCCGTTCTGCATAAACGCTTCAGTGAGCCACCGCCTGTGCTGAGTCGACTGATGAAGGATCTGCCCGAGGACATCGACCTGGCGATCACCAAGTCTCTCGCTCAGGACCCCGCTGCGCGGTTTACGGACTCCAGTGAATTCGCCAGGGCGCTCGTTCTCCAGACGATTACGACGCCCGTCACGACGCCGGTGCCCGAAGGCGCCCACGCCGTAAAGTCCATCGCGGTACTGCCGTTCACCAACACGAGCGCAGAATCCGACAACGAGTACTTCACCGACGGGATGGCGGAAGAGATCATCAACGCACTGTCCAAGATCAAGTCCCTCGGAGTGGCGTCGCGCACATCGACGTTTGCCTTCAAGGGAAAGACCGAGGACATTCGCGAGATCGGGAAAAAGCTCGAAGTATCCACGGTGCTCGAGGGCAGCGTGCGCAAGATGGGAAACAAGATCCGTGTCAGCGCGCAGCTGATCAATGTGGCCAACGGACTTCAGCTCTGGTCGGACCGGTACGACCGCGAGATCGAAGACGTGTTCGCCATTCAGGACGAGATTGCGCAGAACATCGTGAAGGCGCTGCGGGTTGTTCTGAGCGACGACGAGAAAAAAGCGATCGAGAAAGTGGCCACCGAGAGCGTGCAGGCCTACGACTATTACCTCCGCGGACGCACGTTCTTTCACCAGCATCGCCGCACGAGTCTCGAGTTTGCCCGCAAGATGTTCACGCGCGCGATCGAAGTGGATCCCAACTACGCGCGCGCATACGCGGGGATCGCTGACTGCTGCTCGATCCTCTACATGTACTTCGACGCTCGCGAGTCGAACCTCAAGCAGGCCGACAAGGCCAGTCAGACAGCACTGGATCTCGATCCCGATCTGGCCGAAGCACATCTGGCGCGAGGACTCTCGTACTCGCTGAGCAAACGGTACGACGTGGCCGAGGCGGAGTTCGAGATCGCCATGAAGCTCGATCCGAAGCTGTACGAGGCGCCGTACTTCTATGCGCGAGCCTGTCTCGCTCAGGGCAAGTCATCAGAAGCAGCGCCTCTGTTTGAGCGAGCGGCTGCCCTCCGCCCCGACGATTACCACGCTACGACATTCCTTGCCAGCGCGTATACGGCGCAGGGCAGAATCGGCGAGGCCAGCAAGGCATCTCACCGGGCGGTGCGCGCCATCGAGAAGTGGCTCGATATCAATCCTGACGACGCACGAGCGTTGAACATTGGAGCCACGATCTGGTCCAATCTCGGAGAGACAGATAAGGCGCTTGATTGGGCCAAGCGCTCATTGCAGATCGACCCCGAGGATCCTCAGCTGCTGTACAATGTGGCCTGCGTATATGCAATCGAGGGGCGGCGCGACGACGCGCTGCAATGTCTAGAGCGCGCGATCGACAAGGGCTATGGGCATCGAGAGTGGATCGAGCACGACTCCGACCTCAATTCCCTCAGAACCGACCGCCGGTTCCAGGCGCTTCTCGATCGGCTCTAGAGACTCTGCCGCGCCTGGCGTTACGCTCTAAGCGCGTCCTTCTGCTTGTTGCCGCCGGAATGCCGATGCTCGATGGTCGGAGTGTACGGGCGTTCCGGGTGTCCAATGTATATCTGCCGCGGGCGAGCAATCTTCTGCTCCTTGTCGAGCAGCATCTCTTCCCATTGAGCGAGCCAGCCTGATGTGCGCGCGATTGCGAACAACACAGTGAAAAAATCTGTCGGGAACGCCATCGAGCGATAAATGAGCCCGGTGTAGAAGTCGACGTTGGGATAAAGCTTGCGCGACTTGAAATAGTCATCGGATAGCGCGATGCGCTCGAGCTCCAAAGCAATCTCGAGATCCTTGTCGACGCCCACGACCTTGAAGACATCGTCCGCGAGTTCTTTCACGATCGTCGCTCG
>JBKJRW010000063.1:0-10578 GCA_046593165.1 Gemmatimonadaceae bacterium
CGGCGGTTATCGAAGCGGGGCGGTTTCGGGATTCGGGCCGATTCTCTGAAGCCATCGCTGTTCTTCGAAGGCATCGCTCGTTGTATCCCCAGGACGGAGATGCCGCGCGCATGCATGCCCAGACTCTCTACTGGAACAAGGATCTAGCCGGGGCGCGAGCGCTCTATGATTCGGCGCTCGCGCTGCATCCTGGCGACGGTACGTTGCGGCTCGACTATGCGCGGATGTTGATGGAGACTGGGGATTTGCCCAGAGCGCGTGAGGTTCTCGTTCCGCTCGTCGAGAAATCTCCGGTGGATGCGAAGGCGGTCTCGCTGCTTGGAACGATCGCGTACTGGGAGGGAGACTTCACGGCGGCGCGTCGATTGTTCGAGCAGGCACTTGGGCTCGATTCGTTGCTTGAGGACACGCGCCGTCAGTTAAACGAGATCAGGTGGTTCAGTGCGCCCTGGGTTCGGATTGCGGCTTCTGGCTTGAAGGACGATCAGCCGATGTATCGCTTTGGAGGTGGCCTCGAGACCGGCTACTATCTCACTCCGCTGTGGTCCGCGTATTTGCGGGGAGGAGCCGCATCACTTCGGCAGGATCTCAGCGAGAGCCCGGGCTGGTTCTCTATCGCCACAGCCTCCGGGACTGTTGGCGTTCGCGGGTCAGCACCATTGAGTCACGTGGACATGCTCGCGGAGGCTGGCTTCTTTCGACGAGATTTTCCTTCCCGTGCCGATTGGACTGGTGTTGCTGCGGTGGGATTCCGGCCGAAATCGTTTCTACGGCTCGGGGTTCAGTTTGAACGTCAGCCCTACCTTCATACAGCTGCGAGTCTGGCATCCAGTGTGATGACCAATGCAGCCGGGGCATCTGTGGACCTCGACAGAAAGGGATGGCTTGGAAGGGCGGCGCTCCAGGTCGAGGCATTTCCGGATGACAACTCCACGACCAGTGCCTATGCCTGGGCAATGGCTCCGGTGATTCGCTCGAGCGGATTCATGCTTCAGGGTGGATACAGTGCGTCCTACCAGAACACGAAGGAACTTCGGTTCGTCGAACGAACGGGATTCGGTCCACCGTCCGGCATTATCGGCGGTGCGTACTATTCGCCCTACTACACACCGCGGAACCTGTTAATTCATTCGGTAATCGGCGCTGTCACGGCCTACGACGATCACGGCTTTGTTGCACGCCTGGGTGGTGCCTACAGTGTTCGCGCGACTGAGGACGCGCCGGTGTTCGTGACTGGAACTAATCCTTCCTCCAAAGTGCTGGCCACATACCAACGCAACTCCAAACCCTGGAACGTGCGTGCTTCGGTAGATCGTCCCATTTCTACCAATGCAGCAATAGGTATTCGCGCTGAGCACTCGAAGACATCGTTCTACTCGGCAACCACTGCAGCGCTTGAGCTGACCTGGCGTCTTGCCCCACGGTGATTCTGGCGTACGCGATCTCTGGCGGCATCGCGAAGCCGCAGATGTCCACACGCGCCATCGTGTAATACTCGGCGCACTTGCAGGGATCGGCATCGCTGCTGTGATCCGCATGGTGGACTGGTGGTTTCGCCCCAGTCATGTTGCGGAGCCCGCCCTGTTCGTGTTGCTCTCGATCGCGGTGTGGTACGGCATCAGCCGCATAGTGCTCGGCTGGGTGAACTATCTGGCTATTCGGAAGCCGCCTGTACGCGATACGGCCGCGGGGCTGAGCGTAGCGATATTCACCACGAGTGCACCCGGTGAGCCGCTCGCGATGTTCGAGAAGACACTCGCTGCGTGCGCGCTGATACGATATCCGCACACCACTTATCTGCTGGATGACACACGGGACCCGCGCTTTCGCGATCTGGCTGCACGGCATGGAGCGAAGTGGCTCGAGTTGATAGATCTGCCGGGCGCGAAAGCGGGAAAGATCAATCGTGCGCTCGAACTGACTTCCGAGGAATTTGTTCTCGTGCTTGACCCCGATCACGTGCCGTTTCCGGAATTTCTGGACCGCGTACTTGGCCACTTCGATTCTGACGATATCGGATTCGTTCAGGTATCGCAGGCGTACTACAATCAGGACAGATCGTTCACGGCGGCGGGTGCGGCCGAGCAGACGTATGGGTTTTATGGTCCGAGTCAGATGGGGTTGTATGGGCATGGTGCAGCCGTTGCGATTGGAGCGAATTGCACGTTTCGGCGGCGCTCTCTCGAATCCATTGGTGGCCACGGTGTTGGATTGGCCGAGGATCTCGTCACGGCGATTCGCCTGCATGCGGCTGGATGGAAATCCGTGTATGTGCCGGAGGTTGTGAGCAGGGGGTTGGTGCCGGAGGACCTTGGTTCGTTCTATCGGCAGCAGCTAAAGTGGTCGCGCGGCGTGTATGAGGTGGTGTTTGCGGAGATGCCCAGGTTGTTTGGAAGGCTTTCCTGGAGGCAGCGGCTTTCCTATGCGACCATTGGCACGTACTACTTGTCGGGGCCGGCCACGCTGCTGTATCTCGTGCTTCCGTATTTGTATCTATGGTTTGGGCTACAGCCGGCTTCAATGCAGTTCGAGGAGTTTCTGATCAGGGCTGGCCCGGTCGGTATTGTTGGAGCGACGATTTATTTCTTCGCTCAGCGGTGGCTGTGTCATCCGGCGATCGAGCGCGGCACGCATTGGCGCGGTTTGGCGTTGAAGATTGCGTCGTGGCCGATATTTCTTGCGGGGACAGTTTTCGCCATTACGCGCACCGACATACCATATATACCGACTGCGAAGGAGGCTGTGCGTGGCCGGTTTCTGTTGCTCGCTTTGCCGCAGATCGTTCTCGTCCTTTTATACCTTGTCACGCTCGGACATGTGGCTGAGTTGCGGCTGCTTACGTCGGAGGGTGGTCTGGCGTTGAGTAGTCAGGCCGTTTGGGGGATGGTGGGATTTGCTACCGTGCCGGTGGTGATGGCGTTTGGGGCGTTGCGTGCTGCGTGGCAGTCGACTCGTGTGGATGAGAGTGCGCCGTGGAGTGCTGTGGCAGTCGAGACGATTGGGGGTGATGTATTGTCTGAGGCGGCGAATTGAAGACGCGGCACAGGATGCTTGTGGTCGTTGCGATTCTCGCGGGTGTGGTCGCGGGGATTGCGGTGCTTACTGCAACGAGCAGTGATGCCAGGGGTCCGTTGTCCTCGATGCTTGCGCGGTCTGCGGCGGCGTTTGGCGCGTTGGAGCATTCGATTCGGCGTCGCATTACCGGATCGGGGCGGGCTGATGGGCTCGCGTGGTTTACGCCGAATCGTGATAGTGTGAGGTACTTGAAGGCGCCCGACCGGGTGTTGTTCGGTGCGTATGATGGCGGGATTCCGCAGACGCTCGATGGTGTTGTGGAGCTGGAAAATGCGCTCGGCACCGTGTTTCCCCTCGTGCATTTCTATAGTGCGTGGGGTGACAAGCCCGTGCAGCGGTTTCCGTTGCAGCTTGTAACCGCGATATGGGACCTGGGTTCGGTGCCGGTGATCACGTGGGAGCCGTGGCTGGATGATTTCGAGAACGCGTCCAGTCCGGGGCTTCCGCTGAAGGGCCAGCGGGATCTTCACGGGTTGTCGGCGGTTTCAGGCGGCAGGTATGACTTCTATATAGATGAGTGGGCGAAGGATGCGGTGCGCTTCGGTCGGCCAATTTTTCTACGGTTCGCGCATGAGATGAACGATCCGTACAGGTATCCCTGGGGGCCGCAGAACAATTCGAAGGAGGAGTACATTGCCGCGTGGCGGCATGTGGTTAATCGCTTCCGGGTGGCTGGCGCGGCGAATGTGATCTGGGTGTGGTCGCCGCATGTCGCGTATGAGTATTGGGATTTGTACTACCCGGGCGATGAGTACGCTGACTGGATTGCGACTGGGGCGCTCAACTATGGGCCGATCGCGTACTGGTCCAAGTGGTGGCGGTTCGACGAGATTTTCGGGCAGAAGTACGCTGCGATGGAGAAGTTTGGGAAGCCGGTCATGATTGCCGAGTTCGGGTCGCTGGGGGTTGGAGGGGATCGTGCGGGCTGGTATCGGGCGGCGCTGGATGAAGTTGCCGCGAAAGAGCCGGCGGTGAAGGCGATACTTTTCTTCAACAAGAAGGATGATCAGACGGTGACGTCTCAGAAGATAGACTGGACGATTGCCGGGGATTCGATTGTGGCGGGTACGGTGCGAGCTGCGATCGCGAGGAGGTCAGGGTCGCGCCGTTAGGGGATATGTATCAATACGCTACTAATTATTTGATTTTATGACGGATGAGCTTGATGAGGATTTCCCGCTTGGCGATGGTAGGGCCGAGACGGAGGCGACGGCGGTTTGTCCGTATTGTGCGGAGGTGGTGTCGATATCGATCGATCCGGGGGGCGGGGAGATGCAGAAGTACGTCGAGGATTGCGAGGTGTGCTGCAATCCGTGGACGGTGACGGTGAGGTATTCGGGCGGTGTCGCTGATGTGAATCTGGAGCCGCTGGACGATTGATTCTGGCCTGTGGGTGTGGCCATGGTCGAAGGCGTGACAGGGTCAGATTGGAATTATGTTGTGAGCGAAAGCTGGTTTGCGTGCGCTTCGCAGCATAAGATGACAGTCTAATTGGCGTTATGCCGCCCACCAAGCCGGTCCCATCTTCCGCCGGACTCATCCAGACGTAAGTTTTACTGCCTCCCTCAAGGTGGGTGATCGGCGTCCTCGATGCTTCTATGGTCCTGAGGCGAACTGCCTCAACGCATCCGGTACTATGCGCCCGTACGCATCGAAAATATTGACGCCAGATCCTCGGGCGATGTCCTTGAACTGCGCGTAGGATAAACCCGCCTGTGCCAGGAAGGGCTGCAGCGCATTGATCTGCGTCTGTAGATCGCCCTTCCTTTTGCTGTTAAGAACGCCGCCCATGTGGGTTGCGCCCTTCAAAAACGATTCGAGGGCACTCGCATTTGCCAGCATCGCGGCTGCAGCGCGCCTCGCTTTACCAACAACGTCTTGCCGAGGCTTTCGCACTGAATCGGCTTTGGCCAGAGCTTTTCTGGCCGAGTCCCTGCGCACAGCTCGCCGGACCGAATCGCGAACTGCCTGCGAGTCCACCTTCGGCCCAATAGCTACCACGCTACTCTCATTCACCGCCACAGGCGGAACCGGTACTGATGTGGAATCAGCAACCAGGGCAACGGGCGCGGGAGGAGCACCAGCAGCGGGAGCCCCACCGTCTCGTGGCGCGCGCTCGGATCTGGCCGTACCATATAAAGAAGCGTCACCTTCCCGGAGCGGTATGAAAACTCTATTCCTCGCCACGCTACCATTATGTTCGCTGTTCGCGACAGTTTCCCTGGCGCAAGCAAGTCGCCTGGCTCCATCTGCCGAGCGCCTTCCGGGACGGGTCGTAGATGTGAGCGCTGGCGAGTTCTTTTTACGTGCGTCCGATACGATTCCCTCGGGCCTCACGACGTTTCGCCTTCACCAGGTCGGTGAGCGTCTCACCAATCCGGAAAAAGTCAGGGCTGAAAATCTGGCTCCTGCAACTCCAGATCACGATCCCACGCGGGCCTTTCATATGCTTTGGGTCGTGCGGCTCGAACCTGGAAGAACCGTGGACGAATGGTACAAGGCCAAGGTCCGAGGCGAGCCGACTCCATGGGCTGTCGACTTGGGTGGGCCCGCTGCCGCAGATCCCCCACGCACCTCGAACGCTACGATGGTTCTCGAGCCGGGGACGTACGCGCTCGTGTGTCACGTGGGCTCGGCGCGCGCAGACAAGAACCGCAGTCACCTGCTGAAGGGAATGTTTCGGCAGCTTGCCGTCATCCCGTCCAGATCACCGGAGGTTGCGTTGCCTCAACCGGATGTGCTGGCTCGCATCACCTCCGACGGCAGGATCCAGCTATCGGGTCCCGTGCGCAAAGGACGTCAGGTAATCAGAGTGGTCAACGAGACATCGAAGTCGTACGAGTTCATCATGGCGCGGGTCAATCAGGGTCGCACCATGGAGGAAGCCGTCACCTGGAAGAGGACAGATGGGACAACACATCCATTCACAGGCCTGGGCGGGCTCTCGGACATTCCGCCAGGCGCGACGCGTACGATTACCGAAGCTTTCGCCCCGGGCGCACACGTCTTCTGGACAGTGAGGGGCCCAGCGACCAGCGTCGAAGTGAACATAGCCGAGAGGTCAACCTAATTATTGAAACTGGTGATCGCCCTAGCTCGCGCCCTCATGAGGAGACACGCGCCGGGGAGATGCGGCTCCCTCGAGGAAACAGCGGGAGCCCATCGCCGCTCCATCACGAGGGGCTCCTGTCACCCAAAGGGTGAGGCGGTCACCACGCGTTATGACTTGGGATTGTATGCGACCACGCGAAGGTTATCGAACGTCACGTTTCCCGCACCACCGAAAAAGATTTGCGAGTTCGTAACGTCGAAATAGCCGGGTACCGCAATCGGTCCAAGGACGGCGGTCGGGACGAATTCCGTACCTTCGACATAGTCCGTTTTAAGGCTCAGACGGGCATATCCAACAGGTTGTTGCGTTGTTGTCCCCACGTTGCAAAGCCCGTTATGGAGCGGCTTTCGGGCGGGCAGTAGCCGGAGCGCCGCTTGTGCAAGGGTGCGGACGTTGAATGGTGAGACGATAAAGCCTGTCGGCACGTTCGAATTCGTAATATCAAACCGTTCGCCGGTCGGCGGATGCTCGTCGAGAACGAGAAGACAGGGGATACCAGGGTGGGTGGTGCACCCTCGACGTGAACTTTCCATTCTGGAGACGCACCGGCTGATTCAGTTCTGTCGTCAGCAGAAGGGCGCCGTCGCCGGATTCGACGATGTCGACTATCCTGTTGCTCGGAAGCCCTTCGCTGTTACCGGTGGTAAATGTAGTGAAGCGAATACCGTCAAAGCGCACGAGTCCATCAAATGTCGCGAGCCAGATATAGCCGGACTTGCTCTGCATTACGCGGCTGATGGTGTTGACCGGAAGTCCATCTCGTGTTGTCCAGGATTCAAGAACGAATCCGGGTGCCGCGCCGGCCGGGCTCGGCATTGGGCCGCGCTGTTGCGCCGAGAGGAGAACAGGGAAGACTGCAACAGCGGGCAGAAAGCGCCACTTTAGCATGGCGGGCAATGTGTCACCCATATCGATATTGAGCCAGCAGGCGGACTGGCTCTCCCTGGCGGTGCGGAAGCACGTCGCAGCATGGTGTCGTCCGCATCGGGCAATCCCCTACAAATACCTCCAGTGCACCCTATTGTAAGCAGTCAACGAGCGTCTACACTTCACACAATCACGATCAATTGACTCCCCTTTCTCACGACTCGCGTGCTCTCACTGCTGCGCTCCGCCCGCCGATGGTTCGCCCCACACGCATCCAGCGCGAACAGCAAAGCGGCACAGTGCGACGTCTCATGCCCCGTTCCCTGTAAGCAGCCATGTCCCTTGCTCGCGCTTCCCATCGGAACGCGCGCGCTCATCCTCAGGCTCGGATGCCCGCTCGCAGAGGCGTCTCGCTTGCGCGTCCTCGGCGTGTTCGAGGGAGCGCACGTCCGGATTGTCGATCGGCGGCATGGCATCCTGCTGGACGTTTGCGGGTCGCGCCTCGCGCTGAACCCGGCAATCGCGATGGCCATCATCGCGTCACCCGTCACTGCGTGAGCAATCGTCGCCGTGCGCGGTGAATCGGCGGTAAGAGCAACGCTGCTTACGACGCTCGATGCGAGCGAGACGAAGCCGCACGCGCTCCGCGTTGCGCTCACCGGCAATCCCAACACCGGCAAGAGCACTCTTTTCAACGCACTTACCGGTCTTCGCCAACGCGTCGGAAATTTTCCCGGCGTCACCGTCGAGCGAGTCGAAGGCGAGTACATCGCGGATGGCCAGCGCGTCTCGGTCATCGACCTTCCGGGCTGCTACAGTCTCACCCCCGACTCTCCCGACGAAGTCATAGTGCGCGACGTCCTGCTCGGGCACGCGCAGTCAGTGGCGCTCCCCGATGTGATTGTCGTCGTTGTCGACGCCGAGAATCTCGAGCGAAATCTTTTCTTCGTCAGTCAGGTGGTCGAGCTGGGGCTTCCAACAATCGTCGCGCTCAATCGCATCGATCGTCTCGAAGCGGCCGGCATCCGCGTGGACATTCCCGGCCTGATTGGTGAGCTCGGTGTTACTATAGTGCCGCTCGCGGCAGCACGCGGGCAGGGCGTGGAGCACCTGCGACGTGTAATCGCGCGCGCGCAGACGCTTCCGCTTCCTGCTGGCCTGCTCGGCCAGGCCCCGCACGACGGCTCGCCGACCGACGATGCCGGCGCGCGGTATGCGTGGGCGTCAGGCGTAATCGCGCGCACCGTAGTGCACACGGCACGGGATGCGCGCACACCGAGTGACCGGATCGACAGAGTAGTGCTGCATCGCGTCGGCGGTCCGCTGATCTTTCTCGCGGTGATGGCGCTCGTCTTCCAGGCGATGTTCACCTGGGCGCGACCACTCATGAACGGACTTCAGACTCTCTTCGATTCGTTCGGTGCGCTCGTCACGTACGCCTTGCCCGCCGGTGACCTTCAAAGCCTGATCGTCGATGGCGTCATCGCCGGCGTGGGAAGCGTAGTCGTGTTCCTGCCGCAGATCACGTTCCTCTTCCTGCTCATCGGCCTTCTCGAAGACACCGGCTACATGGCGCGGGCCGCGTTCCTCATGGACCGCTTCATGCGCCCCCTCGGTCTGCACGGAAAGAGCTTCATCCCGCTCGTCTCGGGCTACGCCTGTGCAGTCCCAGCGATCATGGCCACGCGCACGATCAAGGAGCCAAAGGAGCGACTCGCCACGATCCTCGTCGTGCCCCTCATCAGCTGTTCGGCGAGACTTCCCGTGTACACGCTTCTCATCGCCGCGTTCGTCCCCGCGATCACCGTCTTGCGATTCGGCAGCCTCCAGGGCATCACGCTGCTCGCGATGTACCTGCTCGGCACCGTGGGCGCGTTAGTGATGGCGATGATCTTCCGACGCACTCTGTTGCGGTCGCCCACGCGGGCGTTGATCCTGGAACTTCCGCCCTACTCGATGCCCCGTCCACGCGTGCTCATGATCGCCGCGTGGCAGCGCGTTCGCACCTTCCTGCGTCGAGCGGGCACGGTGATCTTCGCCGTGTCCATCGTGCTGTGGGCGCTTTCGACTTATCCGCGAAGCGACGCGCCCACCTCCGATGCGCGGCTCTCCCACTCGGCTCTCGGTCGCGTAGGCCACGCGATCGAGCCGGCCGTCCGGCCGCTCGGCTACGACTGGAAGATTGGCGTGTCGATCCTGTCCTCGTTTGCGGCGCGCGAAGTATTCGTCAGCACGATGGCGACGATCTACCGCGTCGACCCAGCCACTGCCAGCGCCGATGGGACTCAGCGCACGCTTGCAGCGCGGCTGCGCGCGGAGCGCGATGCGCACGGCGCACCTGCGTACACGACGCTCGTCGCTTTGGGACTCATGGCGTTCTACGTCTTCGCGCTGATGTGCACGAGCACCGTGGCGGTGACGATCCGCGAGTGCGGTGGTGGATGGACTGGCGCGCGGTGGGCAGCAGTGCAGTTCACCTATATGCTGGTGCTTGCGTATGCCGCCGCATTCGTGGTGTATCGTGGCGGGCTCGCGCTTGGTCTGGGAGGGGGCGCGTGAGTCCCGTCGCACAAACCATCGTCGTGATGGTTCTCGTCATCGGCGCGCTGACCTATCTCGCCACCCGCGCCTGGCGCGCGGTCGCAGCGGCGCGCGCACGGAAGGCCGGCGGGTGCGGCTCGGATTGCGGCTGCGAGTAGCTCGTGTCAGGTGCGGCGCGCTGCGCGGCGTACCTGACACGCGATGTTGTTCTCTATGTTTTCCGCGCTCGCGCGACGGACGCTAAACCCGCGTACTTCCCCGTCGTATCAGCTTGATGACGAAGAGCAGCACAAAACAAAAACCGAGCAGGGATACGCTGGGATCTTTGGGGAGTCCGGAGAGACATTGTTGCGAATGACGAAAACCCTATTCTTTGCTGTCGCGTCCGCAACGATGTCTCCCATATATCTCACATCTCCCCAACTCACCGTTGGCCCGGCTTTCGCCTAAAAAGGGATCGTCCATTCACGGAAACGACAATGACCGACGAATCAGCGGGCGCGACCTGCCACAACGAACAAGAAAACCGTTTCGAAACCTCCGTCAGCGGAAGGCTCGCCATTGCCGAGTACGTTCGACAGGGCGACGAAATAACGTTCACTCATACAAAGGTGCCGGAGCCGCACGAAGGCCAGGGAATCGGACAGTCTCTCGCCAAAGCCGCGCTCGACTTTGCACTCCAGGAAAATCTGACTGTCGTCGCGCAATGCCCGTTCATCGCCGCCGTCGTCGAGCAACATCCCGAGTATCAGCGTCTGGTAAAACCCAACGCATCATCATGACAGCCGGTTTCGCAAGGTGAAGGCCGCCGGAACGTCGCAGGGTTACCCGTCGCGGTTTCTCAGCAGGAGGAAGGGAATCGGGGCAAACGCAACCAGCGCCGATCCAATCGCAAGCGCGGAAACGCCAAAGCCATTCAAGGCGAAACCACCGGCGATTACGAAAACAGATCCGGCAACTCCGGCGACAAAATCGTTGAACCC
>JBKJRW010000176.1:0-5773 GCA_046593165.1 Gemmatimonadaceae bacterium
GCCTACCCGTCGCCGTATCTGGTGAGCGCGCATACTCATGCGATTCTCGTCGGCTTCATCATGATGATGATTCTGGGAGTTGCCTTGTGGCTCTTCCCTAGACCCGAGAAGAGTGACATCAGATATCAACCGCGCATGGCGGGGGTCGCATACTGGCTTCTTGCTCTTGGCACCGCGGCGCGTCTTGCGGGCGAACTCTCGCGCATTTCCTCGGACGCGACGCTGTTGCGCTGGCTCGTGATTCTTTCGTCGTTCGCGCAGATCGCCGGTATCGGACTGTTCTTTCACACCATGTGGTCACGCATCCGGCCTGCGGGAAGCCAGAAGCGCGAAGAACAGGGAGAGCGTTTTTAGGCGAGCCGCAGCATCAGTTCAGGACTCGACTACAAGAAAGCCGATCGACCCCTTCTGCCCATGCCCAAATCCATGATTGACGAACGGGAATTCACCGGGCACGTCGCAGACAAGCTCGAAGCACATTCCGCCGCCAGGAGGGACGTCCCAGGTCTGTACTCCGCGAAGCGGTGAACCGGGTGGCGCGCCGAGGTAAACCGTGTCGAACTGTTCTCCGACTACGTGGAAGTTGCAGGGATGGGTCGGCCCCGCGTTCACAACCCAAAAGCGCACGCGGTCACCCACTCTTACTCGTATCGGATCCTGGATGTATTGATTCGGTCGCCCGTTGAACGTCACGAAGTCGGGCAATGTGGACAGCATTTTCTGGTAGTCGAACGCTCGAAACCCGTTGGCTTGATCGGCCAGGTAGAACTCGCTCTGAACGAGAACGAATTCCTTTGCTGGAGGGAGTGGTTCGCGCGGTGACACGATGATGGCGCCGTACATTCCCGATCCTATGTGCATCAGGACGGGAGCTGTGCCGCAGTGATACATGAACGCGCCCGCCCATTTCGGCTTGAACGTGTAGGTGACCGACTGTCCCTTCGGGACAGACTTGAATGCAGTCTTGGGGTCGATCTGTGCTGCGTGGAAATCCATTGAATGCGGCACATCGACATCGTTGGTGAGCGTAAACTCGACGGTGTCACCTACGCGACAGTGGACTGTCGGGCCGGGAACAGTGCCTTCGAATGTCCACGCTGCAACGACGGTATCGTCGGAAATGCGAATGAGCTCCTCGCGGGCATGCCAGTGAAGCTTGAGTCCACCGGGCGTCAATCGAGGAAGTGCCGGGTCGAACCGGTGGAAAGCCGCCTCTCCCACATTTGCTGCTGCTCCCGTCGCAGAGGTGTTTCCACGAGTTCTGCCCTTGAGCAGCGATGAATCGAGCTTGCTGTCGGAGTTGCGATGCAGCATCGAATCGCCTGCAGACGCGGGCCCTCTTGCCGCACCTGCCGATGCAGTTGTATCGGACCCGCGGTCAGGGCCAGGGGAACACGCCGCCAGTGCCGCGCCGACACCGGGAATAGCAAGTGACAGCACCGACGCGCGGGCGATAAAGACCCGCCGGGTGCTGACGGTTTCCAAAGAATCGGACTCGCCTGCTCCTGAAGGCAACAGCCTACAACGACCGAAGGTACTGCACGAGATCGCGCTGCTGTGCGTCGCCTAACCCGAGGCGTCTAACCGAATTGTAGTGCTTGACCACATCCGCGAGCGTAGCCGCGCTTCCATCGTGGAAGTACGGCGGATGCTGCCAGAGCCCACGAAGCGGCGTGGTCCGATATTTCTTGTTGGCGGTACGTGCCGCGTAGTCCGGATTCATTCCCGTTTCAGACGCCGCGTGAAGAATTCCGGAATCGTTGTCGCTGCCATTCCCGCCGACGTGGCACGAAGCACAACTACGATCGAACACCTCGCGACCGCGCGCTGCCGCCGCGACGTCTACCGTTCCCGCCGGTGGCAACGGAGCGACGAGACTGTGCTGATATGCGCGCAATGCGGGAAGTTTGGAAGTCACCATGTCGGGACTTTGCCGAATGTCAATTCCCAGCCGGGCATCGGCAAAATTCCCGTGTCCATGCATCTGAGTCACGGCGACGTAGGCATTCCAGTATGACATCGGCCCTTCAGCGGTATATGTCTCGTTCCTCACCTGCGCGAGCCCATATGCAGGTGGCAGGACGAGTGGGGTGTTCTTCCCATCGATGTTATAGCGTGGATCGTACTTGCCCGGCCCCCATGAACTGTAGACCGCTTTCTGTGCCGCCGAGAGAGCCGGGGAGAGGGCGATAATAGCGCCAACGTTCAGATCGCGATTCGGCCAGCCATCCTTGCGGTGGCCGATGCCCTTTGCAAATGCGTCGTCGACCGTTGAGTGGCACAATGCGCATGTCACACCCAGGCGCGTCAACGAATCTTTTCCGTTTACGCCTTCGACCGTTCCCTTGAGTCCAACGACTGCATTCAGTTTGAGAAGTGCCACCGTGGTGGCGGGACTTTTGAGGTCGACTGTTCCGTCCTTAACGCCTTTCACCACTTCAGGTGGCAGCGCATCCATGTCGACCTTGAGCCCAACCGAGAGTGCCGTTGTTGGATCCACGCTCTTCTGGACGACGCGTTCCATGTGAAGCGTATCCGTCCAGAATTGTTCGTCGCCGAATGTGTCGAAGCGGAATATCTCCCGGCCGGCATTGAGATTCTGTGCCGACGTGTCATCCGTTCCAGATGCATCGGCCGTGGCCACTTCTTCGGCTTTTCCGCCGGACCCGGCACCAGGAGAGCAGCTGGTTAGTACGCAGATGCTCGTGAGAATGACGACTGCCCGGGCGGGCAGCAAAGCCCGCATCCGAATACTGATCGCACTTGATCTGGCCATCGAACACCCCCGTGCAATTGCGAGGTGGCCCCAACGTTCGTGCAAAACGCTGCGAACAACTCCGCTCTGCCGAGTATGGGTGCAAGAGTTCGGCCCAGCGCAGGCCGTTCACTCGTGACAAGTGTTTCCAGTGCCGCTTCTCAAATGAAGCGAGAGCTATACGATTCCCTCCGTCACCGGCAACGGCTTCCGAAGCCGCATCTCCGCATTCGCGGCACGCACCGTGGCCACGTCAATCGTTCTCCAGATATTGACGATGAAACAGAACGCACCGCTCGCCGCCGACAACCCTCCGACGACGAGCACCGCTCTTCCGATCGACGGAAAATTCGGCACCGCGAAGAACCCGGCCACCATCAGAGCCAGGCCCGCGTTCGAGAGACCCCAGTGAACGATGCCCAGTCCCGGCCACCGAAGCGGCGCCCCCGCAATCCTTGGAAGAACGTGATAGCCTACCGCGAAAATCATCATCGACACGAACCCTAACAAGTTCATGTGCACATGCGCCGGCCGGTAAATAATCCAGCCGGGATGCGCCGCCATTACGACTCCAAGGATGACCCCGCTGCCCAGCCACGTCAGACTCGACTTGATGAACCAGCGAACGAAGCGCTCCACGGCGCTAGTCCTCCTCCTCCACCTCGAGACGTCCCTTCATGCCAAGCGCGGCGTGCGGATCGCACTGGAAGTAGTAGTGACCCGGCTGCATCGACACTACCAGATCGTACGTCTGCCCGGGCAACTGAAGCATCTCGCTTGCCGGTGGCAGGCCCGTCTTGATCGTATTGGAGTCAGGCAGAAAGTTGACGTTGTGCACGCCGACCTTTAGCACGAAGCGAAGCACGTCGCCCTGATGCGCCTCGATCTTGTTCGGCTTGTAGTAGTTCCCGGCACCGTCAGTCCACATTTCTATCATTATCGTGTCGCCGGTTGCTGCGGCACTCGCCGCACCGCCTGACGCCGCTGGTGTTGCCGCGTGCTCCTCTGACTCGTTCTCCGAACCTTCTTTCTTCTCGCTCGAACATCCGGCGATGACAACCGCGGCGACCATCGACACCGCGGTGACGACCGTACGCAACTTATTCTTCTGGTGCATTCTTTCCTCTTTGATAGTTGGCCGCCCCGCTCAGCATGAGGCGCGGTGGTTGGTGAATCAGAAATCCTTTCGCTTGAACGCAGCCAGTCCAACAGCAAGCGGCGCTCCAATCCACATCGTCAGCGCGGCGGCGATCACCAGGAGCCCAGTCGCTCCCGAGAAGAACCGCGTGAATACTGCGCCCGTGTATCCCATAAGCGCGGCTATGTCGAATTGCAACAGAAGCGCGATTCTTACCAGGTCGATTGGATTGGCAAGCGACGCCACGAGCAGCGACTTCTCGATTGAACTGTCCGAGAGCAACGCAACCACAAAGAGCATCACTCCATCGTACACCAGCGCGAGCAGCAGCCATATCGCCATTCCCGCACCAAGCCCGGTGAGTCTGTCTTCAAACCGAAGTGCAATCCAGAATGCGATACCGGTGAAGATCAGAGTCAACGCACCCCCGCCGACGAGCATCGTCGCCAATGGGGCCCGCCCCTCGATGCTGATACCATGCACGATGAACGGAAGCGATACACCCGCAACCAGCGCCGACGTTATCGGAATTGCGAGACCCAGATACAGCCCGGCGAACACAGTTCGTCGCTTCAGCGGCTGCGCGAGAAGCAGCTCGATAAACTCCCTGCTGTTGTAAAGGTAGATTGTCCCGTAAACAACCGTGACGAGCGGCACCACGAACAGCACAACGTTCGCAAGGCTGAGCAGCGTCCTGGCGTCGCCGCCGGTGAAGCGAAGAAGCCCCTCCGTCGCGAGCAGAAAAAACGCGGCGTAACAGAGCAGCCACCTGCTTCGCACGACGTTCCGAATCTGCGGCTTCGCAACCTGCCAGATGCCCGCTTTCATCACGATCGGCAATGGCGCGCTCATGCCGCCGCACCCCGCTCCATCAACTCTGCAACCGCACGCTCGAGATTCGCCTGACGCGTCAGATCCTTGATCTGACTGACCGACCCGCTGAAGCGCACCTTGCCATCGCTGATGAATACCACTTCGTCCGCCAGCTCCTCGACCTCCGACATCAAATGCGACGTGATGATGAACGTCCGCCCCTCACCCCGCTCGGCAAGGATCTTGTCCTTCAGAACGCTCGATGAACGCGGATCGAGTCCAGCAGTCGGTTCGTCGAGAATCAGCAGGTCTGGCTTGAACATGAACGCGGCAACGGCGTTGATCTTCTGCTTTGTACCTCCCGACAGATTGTTGAGTTTTTTAGAAAGCTCCTGGGCAAGACCCAGACTCGCGATCAGCTCTTCGTCTACCTCCGCGGCATCCGGGCGAAGATCGCGAAGCATCGAGAGCAGTTCGCGTCCAGTGAGATTCGAAGGGAAGCGGGCGATCTGAGGCATATATCCGATGCGCCTGCGATAGCTCTCGTCACCATTCACTCTCACACCATCTACCTCGACGCTGCCGCTGTCTGCGCGTGTCAGCCCCAGGATCGATTTTATCAGCGTCGTCTTCCCCGCAGCGTTGGGACCGACAATGCCGGTTACGCGCCCCGCCGGGATCACTGCGTCGATTCCCTGAAGCACGTTGAGAGCACCGAAGCGCTTGCGGAGATCCCGAATCGCAATCAACTGAGCTTCCTCATTGACGGCCTGGGATCGACGAAAAATTCCGGAGTGAGAGAAGGCAGAGCACGCTCAGCCGCGTCAAGAAGCGCGACGAGCGCACTTCGCATAAGCACAATCGCCTGCGGACTTCGCTCAACAATCATGGAGAACAAACGAACTGGTGGGTGAGGTACGTCGCCCACTCCGTCACGATTCAGATCGTAGCCGTTGTACGCATCCCAGAAATTGCCTTCGAACTTCGTGGACGGCTGTCGACTGTTGGTCGCGACATCGAACGTGTTGTCGATGAAGTTATTCGCGGAGAAAAAGCCGTCCTGTGTG
>JBKJRW010000010.1:0-12987 GCA_046593165.1 Gemmatimonadaceae bacterium
AGATAGGTAACACAAATGTCCAGCAACATAGGTAACACTTTCGGGGTTACCCACGGATGATGTAATCACGCTCATCCAGCGTGGCAATGAGTACGGTGTTGAAGTAGATCGACCAGAGACCGTCATCGGTTTCTTCAAGTCCATTTCGGTGGTCGACCAGTGAGTTGGCGATGTACAGAAGCTTGTGGTTGAACCGAAACGTGCCGCCGGTTGTGATCTTCTTCACCGACGAAGTGACCAGGATACTCGAGCGGTTACTCCAATCACTGCGGGCATTGCCGTGATTGCTGGCATTCCTTTGGTTGTGGCCGGTAGCCGGCGAAAAACCTGAAAGCGGAAGATCGACCGCTCATAAGCGGCGGCGCACTGACCGCCGCTGCATTAGTGCTGTACCTTGCATCCGGTGACTAGCGATTTCTCTTTTTAACCCACCAAAGGATCTGCAATGCGCAATTCCGCCAGCGCTCCAACCACGGCAGTCTGGATTATCTCGCTTGTCCTGTTCGTGATTGCGCTTGTCGCGCACTTCGGCCTCGCCAGAGTTCCTCAGCCATTTGCGACCTGGTCGTGGATTCTTGGGTTTGGTCTCTTGTTGGTTGCGTGCCGGGTGAAAGGTCTATAACGCCACAATCGGCATGGCCCCGGACAAATAGTGATGGGAGGCGAGGCATCCTCTCCTGTCGTTGAAACGGACGCTCGCGACATCAGGGATCTGCGTCGCGTTTCAGCAGTGGTCGGTCAGGGACATTTATATGGATGATAGCACCGAGATTCCTGTACCCATGCTTTCGGAGACCGTTGGCGCTGGCAAGTCCACGGTGCTCGTCGACATCCATGAGATTCTCACCGCCGCGCGCGTTCCGCACGCCTGCATCGACCGCGACGCGCTTGCATACTCGTGACCTGTGTACGGCGCAAAACTTCGTGAGGCGACGGGATTGATCGCCGCCTTTGGGGGCATTCATCCTGGGCGTGGTACACAAAACGCACTCATTGCCCTGGGACCCGGTCGGTATCTCGAGTTACTCGCGCCTTCTACTGCCGTTCTTCATTCAATGGGATCCGAGCGGGCCGCACCCTTCCGCTGATGCCCCGCCCGGATGCACGCTTGTCGGACTGACGTTTGTCACCGTCAGCGGACTCAATTCGTGCCCTTCTGGAACACGCCGACGTGCATGTTTCAGTAGTGCGGGCGCCGAGCGAAACTTTGGGAGTGACGCTTGATTGCCCAAATGGACGTGTTCAATTCCCTGCCGGGCACCCTGACACTCGTTGAAGCCGACGAGCGATCTTCGGAAACGGTTGCCTCTCCACCGCATTTTGAACAGGATAATGCCATGAAGCAACCGACTCTCAAAGCTCTTTTCATCGCGTTTATCGTCGCCCTGCCATCTTGTAAGAGCGAGCAGGAAGCGCCCCTGACCAGCACTGCGCCGAACGTCGTCAAGCTCTCCACCGCCGACTACAAGTTCCAGGCACCCGATACCCTCCCCGCGGGCTGGACCACTTTCCGTTTCGCTAACAACGGCAACGACATCCACTACGCGCACATCGTGCGGTTGGACTCCGGACGGACGGTGTCCGAGCTCGTCGACGCCTACGCCGAGGCCATCCGCACGTCGGGGCCGCGCCCGGCATGGGTGACGCGTTTCGGTGGTCCCGGCGGCGCTGCACCAGGGGGCTCGTCCAACGTGACGCAGGACCTCGAGCCCGGCAGCTACGTCTGGATTTGCCCCGTCGAGGATGCCGGCGGAACGCCGCACTTTTCGAAGGGAGAGTTCACGACCTTCGTAGTCCGTGCCGCGAGCCCGGATGTGGCCGGGCAGACCGCAGCTCCCGTTGCGAGCGCAGGCATCCGACTCATGGACTTTGCGTTCGCGCTCGAAGCCCCGCTCAAGGCGGGCCAGCACACGATTCGCGTCGAAAATGCCGGGAAGCAGCCGCACGACCTCGTAATGTTGAAGCTGGCTCAGGGAAAGACATTGGAGGAAGTCCGGCTCGCCTTGAATCCAGAGCGCGCGCGGCGACCCGACGAGGCAAGTCAACCGCAGCCGGCGTTCGAGAGCCTCGTTACAGGGGTAGGCGGCATCGCAGCGATAGCGCCGGGGATGAAAGTTTTCTTCGCGGCAAACCTGACGCAAGGTGAGTACGTGCTGGCCTGTATGGCGACTGCACCAGATGGGCGGTCGCACATCGAGCACGGCATGATCCAGCAGATACGTGTGCAGTGACGGGTCGGGACTTCGTCGGCCCGGGCCCTGTCCGGAAAACTGAGGAACAATATGCGAATCTCGTTGCTGTGCATGCTGGTAACGGTTTTGCTTTCTACGAATGCGACGGCGCAATCCTGTGCCGCCAATCCGCTTTCGGTGCAGATACTGGGCTCGGGCGGCCCGGAGATAAACCGCGAGCGCGCCTCGACCAGCTATCTGCTCTGGGTGGGGCCGCAGGCGAAGATGCTGGTCGACTTGGGCGGCGGCGCGTTCCTGCGCTACGGTCAGGCGCAGGCGAAGCTCGCCGATCTGTCGCTGATCGCGCTTAGCCATTTCCATCCCGACCACGTATCGGACCTGCCGGCGCTGATGTGGCTCAGCACGCGCACGCGCAAGGAACCACTGCCGATCGTCGGCCCGTCCGGAAACGACCTTGTGCCGGCACTGCCGGTATTCTTGAGCCGGCTGTTCGACAGCAAGGACGGCGCGTTCCAGGTACTAGGTACGACGCTCGGCGGACCGCCGCCGCCCGGCGTGGGCGTGCCCGGCCTCGGCGGCGGCGTGCGGCTTGAACCAGGGATCGTTGACGTCTCGAAAACGGAGCCGACAACGGTGTACGACAAAGACGGGCTGACGGTGACGGCGCTCGGCATTCCGCACGGTAACATCCCGGCACTCGCCTACCGCGTGAAAACGCGCGACCTGACAGTCGTGTTCAGCTCCGACCAGAATGGTACGAACCCGCGCTTCATCGATTTCGCGCGCGGCGCGAACGTGCTGATCATGCACCTCGCCATTGCAGCGGGCACAACCAACCCAATCCACGCCTCGCCCGCTACGGTCGGCCGCATCGCACAGAGCGCGGGCGTCGGGCGGTTAATTCTCGGCCACATCGGTTCTTTCGATCTGGACGCAGCGGTCGCCGAGGTGAAGACGACCTATTCGGGAGCGTTGACCGTCGGCGCGGATTTACAGTGCACACCGGTGCAGCAGATGCACCCTCGCCGCTGACAGGCTTGCCACGTTTTTCCTCCGTCGATGTCCAAAAACGCGGTCTGTCCGGGTTCAAGTGACGAAGACAAACTTCGTCCAATGCAAACCCGATCATTTGCCGCATAACTTTGCCGACACCAGCCATAGAGGTGAGAAACTCTGTTGACGCAGCCGCGCCTGGAGGTCGTCCGAGTCCCAGTCGATGATATCCTCGCGTTGCGCGAAGACTATCGCCGCGCGATGAGCTGCCAGATCGTTCACGACTCCTGGCACGCCCGCGGGTTCACGGATTCGTATCTGCTTACGGTCGGAGGCGTCGTCGTCGGCTACGGCTCGGTCGGTGGACCGCCGGGGGAGGCGCACGACATCCTGAAGGAGTTCTTCGTCACACCAGCGGCTCGCGGCGCTGCGCTTTCCCTCTGTCGGCTGCTCATTGCGGCGAGCGGTGCCCGGACGATCGAGGCACAGACGAACGACTCGTTGCTTACCTGCTTGCTGTTTGATTGCGCTCAGGACCTTTCGAGCGAGACCCTTCTCTTCGCCGATGGGCACACGACCTCGCTGCGCGCAAACGGCGCAACCGTGCGCGGTCTGAACGCTGCCGAGCGGACGCAAGCATTCCATCACACAATTGAGCCCGTGGGTGACTGGGGACTTGAACTCGGTGGCGAGATTGTCGCCACCGGTGGGTTTCTGACACATTACAATCACCCCTACGCCGATCTCTTCATGGAAGTGAATGCGGCAGTGCAGCGACGAGGATTCGGCAGCTATCTCGTTCAGGAACTCAAGCGGCTCTGTTGCGAGTCGGGGCGCACGCCGGGAGCGCGATGTGGGCAAGCGAACGTACGTTCGCGCGCCACGCTGCAGCGCGCAGGTATGTTTCCATGCGCGCGTATCATCCGTGGGCGCGTTGCGGCCTAGGGCAGGCGGGTGCTGCTGGCCGCGCTATTGATGGCGGAGGAAGGCAACGTCGATTTCATCGCGGGAGTCGTCGGGGCAATCATATACGATGTCGGTGGCCGCAGGTATAGTCGCATTACTCCAGATGACCGCCTGGGGAAAGCTGCGCTGCGGTCTGCAGCGACTGGGGTGTTTCCTCTGGGCGCGCGCGGGGCGGGACGGTTTGCCATGCAGGCGTGTATTACCTGCGCGGCAAAGGCGCCGACAAATACGCCGAGTGGTCTCATTCGGGACAAGGTGGGGCGTTTCGCACGATCGGTCCGACAAAGATCGGCGTGTTTACGGTAGTCAACGCGCTGGGAACAATCGTCGACCGTAACGGACGGGTCGTCAGATGCGGGCGGAACACGATTGCCACCGGCTGCCCGTCGATCACTGACAAGCTGAAAGCATTTGCACCTATCGGCGGAAGTATTGGGGGCAAAAAAGGGGGCCCCACCGGCAACACTACCTTGACGCTTGTAGTCACGAATCAGAAGATGCCCTTCTGGGCGCTGCGGCGCCTGGCGGTCCAGGTGCACGGGTCAATGAACCGCGCGATCCAGCCGTTCGCGACCGAAGAAGACGGCGACGTACTTTACGCCGTAACCACGGATGAGGTCGAGAACAGGTCGCTCTCGAACGTGGATCTGGGTGTGATTGCTTCCGAACTCGCGTGGGACGCGGTACTCAGCAGCATTCCTGATATTCCGGCCGTACCCGCTCCGCTCGAGCCGCAACCCGATGCCAGCAAACTCAGCAGATACTCCGGCACTTACGAGTTCCATGGAGGGAATGAACTGACGGTGACCGTTGAAGCAGGATCTCTCAATGCTGTACTCAACGGCGAGGGCAGAATCTATTTTGACAAGGGCAGGAAGTACCGGCTCACGGCGGCGCGAGATGGTCTGTTCATCGTCCAGTCGCCGGCGCGCGATGTTGTCCGGTTCGAAGAATCTGGTGGCCGGATCACCGGCTTGACGTTGAATCCGGGATCCTGGCCCATCCACGCGAACGTCCGCCGGTAGACTGCAGATCGTATTTCGAACTATTGCAACTCCCGACTAAAACGCGAAGCTGATACACATTCCACAGTGGCTCGGGAAATGCAAAGGTAATGATTTGCAAAAGGAGTCAACGCTACGCTGAACGCGCCTTTTTCAAGGTGTGTGAATTGAGCCGGCCGGTGACATCACACGCAATCGGAGTCATAACTTTCAGGAGATGAACAATGCCAGCAACGTTCCGAATGCGAAGCTTGATGATGCCTGCGCTCCTCGCAGGAATTGTCTTGTCAGCGCCGAGCTCAGGCGCCCAGGAAATGGGAATGAAGATGGAGAGGAAGAGCGGCGGCATGGGCATGGCTCAGATGGAGAAGATGATGAAGAGCTGGCCGAAGGCGTCGAGGGAAGCCACGATGTACATGATGAAAAAATACGGCAAACCGATGCACATGAATGAGCACATGGCAATGTGGGGAAAGACAGGCCAGTGGAAGCGCACGGTCGTGTACAACTACGAGGTGAACCACCAGTTTCCCGGCCCACATACTGATGTAATGCAGCAGTGGATCGACTACAAGGTTCCGCTTGACAAGTACGACGATCTCGCGATGTACGACGGCAGCGTGGTAGTAGAGCGCACAAATGGTGAGATGTCCGCCAGATGCGACAAGGAAGGCGCCAACTTCCTCGCGATTAACCTCGCATATGAGATCGCGACGGGGAAACGTTCGACCGATGACGCACGCAAGATGTATGGCGAGCAGATCATGCTTATGAAAGCCGGCAAGCCCGCCCCATACACAGCAAGACTGATCTTTACACCCCCGATGGGTGGAACTGCGGATGCGGATCACCCGCACAACTAGCTATTGCGGATTGACTTCGGCCAACCATGTCACCTGCACAACACGGGCGCTGATTCTGGCCCGTGTTGTGTACTGTGAAGCACATTTGGAGCGGAGGAAGGCCACCGCCTCATAACCCTCTGCGCGGTCAGCCATGGCCATTAGAGAAAAGTCGCGATCTGATCCAGCCGCTTTCGCTGAATATTGGGAACCTTCGCCCCCTCGGCCGGATAACCAGTCACAATGAGCATGACCGGCCTCTCGTTTATCGGACGGCCGAGGACGTCGCGGAGAAAGTCCATCGGGCTCGGCGTGTGGGTGAGCGCTACAAGCCCTGCGTGATGTAGCGCCGCGAGCAGGAAGCCGGTCGCAATTCCGACCGACTCCTGAACGTAATAATGCGTGTGGCGCTCTCCGCTCCCCGACACTCCATAACGCTCCGCGAATACGGCGATCAGGTAGGGTGCGTCTTCGATGTATGACTTGACCGCATCGGTACCCAGCGGCTCGAGTGCGGCCAGCCACTCGGCTGGTGCTGTCGAATAAAACTCGCGCTCCGCTTTCTCCGCAACGTTGCGAACTCCCGCCTTGATACCCGGATCCCCTATTACGACGAAATGCCACGGCTGCTGGTGTGCGCCACTCGGCGCAGTGCCCGCCGCCTCGATGCACGCTTCGATGACCTCGATGTCGACGGAGCGGCTGCTGAAATGCCGCGTCGTGCGGCGGCGACTCAATTCCGCTGCGAATTCCTGGCTGCGTCGAATCATCTCGGCTGGCGGGTACTCGGTGAACGACGGAAGGGGAATGAATTTTGGACTGGTCACAGAAGGCGTCTCGCTTGCGGATTGCAAAGGGAAGTACACATCGGGGCCACTATCTTTATCAACTATCTCTCTCTTATCTACCAGCTCCGCGCGGTTGGCGAGCAGCTGCACGTCGTCCTGGAGCGTCTGCCAGTGGTTGACCCGAATCGGTGTACATAGGCATCAGGCGAATTCGAGCGTGCCGTCCTCGACTGCGCTGAACTTGAGGCTCATCATATCCAGCGCGTAGTTCTGATTGAGGCGCCACGGTTTCTTCGAGCCCTGCTTCGGCAGCTCATTGAGTGCGCGCTGCACGTAGCCGGATGTGAAGCTGATTGCCGGCTCTTCCTGTATCGATGGGTCACAGCGGCGAGGTGTCGCCTGCGTGAAACCGTGCCGGTCCATGTAGTTGATGATACGGCTGACGAACCCAGCGGTGAGATCGCACTTGAGTGTCCACGACGCGTTGGTGTAGCCGAGTGCGGAGGCGAGGTTTGGTACGTCGCTGTACATCATGCCCTTGTAGGTCATTCTGGTGGACATCACCACTGGAGTGCCATCGACAACGAGCTCAAGTCCGTTCATCAGTTTGACAGCTAGACCTGTTGCTGTGACAACGATGTCGGCGTCGAGCTGCTCGCCTGATTTGAGCGACAGCCCGGTTTCCGTAAATGTCTCGATCTGGTCGGTAACAACGGAAGCCTGGCCCGACTTGATCACGTTGAAGAGGTCCGCATCGGGAACGAGGCAGAGGCGCTGGTCCCAGGGATTGTACGCCGGCTCGAAATGCTTCACGTCGTAGTCATCACCGAGTTGGTGTCGAACTCCCTTCATCACCATTCGCTTGAAATAATCGGGTTGGGCGCGTGCAATGGTGTAGAAGCCCATGCTGATGAGGACGTTCTTCCATCGCGTCAAACCGTATGCAATGCGAGCGGGAAGATGCGCGCGCAGCCAGTTCGCGATTTTGTCTTTCGATGGCATCGTCACAACATAAGTCGGCGACCGCTGAAGCATCGTCACATGCTCGGCCCGTTCGGCCATCGCGGGTACGAGGGTAACCGCGGTTGCTCCGCTACCGATCACGACGACGCGCTTACCAGTGTAATCGAGGTCCTCGGGCCACTTCTGCGGATGAACAACGCGTCCGTTGAATCTGTCGAGTCCCTTCCATTCCGGCGTGTAGCCGTTGTCATAGTCGTAGTAGCCGGTGCAGAGGTAAATAAAGTTGCACGTCAGCCCAACAGGTTTCTTATCGGGTCCGACTTCTGCCTCGATGGTCCACCTTGCATCGACTGACGACCACGATGCTTTACGCACGCGATGATCGAAGCGGATGTTCTTGTCTATCCCATACTCTGTTGCTGTCTCGTTGATGTACTCGAGAATCGACGGTCCATCGGCGATCGCCTGCGCATTGCGCCAGGGATGGAAGCTGTAGCCGAGGGTGTACATGTCAGAGTCGGAGCGGACGCCGGGGTAGCGAAAGAGATCCCACGTTCCGCCGATTGCGCTCCTCCCTTCGTGGATGGCGTAACTCTTTGCAGGACAGCGCTTCTGCAAAAAGTAGCCGGCGCCGATTCCGGAGAGTCCTGCGCCGACTACGAGGACATCGACATGCTCAAGGGCCATTAGTGAAAACTACCGTTATCGCTGGGGGATTGATCTGTTCAGCGCGCTATGGCGCAGCCTCCGAGTAAATGATGACTGCTTTCATACCAATTAATCGCGCGGCCGAAGCAGTCGCTGGAAACCGGCCGTTTTTCGAAGGATATCGAAATCAGGATCGTCGTGCAGGTGCATGTACGTGTGCTGAAGCCCATCGGATACGGCCTGATGCAGCAACTCGACGGCGCGTTCCCGCTCACCGAGCTGAACGGCAAGACGCGCTTGCAACAACGTGCGCCATCCCTTGTACGAGCCCCAGTAGCCGAGTTGTCGTGCTGGCAGCGCGCGCGCCAGTGCTTCGCCGTCAAGCTCGCCGAGCCAGTTCAATGCTTCTACCGCCTGGCGGGAGTCGCCTCGCGGAACCGCCAGCATAGCGAGACGGACGCGCGACACGGCTGCGTCCGGTCGTTCCGCTACGGCCGTGCGATACAGATTCGCAGCTCGTTCAGGCTTGCCTGCGATGTAAAGCAGATACGCGAAGTCGCCGCGCGGGGCGCGATTGCCCTCGCGTGCGATGAGCGCTTCCGCGCGCGGGATCGCCTGCTGGAGCACGAAATCTTTTGCAGCTTTATGATTATGGCCTTGCAACTCTTCCAACGTTGTATTCAAATCGAACAGCGCCATCGACTCATTCGCATCAAGTCTGGGCCCGAGGCGTTGCATGATGTCGTCACCTCGGCCCATAGATGCCAGCGCCCAAAGCTCCTGAGTTCGCAGCCACGTGTTGTCGGGTTGGGATGCCAGACCGCGCCGTGCGTCTTCGAGGGCCGCGTTGTAATTGCCGAGCTCGTGTTGAAGTTCAACCCGCAGACCCCAGTAACCCAGCCAGCCTTTGATCCACCCGCGGTCAGGGTCAATCCGCAAGTACACGTCGAGCGCTTCACGCAGCCGACCGGTCTCGTGCGCGCTTAGAGCGAGCTTGAATAGCCACTCGGAATCCGGCGACAGCTCAGCCAGCTCCTTGGCCGTTCGATAGGCGCCTTCGCGATCGTGGGCGAGCACGGCTGCCTGGTGATTCAGCACCGCCCGGGTCCAGCGCGAAAGTGGCCGGCGCTCGAGTATCCGCCTTGCAGAATGAACCCCGGCTGAATCGCCGGCGTTCAGATAACCATAGCCGGCCCAAAGAAAGGCATGGATGAAGGTGGAATCCAGAGCCGCGGCAGCGGCGAATTTTTTCGCCGCTGCCGCGTATTCCCGTCTAGCCTCCGGTTGTCCCCGCTGAATGTTCATCGCGCGCATGAACACGCCCATGCCCTCAGAGAACAACTGGTAGGCTTCGAGACTCGAGGGCTGACCACCGGGGTCCGGCCACGATTCCAGCCTCGTGTCAAACAACGTGGCAAATGCGCCGAGGCTACGCCTTTGCAGCTCCTTCACAGCCGCTGCCGGGTGGTCAGGTGAACCGCGGACTTCGTCGAGCGCACGCAACAGTTCCCCTGTTGCCACGTCTATGATCTGCGCCTGAAACGCGATTTCGTTGCCGGTACTGTAGTAATTGCCGGCGACCAGCGTGCCGGCGCCGATCCGTTGGGCGAGCTGACGGTTTGCAGCCGATACAGCGCCCTGAGGCGCAACTCCCTCAGCTCGCAGGTGCGGCGTTTCCTGGACCACTGTTGAAAAAGGCACAGCGTGAGCCACGCCAGTCTGCGCCAGCCCCTGCGCGATCCAGTCCGCCGCCATATATCCGAACTGTTCGAACGCCGCATCACCCGTTCGGTTTTCAAACACGGATACCAACACGCGGCGGACATCAAGCGGCGTTGCTGCTCGTGCCGTGTCGGCCGTATTGGATGGTCCGAAGAAACGGATCAGGGCGACGACGACCACCGTCACAAGCCCAAGCGACACGAGCGGGCGCAACCAGTTTCGCGACGCGCGCACTGCCGGCAGCACATCAGCATGCACGCTCGCAGACAAGGAAGAACGCGGGGGTGTGCCTTGATCGCTTCGAATTTCTTCGACAAGCCCCTCTATTTCCCCAGAAGGCGCGATCCCCAGCTCCGTCGCGAGCAATTCTCGAAAGCGCTCGAATTCGCGCAGCGCCCCGGCGCGATCCCCGAGTGCAGCGAGCAAGGCAATCAGGCGTTTCACTGCCGTCTCGTCGTAGGGCGCCCACTGAACGGCTCGCCGTAATAGCTCGGCTGCGCCAACGCCGTTGCCGCTCCGTTCGTATTCGTCTGCCAGCGCGAGCGCCGCTGCCAGCGCTTTCCGCCGGAGTCGCTCGCGCTCCGCGTCGAGCCAATGCTCGAACTCGGCACAGCCGTCGACATAAAAACCGGGGAGCAAGTCACCGCCGTAAAGCGATAGCGCGCGCTGCGCATCGTTCGCGGCCAGCGCTTCCTCGAATGCGACGACGTCACACCCGACATCCTCGCTGAGCCGGACTTCTTCTCCCGTCGCCAGGATCGCTGTTTCGCCGAGGCTGCGCCGGAGATTGAAGACCGCCTGATTCAGCGAATTGCGCGCGCGGTCGTCGGCTGAGTCCGGCCAAAACAGCAAGAGCAGTTTGTCACGACGATGCGCTCCGCGCGGCGTCGCCAAAGCGAGGTAGCAAAAGAGTGCCATGCGCTTTGGCTGCGCGAGAACGGACTTGACGGACCTGTTCGTCGATCCGTCGCGAAGGTCCAGAGTTCCCAGCACGCGGAGTTCAATCATCTCAAAGCTGCAGTGAATTGAAGTGAGGAGGCGGCTTAAACCCAAAATAAGGCGCCTCTAAGCGGTGCGCGACAACTTCCTTTTCAACGGATCGCAAACTGCTCGAACCCAACCATGAGAGGCCCTGATGAAAAACAGCCAGCGCACACGTTTGACCCTCGTTGTTTGTCTGCTCGCCTTGTCGAGTCTCGGATGCGGCGGCGTGGGACTCGATCCGGTCGCGCCCGACACGGCCGTACCGAGCTTCAGCCGCAATGCCGGGACGTCAGCCGGATTTGCTGACGTTGTACTAGGCGATTTCGTACTAACCCAGACAGACTCACCCGCTCTCCTGAGCACCTGCCCCGGAGCTGCTTCGTCACCGGGGTGGAGTGTTGTGTTCGGCAAGACGCTTTGTTTGATCGTGAAGCCGTCCGGCAAATACGAGAACTACCAGTTGATCGACGACATCGTGCTGGCCGTCACGCTGGAGAAGGGTAAGAACGGTCGAATTACTCACGTCCGTTTGAACGGCCAGGATGTCGACGGGCCGGCTGGACTCTGGCACAATACGGATTTGATCGCAGTGGCCCAACCGATCGTACCAGGCAAGGCCGGTTTCACCCTGCACGTGCACGCGAAGAACGTCGAAGTCTGGCGATTCGATAGCCATCTGGCCGGGGGCAACCGTGTGGAGATGGTGGGCACCATCAGCATAGGCGACGTAGTCTACCGACCGCAGTGAGGAAACCATGAAACGCGACCGTCGAGCCGCCGTCGTCGGATCGATGGTCGCCGCCACCTCTCTCCGCCCTGCGCGACCCGGTCGAGCCACCGCTTCAGCTTCGGCAGGTCGTTCGGCAACCGGTCGTGCCGGGCCGGCGCCTTCGCCCCGTCCGGCAGGACCGGGATGGAGATCGACCACCTAGACTCGTGGCACATGGGCACCGGCGCGACCGATAACGGTGCCGGTTCGATGGTCACTCTTGAGGCGATTCGGATGTACGACACCAAGACGCACCACACCAGCATCGACACATACGAAGCGCTCGTTTTCGATGACCTGAAGCAGGCCGCGATTGTGATGGCGTCCACGGTCTATCATCTGGCCATGCGAGACGAGATGTTCCCCCGGAAGCAGAAGACGAAGTAAGGGCCCCTGATCGAGGTACGGTGGGAAAGCACTGGTGGGTTCGATACACGAGTTGAAACAACCTCCGTCGAAGCCGGTGAAGCCTAACCGACGTTATGCCGCAGCTAGGAAAGGATATGATTGCATTGTTACGACATCTGATCCTAGCGTGCGCTTTCATGGCCATCGCAGCTTGCAGCGCTTCGGGACAGGTGCAGATTTACGCCACGTTCGACTCACGAATAACGGCGCCTTTATTCCCCATGGGAAGTGGGCCCCTGGTTCTGGTCGATGAAGCGCACCATAACGCCCATACATTGAACGGGCGCTATGCTCCCTTTGCGGCCTTGCTTCGGTCGGATGGCTTCCGCGTCGAGCCGCTGCGGGAACGAATTACGACGGCGGCTTTGCAGCGAGCCGCGGTAGTCGTAATTGCAAACGCCGCGGCAGCCGACACGGCACCGAAGAACAACTTTCCTATTGTGTGCGCCTTTGCCCCGAATGAGATCGAAACTTTAAACCGTTGGGTCCACGCCGGAGGGTTGCTGCTATTAATTGCGGATCATCCGCCGTGGGCGGGTGCGACGGAGAATCTCGCGAAGTCCTTCGGTGTGTGGTTTTCTAACGGCTACGCCATGCGACAATCGGGGAAGTATGAGAGCGTTGTCTTCCGCACATCTGACGGATCGCTGGTTCAGCATGCCGTCACACGCGGCAGGGGCCGATCGGAGAGCATCGATGTGGTGGTGA
>JBKJRW010000012.1:0-4463 GCA_046593165.1 Gemmatimonadaceae bacterium
GTCGACGCCGGGCTGCGGCATAACGCTTCACGTTCAGCTGCGAGCGGATACATAGGGCGAGCCGCACAATCGCCCGCTCGTCAAGTTCAGCGTTCGTTAGCCAGCAGGCGCGAGGTACTTGAGTGCCGCTGCCTGGAACGGGCGCGGATCCGTCCCTGCGGAATGCGCATCGTTCTGCATCGCGCCAAGAAGATCCTCGATGGACACGAGTGAAACCTTCCCGCGAATCACCAGGATTAACCGTCGATGCTGCCTCGCGCCCACGTCGTACCGCGACCACTGTAATGCAACAACACTAACGAACCCTTGACACCAGCCCAGTCATATCAACGCCTTCAGTTAAGCTGTGGGCGAATCAAACAAAATGCGAGCAGAGCGAGTTTCAATAAATCGCCCGTCAGCTTCAACGAGTGTTAGGCACGTTCGCGGAGCCGGAGCACGACATGGGTGGCCTTCTCCGTGGGCACACACTGGACGCATTCGTATCCCAGAGCCCGCAGGTCAACCCCCTCGAACAGCCGTTCCCCCTGACCCAGCAGCACCGGCGAAATAGCGACGTGCAGTTCATCAATGAGGCCCGCACGAAGATACTGCTGAATGGTGTTCGGCCCACCGCCAATGCGCACGTCCCTGCCGTTTGCCACACCGCGCGCACGGTCAAGCGCCTCGTGGATGCCCCCCGTGACGAAGTGGAACGTCGTACTGCCTTCCATCTCGATCGGTGGGCGCGCGTGATGGGTCAAGACGAAAACCGGGACGTGATAGGGTGGGTTATCGCCCCACCAGCCTTTCCAGTTCAGGTCGGGCCAAGGACCGCGAACCGGTCCGAACATGTTCCTCCCGAGAATCCAGGCACCGATGTTCTCAAATCCCCGTGCCGCGAAGTCGTCATCGATCCCGGTCGTGCCATCGCCAGCGCCGTGAGTCCGCTGGAAGGTGCGCGTCGGAACAAACCAGTGGTGCAAGTCGGTCCCGCCAACGCCGAGCGGATTGTCGATGTCCTGACTCGGCCCGGCTCCGTATCCGTCAAGTGAAATGGTGAAGCTCTCAACTCGAACCCGCGTCATTGTCCGACCTCTGTTGTGACGGCTAACGTCCGCGCATAAGCTGCAAAGCGCGGCCACACCACGCCAGCCCTGCAGCCCGCGCCCGGCCGCGCTTTGCCAGCTTCATGCGCCTGTTATGCCGCTGGCCGAACGGAGTCCGTGGGCGAACGCGAGGCTAAGGGGGATGGAGATCCGGTGCGCCAAGAGCCCCACCTACCGGTTCGGCTCCACCAGCCGCTCGGTGTACTGGTCCTGTGCTTGTTGAACTTTGCGTAACAAAGTACATTGCCGCAAGAATAGCCATCACCTCAGGAGGAACTATGAACACGCATGGCCCAGTCTATTTCCTTGGAGCCGAAAAGCCGCGAATCGGTCGGGCGGTTTGCGCTTCAGTCCTGTTGCTGATTCCGCCTCATGGGAGGGCGAGCAAATGAGCCGCCTCACTAAGCGACGCTGGTTCAAAGTCCTGCTAGGGGTGGCGGCCACTCTTGCTGTGGGGGCACTCAGCCTGCTCCGATACGGAGTGTTGCATAGTGGCTCGAAAGTGCCGGTCGAACCTTTCCGCATCGCCGGAAACCTCTACTACGTCGGCGCTGCCGACGTCACCGCGTTTCTGCTCACGGGGCCTGAGGGCCACGTCGTAATTGACGGCGGCTATCCGCGAAACGCGCCGACGATTATCGCAGGCATCTCCAAACTCGGCTTCAACATCGCGGACGTCAAAGTGCTGGTCAACTCGCACGCGCACCTCGACCACGCCGGCGGCCTGAAAGCCCTGCAGGAGGCGTCTGGCGCCACGCTGTGGGTCAGCGAACCCGATGCGGACTATGTCGCGCAGGGCGGCGCCGGCATCCCGGACATCTGGCCGCTGAGGTTCCTTTTGTGGACCGGGCTTTTCAGGTTCCCGGCCCCCCACGTGGACCACACGTTCAATGACGGCGATACGATCCGCGTCGGGCCGATCAAGCTCGTCGGGAATGTAACGGCCGGCCACACTCCTGGCTGTACCTCGTGGTCGTTCACCGTTCGCGACGGCGATCGTGATCTTCGCGCGGTCGATATCTGCAGCCTTACGCTGCAGGGCGCATCGCTGGTCAAGCCGGAGGCGTATCCGGGAATCCGGGCCGACTACGAGCGCAGCCTCGCCACGCTGCGGAGACTGCGCGCCGATATCTTCCTGGCTACGCACACCGAGTGGTTCGATCTGCAGCGCAAGCTGGGTGAACGCGCCGTCGCCACTAACCCGGCGGACCCCTTCATCGATCGGGATGGCTACCGGCGCTTCATCGACAGCGCCGAGAAGGACTTCCGCGAACTACTCGCGACGCAGCAACGGCGGCCCTAGCTGTCTGTCGGCGACCGAAGCAGCATGCCAAACGGGACGACCATCAGTGCGGAAACCGCGGTCTGCGCCGCGGCATAACTATCTATTCACCTGCACAGAAGTCTACCCGCCACCCTGGCAACGCAGCAAGAAACGCCGCAATATCTGCTACTCGTCACCCAGCCGGTCCGCTGGACTTCGGACGCCCAATCTCCCGCGGTTCAGAACGTGGGTGTAGATCATCGTTGTACTGACGTCCGTGTGCCCCAGCAGTTCCTGAAGCGTCCGGATGTCGTAACCGTCTTCCAGCAGGTGGGTCGCGAACGAGTGTCGCAGCGTGTGACACGTCGCCCGCTTTGCGATCCCCGCCTCGCGAACAGCGCGCTGCATCGCACGCTGCACCGCCGTCTCATGCACGTGATGCCGGCACGTTTGCCCGGTCGTAGCGTCACGATACTGCCGAGCCGCGGGAAACACCCACTGCCACGCCAGGTCCGTGGCCCAGGACGGCGCCTTCCGGTCAAGCGCCGTTGGTAACGCGACGCGCCCCCCACCGCCGGCAAGGTCGCGAGCGTGCAGCGCGCGCACACGCTCCAGCTGCATCTCCAGCGCTGAACGGGCTAGCTCGGGCAGCATGGTCACACGATCCTTTCCCCCTTTGCCGCGCCGCACCCGGATCTCCCCGCGTGCAATGTCGAGATCCTTGGCGCGTAGCGTCAGACACTCGAGCAATCGCAGACCCGCCCCATAGAGCAGCAGCGCAATCAGTCCCATGGTGCCGTGCAGCCGACCAAGCAACATCCGCACTTCCCCACGACTCAGCACGGCGGGAAGACGCGTCGGCGAAGTGGACCGCAATACCCGGCGCAGATCGCCGACGGGTGTCCCGAGCACCTCGCGATACAACAACAACAGAGCGCTCAACGCCTGCATCTGCGTCGAACGCGAAACCCGCCGCTCGGCGGCCAGGTGCGTGAGAAACGCGATGATCTCGGTCTCACCCAGTTCGATGGGATGCCGAGTGCCGTGATATCGGATATACCGGATGATCCATCCCACGTATGCCCGCTCCGTACGCGGGCTCAAGTGTCGCGCCCGCATGCGGCCTTTCACCTGCGCGAGCAGTCGAGGTTTTTCGGTGGGCATATCCGCGGGCGGGATGTGTTATCGCTGCACGAGCTCGCAAACTGATGCCTCCACCCGACGGAACCATCACCACAATATTGCCAAACGCATCCTTCCAGCGGCACAACCGATGGTGGTGGTCTCCCCGCGGAAGCTCACGCTCGGGTTGCTCAGGTCATCGTCGGAGCCGGGCGGTGTCGGCGCTCGCGAAGCGTGGGACGGTAAAAAAAGGCCGCCATTTCTGGCGACCCTTTCTCCTTCATTCTGACGATTCAGTTTTCGGTCTGGTCTCCCTCGTTGTCGTCGTAGCCCAGTGCATCCGCTTCACGAAACCTGTCAAAAATCCCTGCCACCAGATCTGCGCTTCTCTCTCCGATGCTGCCGGCGGTAGTCCATCCCTTCTGGAACCATGCGCCGAGATTCAGCACATCCTCAGACCCTTCCGCGCCAGCGCTGACCTGGGGATCAGGTACGCCGGGCACCCCGAACATCTCCATCACAACCTCCACGAAAACCTCCTGTCCTTGTACGCCAATCAGCATAACAAGTTTCGGGCCCAACGCCACAGATATTAAAACGCCAGCACAATATTCACGATTGGCTGGCGCTAGACGTAACACGACCGTAACACGACCGTTACTCACCGGCGTCCGAGGCGCCTCGGTGGACCGACCCTTCGGGAGGAGCTCTAGACGACGCTGTCTGGCGCAACGCCTCTGGTCGCAAATATCCTCGCCACCGCATCGCCAATCTTGTTGTTGGGTGTGCTCGCCCCGGCGGTGATGCCGATCTGGAGATGTCCCGGTCGTGACAGCCAACCCTCCTCGGTAACGTCGTGCTTCCAGCCAGGGGGACGGTGGAGAACCGAGCGCGCCAAAGGGTCGATGGCTGACGCATCCTCGATGTGGTACGTACACACCTTCTCCGAACAGAGCGCCGCAAGAGAGATCGTGTTGCTCGAGTTGTAC
>JBKJRW010000036.1:0-31647 GCA_046593165.1 Gemmatimonadaceae bacterium
CCGAGGGGTGCTTTGAGGCGCGCGAAGCGCGATACGATCGGCGGAGTTGTGGCAGATACAGCGATTGTCATCGCCGGATTCGAACGCGAATGGAAGTTCGCGGGGGATTCGCTTCGCGGCGCGCAGGTTGTCGCGAGATGGATCGACGGTGAGCCAGCGGTTGTTGAATGGCCTGCCGGAAGGGGATGTATTCGATCGGTAGCGGTACCGGTAATCGCGGCAGGCGATCTGGTCATACGCGACGATTTTGTCCGCTTCGTTGCGGCGATATCGGGAGAATGTGCCGGTCGTGCTACAGATCCCATGACGCCCACGGCGATTGCCTCGCTGGCGGGCAAAGGAGGCATGGTTTCGCGCGAAGCATTTCGACCTGACGACGACGTTCGCTCCACGCTGGCTCCATGGTTGTTTGCGTTCGCCATTGCTGCGGCACTGGCCGAGCTTTTCGTGAGACGCCGTTCGCACGCTGTAAGGGTTGCGGCTTTACCCTCGCCTGCGGCATCGGGATTTACGTCATGACCGCGATCGAGAGAGTACGCCACACTCAGCGCCTCCTTGGTGCGGGCGCCGTGGCTCAAGCGCTGGCCTGGGGATTGGCGACAGCGCTTGGCGTACTGTCGATCATCTCGTTTGCGGCGCTTGTCGTGCCCGTTGCGCACGATTCAAGGTGGCACCTTGCGGTCGCTCTCGTTGCCGGAACCATCGTTGTGGCGGTGCTACTCTGGCGAGGCCGTCATCTCGGTTCGCGAGCGCGTGTTGCGCTGTGGATCGAAGAAAAAATTCCAGATCTCCAGTACTCCCTCGTTACCGCGATCGAGGAAAAAAGCTCGGCCTTCCTGCCGGGAATGGAGAGGGCGATCGAGCGCCAGAAGATAGGCCGCATGGCGGGAACTGTCCTCCAAAGGCGCCTGGTTCCGGCAATCGCAGCGGCCGCTGCGGCGGCTCTACTACTATATGTATCCCCGTCAGCCGCTTTCGGGGGTGGAGGGTTCCTGCCGCGTCTGGGTACGTCGCGGTCGGGGGGGCTCGTTCCCGCGGGGAGCAGGCTCGAGAACCTGGAGGTGCGCGTCACTCCTCCAGCCTATACAGGAGAGAGAGCCGGTACCCTCGACGACCCGTCGTCGGTTTCGGCACTGGTCGGAAGTCGACTCGTCGTGCGCGGCGAGGGGCTGGCGACCGGAATCACGGGGTCAGCAAGAGGGGCCGTTATCGGAGTCGCTGCCACCGGCGGGGGGTGGAGTCTGTCGCTCGTGATGCCGGCGAAACCTGCGGCACTCACACTTCGGGATCGCGGTTACGATCGAATCATCGTCCTTGACCCTCGTGCAGATAATCCACCGAAGATTGTTCTCACGGCCCCCGCACGCGATACGACGCTCAGGGTCGCTCGCCTGATCGTGAATCTTGCGGCGACAGCGACCGACGACATCGGGCTGTATGGCGGATACTTCGAATATCTGGTCACCACGGGTTCCGGTGAGATATTCAGTGCACGGACGATCACGACTCCAATCGTTCGGTTCGGTGGCTCCCGGAACGGATCGCTTGGCGCGCGACTCGACCTTGTGTCCCTCAATCTCAACGAGGGGGATGTTGTGTCGATTCGCGCGATCGCGCAGGACGGAAATGTTCTGAGTGGGCCGGGGTTGGCGACATCGGATACGCGCACGTTCCGGATTGCGCGGTCAGGTGAATACGATTCAGTCTCGGTGGACCCAGCCGGTCCGCTGCCGGTCGATAGCTCGGCAATGAGTCAGCGGATGTTGATCATGATGGCCGAGCAGTTGGTGCGTGATCAGAAGAAGATTACGCGGAAGGAGCTGGTGAAGCGTTCCGGAGAGATCGGAGATCTGGAGGACAGGGTTCGCAAGCGCGTTCACGAGATACTCTTCGAGATCGAAGGAGGTGGAGCGGAGGAAGAGGATCCGTCGGCTCCGCCGGATATGACGGCGACGCTCGAGGGCGAGGAATCGGACAACGTCCACAGGGTTCAGAATCCCGATTTGTTCGAGGCCTTCAATGCGCTCTGGGCAGCGGTGCGCTCGCTTCAGATTGCGGAGCCCGGGCCCGCTCTTCCCCCCATGCGTGTTGCACTCAAGGCGCTCGATCGTGCGCGTCTCGCGAACCGGTTGTATCTAAGGGGAATTCCTCCGAGCGTGATCGTAGATCTTGCGCGTGTGAGGATGACGGGAAAGGAGAAAGGTTCTGCCAATTTGAGGAGCCCGCGCGCACCTGCGGACTCTGCGCGTGTCCAACTCGAGAGACGGTTTAGCGGTGCGATCGAGTTGATTCCACGCAATGCGGCGAGCGCGATTCGCGAACTCACGCTGCTTCAGGTGGAAGCTCTGTCTACGTCGCCGTCGTTTGCTGCGGCGATAGGCGAGGCGATCGACGCGTTCAGGAAGGGTCGTGATGCAACGCTTCCACTGCTTCGCGCGCGGCGCGCTTTGTCCGGCGATCCATTCGGGGCTCCTGGTCTTCCAGCGTGGTCGGGTGGATGGTGAGCGAGTTCGTGTTCTGCACTGGCCGGTACGAGTCAGGAGATTGGGACAGTGCGCCGACGCTTCCCGCCAATCTCATCGATTCAATCGCGCGATACACTGAAATCGCGACTGCACCGACCGGGGTGATAGTGTCGTTGTCATCCGAGCGGATACTCGACTATCCGCTTGTGTATCTCACGGGCCACATGCCGTTTCGTTTTACCGAGGCAGAAAGACGCAACGTGCGTCGGCTTGTGGATCGGGGCGGTATGCTTTTTATCGATGACCACAATCATGATATCGGTGGCGTGTTTCACAAGACTGCGCTCGAAGAAATGGAGCGAAGTTTCGGAAAGCCGATCGATCTTCCGAATACGCATTCCCTCTATACGTCGTTCTTCAAGTTTGACGACGGACCTCCCGCGACGAGCCACGAACTCAATGGGTGGGGCGATAACCTGGTTCACAAGAACCTGAAGGCCGTGATGCGCGGCGATCGCATCGCGGTTCTTTACAGCAACAAGGACTACAGTTCCGAGTGGAACTATCACCCAGACAACAAGCGCTTCTCCGCGGTCGATAACACGCGCTTCGGCGTGAACATCATTGTGTATGCCCTCACGCGCTGAGACTCGCGGAATGATCGAGGCGGTGCTTCGCACCCTGAGCGTTGCGCTCATGGCGTGGATGCTCTGGTTGTCGCTTGATCGCGGTAATCCCGAGACGGTGGTTTCGTCCAGGTCTGCCAACCTCGGCAATGCCTTGCGCGGATGGTCGTTGTCCGGGACGGCTCCCGAAAGAATTGCGGCGCGGCTCGATAGCACTCCGTCCCCGCTGGAGCGCGACTGGCTCGCGGCGTTGAATTCTGCGGGAAGTGTGGTGACGTGGAGCGGTAATCTGCCTGCTGCCGGGATTGCTGTGCGCCCGGTTGCGTCGCCGCGCGGAGGCTTCATCGTTCACGCTGCCGCTCCCGAACGCGCGCGCGTGAGGATAACGGACGACATCGGCGCGCTCGATACCGCGAACGCTCGCGGAGGCGGTGCCCGTTTCGTAATTCCTTCGTCCGCCGGAATCATCGAAGCGAGAGTCGGCGGCACAATCGCTCGCGCGCGCGACGCGGACAGCGTAGTGATCAAGCGAGTGCTTGTCTTTGGAAACGCGGGGTGGGAATCGAAGTTCGTCGTCGCGGCGTTTGAGGAAGATGGGTGGAAGGTGGATGCTCATATGCGTGTGGCTCCCGGAGTGAACGTGACGCAGGGGTCGATAAGCCCTATCGACACATCGCGCTACTCGGCCGTCATTGCGCTCGACGCATCGGCGGCGCCATATGCGACTGATATCGTGCGATTTGTGTCGAGTGGGGGTGGCGTCGTCCTCTCGGGGACGGCCGCGTCGATTGACGGGTTCTCGGGTATTCGAGCTGGGGGTGCGGGAAGGCTCACCGGTGGCACTGTGCTGGCTTCAGAGCCGCGGGCGATTACGCTGCTGTCCGTTCCGCTGGTTCCAGTGGTTGCGTTGAAGGCCGACGCGCTCGTGCTCGACCGCCGTGACGGGGCGATAACGACTGCAGTTCGTCGACATGTCGCGGGCCGAGTTCTGCAGCAGGGTTACGTGGATACCTGGCGTTGGAGGATGAGCGGGGATGACGCATCCCTTGCGGGGCACCGGGCGTGGTGGACCCGATCGGTGGCGGGAGTCGCGTACGCTCCGCATTTTGCGAGACCGAGCCAGGAGCGGCGTGAAGAGGCGCCAATGGCCGCGCTTGTCGCGGCTTTGGGAGAAAGTGTTGCCCCTGCTTCGATGAGCCTGGGTACCGCAGCAGGTTCAATATCCATGTGGTGGCTCTTCGGCGTGCTTTCCATGACCCTGCTGGGCGAATGGGCATCGCGTCGCCTGAGAGGATCTCGATAAAGACAGCGAACCATCCCTCTAGTATGATTACGGTGGCACTGACAACTGGCTGGAGCTTCGCTGATGGACATTCTTTACGGATATCTCAGGAATTACTGGCGCTACGTCGGCCTCGCGCTCGTGCTCGCGGCGACGAACCAGATATTCTCGCTGCTCGACCCACTGATCTTTCGTCACATCATCGATCAGTACGCGACGCGTTACAAGGAGTACACTACCGACCAGTTCCTGAAGGGTGTGTCGCTCCTGCTCGGGGCGGCGGTCGGAGTTGCCTTCGTCTCGCGTGTTGCGAAGAATTTTCAGGATTATGTCGTCAACGTCATCGTGCAGAGGCTCGGCGCGCAGATGTACTCCGACGGCATCCGTCATTCTCTCGAGCTGCCATACTCGGTATTCGAGGATCAGCGCAGCGGCGAGACGCTGGGCAAGCTGCAGAAGGTGAGGAGCGACGTCGAGAAGTTCATCACAGTGTCCATCAACATGCTGTTCACCACGCTTGTCGGCGTGGTGTTTGTGACGATCTACGCGTTCAATGTGCACTGGGTCATAGCGCCTGCCCTCCTGGTCACTGTTCCGCTGCTCGGCTTGCTCAGCTCGGTGCTGAGCAAGCGGATCAAGGTGATCCAGAAGGAGATCGTGGCGGAGACTACGGCGCTTGCCGGCTCGACGACCGAGTCGCTCCGTAACATAGAGCTCGTAAAAAGTCTGGGGCTCGCGGAGCAGGAGGTTCGGCGGCTCAACGCTACCACCGGAAAGATTCTCAAGCTGGAACTCAAGAAAGTGCGTTACGTGAGAAGCCTGAGCTTTATCCAGGGTACGTTCGTGAATTTGCTCAGGACGGGCATCCTGTTTCTGATGCTCTATCTCATCTTTACCCAAAAGATTACTGTCGGGCAGTTCTTCTCTCTGCTGATCTACTCGTTCTTCATCTTCGGCCCGCTACAGGAGCTGGGGTACATCATAAACTCGTATCGCGAGACGGAGGTGTCGCTCGAGAACTTTCGGGCCATTCTCGCTATTCCGAAAGATCCCAAGCCGACGAATCCGGTTCCTATACCAGATCTCAGGGACCTCGAGTTCCGGAACGTAAGCTTCACCCACCAGACGGCGACCACACCCGCGCTCAGTGATATCTCTTTTACTGTCCGTCGCGGCGACACAATCGCTTTCGTCGGGCCATCGGGCGCGGGGAAGACGACGCTCGTCAAGCTGCTGGTGGGCCTGTATCCCGCAAAGCAGGGTGAAATTCTGTACAACGGCCTCTCCAGCGAGGTGATCGATCTGGATCGCCTGAGGGAGCGGATCGGGTTGGTTACGCAGGATTCTCAGCTCTTCTCGGGAACCATTCGCGAAAATCTGCTCTTCGTTCAGCCAGACGCAACTGATGTTGAATGTCTCGACGTGTTGCACAAGGCGGCGGCGCATTCGCTTCTCGCCCGCGCTGATAGCGGACTGGACACTGTCATTGGCGAGGGCGGTGTTAAAGTGTCGGGCGGCGAGAAGCAGCGGCTTTCGATCGCACGTGCTCTATTGAGGAAGCCGCACCTCCTCGTGTTTGACGAGGCAACATCGTCGCTCGACTCGCTGACTGAAGAGGAGATCAGCCGAACGATGAGGGACGTTGCGAGTGACCGCGGTGTGATGACCATCCTGATCGCACACCGGCTGTCGACGGTGATGCACTCTGATTGCATCTACGTGCTGGAACAGGGCCGGATCATTGAGTCGGGGAGGCACGAAGAGCTTCTCGCGGGCATGGGACTGTACTACGCGATGTGGCGGCAACAGGTTGGGGAACGGCGGATCACCCCGGCTTTGCCGGCTGGCGCTGATGCATCACTGTCTACCGAGAGAGCACTGGCAACGGTCAACTGAGACGAACGGACCTTCGAGCGGATGGCTGACTCAAGCGGGTAGTGCCGAGGCCGGTTTGGAAAAGAGCGTAACTTCGATAGCGTTTGCGTGTGCAAGATCGTCATTGGTGTTCGTTCAATTGTAGACACTTCAACGAGATCTCAATGAAACTGCTCACATTTGCAGCGGCCGTCGTTCTTCTGACCGCATGCGACAGCGGCCCAGTGGGAAGCGACGCATCGAAGGAGAGGGGGCAGTCCATTGCCCTGACTGGATCAGAACAGGATGCGGCAGCTTCGTCGCCGGTAATGAATCAGGCATCGGGATTCGCCGGCACGGCCCGATCCCAGGTGACGGAAGGTCCGCCTGCGATGGACCGCACGCAGAAACCAGGCGCAACCAACGCATCCAGCGCGGGCGAGGTTGCGCCGAGCATGCTCGTTCGCACGGGCAGCGCGTCGATCGAAGTGGACAAACTCGACCCGGCGATCATCAAGGTCCGGCAGCTCGCGACTCAGCTCGGAGGATACGTTGCAAACTCGTCCATCTCTGGCGGTCGCGACCAGGTACGAAGCGCAACTCTGGAGCTGAAAATTCCTGCCGCACGCTACGACCAGGCGATTGGCGGGCTCAACAGCATCGGCAAGGTTGAAGCGGTCAACACCAACGTCGAGGACGTTGGAGAAGAGTTCGTCGATGTCACCGCGCGCGTAGCAAATGCAAAACGTCTCGAAGAGCGTCTGGTGAATCTACTGACTACGCGAACCGGCAAGCTCGAAGATGTACTCGCCGTAGAGCGAGAGCTGGCGCGGGTGCGTGAAGAGATCGAACGCTATGAGGGTCGCATTCGCTTCCTGAAGACACGCGCAGCGATTAGCACGCTTTCCGTGACAGTACACGAGCCGGCACCACTGCTCGGCCAGACGCCGGGTGACAATCCGATCCTCGGCGCTATCAGGCAGGCGTGGAGAAACTTCGTCGGTTTCCTGGCATGGGCAATTGCATCTCTGGGTGTGCTGGTCCCTGTTGTTGCACTCGCCGTGGCTGGATGGTATGTCTACCGAAGAGTGCGGGGACGGCAGCCCTAGGAGCGAGAACCCGGCTCTTTCCGGTTTCGAGTTGCAACGTACCGGGGTTGGCCGGCATCCTAATTTGTAAGGAATGCCATCTCTTTCAATCGCCTCGATACCGGCTGGCGCCGAAAAACACGACCTGGTCCGCCGCGCGCAGGACGGCGACGCGGCGGCGTTCGAGGTGCTTTACAGGGAACATTCCCCGCGGGTGTTCGCACTTTGCCTTCGTCTCTCCGGGGGCACGGCCGCCGAAGCTACAGAACTGATGCAGGACGTTTTCATCAAAGCGTGGCGCGGACTGGAGAGTTTCCGCGGCGAGAGCGCATTCTCGTCCTGGCTGCATCGCCTCACGGTGAACGCGATGCTCGAGTCGGCACGATCCGAGCAACGGCGAACTGCGCGTGTTGTCTCAGTCGAGGATCCCGAGAGTATTGGAGCTTTCGCGACGAGCCCGAGTCAGGATCTGCAGATGGACCTTGAGAAGGCAATCGCCTCGCTTCCCAATGGGGCACGGATGGCTTTCGTCCTGCACGAAATAGAGGGGTATCAGCACAACGAGATCGCGGCTCAGCTCGGCGTAGCCGAGGGGACGGTGAGGGCACAGCTCCACCGCGCGCGGAAGTTACTCATACAGGCATTGGACCGATGACCGACGAAACGATCGAAGAGCAAAGCCTGCGCAGACTGCAGAGCATAACGGCGAAGCTGCCAAGGGATATCGCACCACCCGAGGATGCATGGGCGGCAGTCAAGGCAGAAATCGACAACTACCGGAGGTCGCCGGAGGTGGCGCGCACGGATACGCGCGCGCTGGCTTTGTGGCAGCGCCCCGCGTTGCTCGCTGCAGCCGCGGTTGTGCTCGTTGCCGGCTCGGCCGCAATCACCGCTATTCTCCTCGATCAGAGGGGTGTCGGGCGAGAGATAGAAAGCGTTCGCGGGATTGCCGCAGTCCCTGGCGCGATTACTTCATCGCGTGTCGCGCCGAGCACCCTCGCCGAGTTCACGGTAGCCGAGAACGACTATATCAGCACGACGAACAGATTGTCTGCGCTGCTGGAGAGCGATGATACGGAACTCGCGCCCGAGACCGTTGCGAAGCTACGGGAAAGTCTGCGCGTGATAGACGCGGCGATACTCGAAGCCCGTCAGGCGCTAGCGGCCGATCCGGCAAACAGCCAACTCATCGAGATGCTGTCCACCTCGTACAACCAGAAGGTGGATTTGTTGAAGCGAACGACCGATATGGGACGGAGTTGAGATGCTGAAATCGCTGCTATTCGCCATGGTGGCTCTGGTCGGTGCGTCGGAGTGCGACGCGCAAGCCAGGATCAGTCGTGGATTGCGGCTCAATGCAGACGGAGCAGTACGCATTTACAATCTCGTCGGCAGCGTTCGCGTGATCGGATGGAAGCGCGATTCCGTGGCTGTTCGCGGCTCGCTCGGGAAGGGGAACGTGCTGCACCTGGGCGGTGGTCCGGCTGGAATGAAGATGTTCATTGAAGGCGCGGACGAGCGAAATCCGGCACCGGCCGACATCGAAGTTTCGGTGCCCGTTGGCAGCAAAGTCTGGGTGAAGACCGCGACGGCGAGCATTGATGTAAGCGGGGTAACCGGAAGCCTGGATTTGTACGTCGTGAGCGGCAGCATCAGAGTGACTGGCAATCCAGCGGATGTGAATGCCGAAGCGATCGATGGTTCCATAACCATCGCAGGATCTCCTGCGTGGGTACGTGCGAAGAGTGCGAGTGGCGACGTGACGCTCGATGGATCGAGCTCAGACGTGACGCTTTCGACCGTGAGCGGAAAGATTGATGCCGACGGTACGAGGTACGAGAGGGCGAAGTTCGAGTCCGTTACGGGCAGCATTCGCTTCGCCGGGAGCTTCGCCAGGGGAGGGATGATCAACTTCGATACGCACAGCGGTGCGATCGAGGTCGGGATACCGGCCGGGAGTCCAGCCGATCTCGATGTCGTGTCGATTGCGGGGAAGATCACCAACAGGCTGACATCGACACGTCCCGTTCCCGGGCGCTACGGCCGCGGGTCAGAACTTTCGACATCCAGCGGAGATGGGGGAGTTCGTGTCAGTATCCGATCGTTCAAGGGGCCGGTCGTGCTGCTGCGGAAGGATTGAGCGCAGCTTTGACAGCCATGGCTCGGCCGTTCAGGATAATAGTAGCAAACCGGTACTAATGAAGCGTTCAACGAATTCCAACTGAGCGGCATCTCAGATGTGAAGGAAACCATCCAGCACTCTGACGGAGGGCATTTATGTTACGCTCCAGGTACCACCGGTTCGCGCTCGTGACAATTGCATCATTGCTTGTCGCCGGCATCGCCGTAGCCGGACCACCGTGGATCGCGATTGAGTATCCGGTCAATCCGCACGATCCAAATACCCGCGGGGCGTTTCTCACGGTGCGGACCTACCATCACGGTGATTTGACGTCGTTCGACATCAGCGGTACGGCCGAGGGGCTTGTGAACGGGAGGCGCGAGTCGTCGCGGCTCGATATCAAGCGGCTTCCGGGCGCCGGAACGTATGCAGTCCACTGGCGCAAACCGGCGCAAGGCAGTTGGGCGCTTGTGATCTCTACCAGGCGCGACGGTGCTGACATGGCGTCGGCGCTCGTGGATGTGGACGCGCGCGGTCGTGTGGCCAGCGTCACTGTTCCTTCGACTCCGATCGAGAACGGGCGTTGGCTCGTCCCGCGACGCGTGGCTGGTGCGGAGGTTGATGCACTGCTGAGGGCTGCCAAGGATTGAACTACGTCAAGCAACTACGGAGTTGCCGTTCAGTAATCCGACGATTGCAAGTGATCATACCGTCTTGCTTGCAATCGCGTTGGTCGCGGTTGCCACCGATGCCGGCGGCGATTGGATCGTCAAAAAAGTTTGGAACTGGGTCTTTGACAATCGGCGGCAATACATCATTATGTGGCCCGCCCGCTACAGTAGAACAACGCTGAGGGCACTCCTACGACACTCTGACAGATGTAATGAAGTCACCACTGCCTCTGCTGTTGCTTGTCGTATTATCCGCGGGTGCACTTGGCGCACAGGTGGCGCCGGGTCAGGAGACGGAGACTGCACCGATCGGATCGGTCACCCTGAGCGGCGCGATTATCGCCGATGGCACCGGCTTTCCGATTCCGTACAGCACGGTGAGGCTCCAGCCACCTGGACGCGAGCGATTCGCCGACAGGAATGGCTTATTCGTGTACTACGCGGTGCCGCCGGGCCCGTACCACGTCGTCATCAGAATGCTCGGCTACCTTCCGATTGATACGGCGATAATTATCCGGCCTGGCGTCTCGGTCGCGTTGACGGTCACGATGGTGCGAATTCCGACTTCGCTCGACGAGGTGCAGGTGAAGGCGCCTCCGCGCCGCTGCATTTTTCCGGACGAGATGGGTTACGTCGAAGATCCGGAGCTGGGCACGGTGCTCAATGAAGCGAAGAAGAATGCACAGCGCGAGCAACTGCTGCGACGCACATATCCGTTTGAGTACCGGCTCGCTCAGTCTCACGATACGCATGACATGGTCGATAGCACGGCGATGCTGCAATACGACACCGTCACATATCGCAGCGACGACAGTTGGCGGTACCGAAAGGGGAAGGTCGTGAGTGATGATCGCAACAGGTTGTTCGGCGATGTGAGACTGATGAGATTGCCGACGCTTTCGGATCTGGCAGACAGACAGTTCCTGATGGCACACTGCTTCAAGTATTCGGGGATTGTGGATCAGGGTGGCCGGCCTGCACACCGGATCGACTTTTCGCCCGACTCGAGCCTGCAAGCACCGGATGTGGAGGGGTCTGTCTACATAGACAGCGCAACGTACATAATCAGAAGAGCGCAGTTCCGGCTGACGCGCGGTGGCTCTGTGAAGCCGCCGATTCTTGGAATGGAGGTGACTACCACTTACCGCGAGATCCTCCCGAATGTGGCGCTCTTCGACGAAATCCGTTCGGTTCAGCCGATGTCCGAGCGCAATGCGCGAGGGCATCGCGTAGAGTTTAGAGAGAGTCAGCGGCTTCTCTCGTATCGCTTTCTGTATACCGGCCCACCCGGAACCCTTGCGAGGAAGTGGATTCCCGCGGACGGTGGGTCTACGGAAATCGCGGCCCAGGCAGTGGGTACGCCGAACGGTGGTGCGGTGGAGCCAAAGCCGGTTGGCACTCCTTCTGAAAGTGGCACCGCGTCGGGTCCGCCTCCCGACCCCTGAGAAACATCTGATGTAAGCAAGTGGTGACTTGCATACATCAAGGGCCGTGGCTAGGTTCAGCCCCCATGGACACACGTTCGACTATTCTCGAAGCAGCCGTGCAAGTTTTCTCGCAGCACGGATTCAGAGGCTCCACCACCCGCCGTATCGCCGACGCAGCCTCGGTTAACGAAGTCACAATCTTCCGATACTTCGGCTCGAAGGACGCACTCCTTCAAGAAGCCCTCTCGGGCTCAGACGTCAACGAGTTCGTCGATCCTCTGCCGGAGGATTCAGCCGATCCAGCCGAAGAGCTCACCGCGTGGTGCAACACCGTCATCGACCACCTCCGGGTCCGAAGCTCGATGATCAGGAAGTGCATGGGCGAACTCGAGGAGCGGCCTGAGTTGGCATGTCACGCCACCGTCGTGCCCGTTCGGCTTACGAATGAACTCACATCCTATTTCCGCCGCCTTTCGGCAAAAAGTCCGGCGAATGAAGAATTCGACGCGAACGTCGCCGCCAACATGCTGCTCGGCTCACTGTTTCACGATGCGATTGGCCGCGACATGATGCCCGAAATATTTACCACCCCCGCCAGCGAAGCCCCGGGCAAGTACGTGCGGATGATCCTCCGCGCCGTGCCGACGTCACAGCCCGCAGCAACAGAGGCCTCGTCAATCGACCAGCAATCCGACGGAATTCAAACGATAACGAATATTTAAATGAAAGCACTCAAACGGATAGGCGCTGCGGTTGGCAGGCTGGCTGTTCTTGCGGGAATCGCCGGCGCACTGGTTTCAACCCCGGGCTTCGCCCAGGCGGTTCAGCCGGCCACGCAAACCTCGTCACTCGCCCTGTCACTCGACGACGCCGTGAAGATGGCCGAGGGGCAGAGTGAGGCGGTACGCATCGCGCGCGCTGGAGTTCAGCGTGCCGAAGGCCAGCAGCTTCAAGCACGGAGTCAACTCCTCCCCCAGATATACGGATCGGGCAGCTACTCGCGAACGCTCAAGTCGCAGTACTCCAGCTTTGCATCTGCGCCCGACACTTCGACCGGGCCTGCCGCACCCGCACCTCCGTGCGACGGATACCTCGCTTCTCCGTCAGCGTCTGTGGCCGAGCGGCTCGCCGGACTCGAGCAGTCATCGCGCTGCGCGTCGGGTCTCAACCCGTTTGCATCGCTGAGCAGCCTGCCGTTCGGACAGGCAAACCAGTACAGCGTTGGCCTGTCATTATCGCAAAACGTCTTCACGGGTGGGCGAGTTGCGGCACAGAACGCCGCCGCCGCTGCGGGCAGACGTTCGGCGAACATTGAACTCACCGCTCAGCGGGCGCAGATCATTCTCGATGTCGCGCAGGCTTACTACGATGCCACACTCGCTGATCGGCTGGTTGCAATTGCCGTCGCATCGTTTACACAGACAGAGGGTGTGCTCAGACAGGTCCAGCTCAACAAGGACGTTGGCAATGTTTCCGAGTTCGAGCTGCTGCGCGCTCAGGTGACCCGCGATAATCAGCGGCCGCAACTCATTCAGCGTACCAGCGATCGCCAGGTGGCATACCTGCGGCTCAAGCAGTTGCTGAATATTCCTCTCGAACAGTCCATTCAGCTTTCGACTCCGATAGACGACGTGTCGAACTTGCCGGAGAGCATCAAACTGGCCGGCCTGACGGTCACGTCACCGGAAGCGCCTGACACTGTTGCATCGAATCGGGCCGCAGTGCGTCAGGCGGGTGAATCGCTGTACGCACAACAGGCGGCCCTGCGCGTTGTGCGCTCCCAGCGTTTGCCGTCGCTCTCGCTGACATCTCAGTACGGCGCTGTCGCCTACCCGCAGGGCGGATTGCCCGGATCGAACGACTTTCGTACCAACTGGACAGTTGGTGTGGCAACGCAGATTCCCATTTTCACGGGCGGTCGCATTCGCGGTGAAGAGCTGGTCGCGCAGGCAAGCGTCGCGGAATCGCGCGCGCGCCTTCAGCAGGTTCGCGAATTCGCGGGGCTCGACGCACGTGTCGCGCTCAACGCACTCGATCAGGCGAAGTCGGCGTGGGAAGCCAGCAAGGGTACATCGGAGCAGGCTGCCCGCGCTTACACAATCGCTGAAGTGCGCTACCGCGAAGGAATCTCAACGCAGCTCGAGCTGAACGATTCGCGGATTCTCCTCGAACAATCCACGGCGAATCGTGCACTTGCTGCTCGTAACCTCCAGATCGCACGACTCAAACTTGCGCTTCTGGCGAATCTCCCGTTGCAGAGTATCTCCTCCGCCCAGAGCTCGTCGCAGCAGCAGCCCGTTCAACAACCAACCCAGCAGCAATCGCAAGGCACGCAGCAGCAGGGAACCGCCGCATCGCAGCAAATCCCACCGGGACTCTAATTCGATGATTGACCTTCATACTCCGGCTTCAGCAAAGACGATGAGAATACTCAAAGGACTTACAGCAATTACGGTCGTCGCGGTCACTGCATGCAGTGGAGGAAACGCTGCCGAGGCAGACGCGACCGCGGCCGAGCCGACGACGATCGGTACCGAGAATATTGCGGTGGTAACAAATGGCGTCGTTCAAAGCGGCCCGACGGTGTCGGGGACTCTCCTTCCAGAACGCGAAGCATCCGTACGCGCGCAGATAAGCGGCAGCGTGCTCCAGACTTATGTGGACGAAGGCCAGGCGGTACGCAGGGGGCAGACGCTTGCGCGCATCGAGGCTGGTGGACTTCAGGATGTATATCTCTCGGCTCGCGCAGGAGTTACCGCCGCCAGCAACAGTGCAGACATTGCGCGGCGGGAGCTTGCCCGCGCAGAGAAGCTTCTCGCAGCTGGAGCAGTCGCCGAACGCGACATCGAGCAGGCTCGGCGCAGCGCGGGTGCTGCAACTGCAGCACTTGCCGATGCACGCGCGCGACTCTCGACGGCTCAGAAGCAGGTCGGCAACACTGTTGTCACCGCACCGATCTCGGGAATCGTCAGCGCCCGCCCTGTCTCGGCCGGCGATGTCGTTCAGCCAGGCGCTGCGCTGTTCACCGTTGTCGACCCCTCGAGCATGCGGCTGGAGGGATCGGTACCTGCAGAAGAGCTTGCGCAGGTGAGACTCGGAGCGCCGGTGACATTTACTGTCAACGGGTATCCAGGGCGCACCTTCACTGGTCGCGTGTCACGCGTGAACCCGACCGCAGATCCGGCCACGCGGCAGGTACGCGTCGTGATCTCGATACCTAATGCCGAGGGGCGCCTGGTAGGCGGATTGTTTGCGCAGGGCAGACTCGCAAGTGAGAGCCGGACGGGAATGGTCGTACCGGCGGCGGCGGTTGACTCGCGCAGCAACATGCCCGTCGTATTGCGGATCAAGTCTGCCAAGGTGGAGCGGATTCCAGTACAGCTCGGCCTGAGAGACGAGGGTTCGGAGCGCGTCGAGATCACTTCGGGAGTACAAGTCGGCGACACGCTGCTTCTCGGAGCCGCTCAGGGGATCACGCCAGGAACGATCGTAAAGATATCGGCGCCGTCGGACAAGGCGCCGGCGAAACTTCAGGAGCCAGCTAGATGATTATCTCGGATTTTGCGATCAAGCGCCCCATGATCACCATCGTATCGATGGTGGCGCTTGTCGTATTCGGCCTGTTCGCCCTGATGCGGCTGCAGACCGACGAGTTCCCCGATGTTCAGCAGCCCGTCGTGCTCACTGGCATTCCCTATCCCGGTGCATCTCCCGAGGGAGTCGAGCGCGAGGTACTGAAGCCGGTCGAGGACGCTATCAAGGGCATTTCCGGCGTAGACCAGATTTTCGGAACTGCATCGGACGGATACGCCCAGATCGTCGTTGTATTCCTGTTCGAGAAAGATATTTCTCAGGCGACACAGGATATCCGCGATGCGATATCAGCGATTCGGGCTGACCTTCCGGTCGAGATGAAAGAGCCGATCCTGCGGCGCATGGATCCGTCCGACCGACCGGTCGTGTCACTCACGCTGTCGTCCGATTCGTACACCCCAGCGCAGCTCACGCGTCTGGCTGACCCGGCGATCACCAGCGCCTTGAAGGGTATTCCGGGCGTCTCTCAGGTGACTATCGTCGGTGAAGTTAAGCGCGAGATGACGATCCAGCTTAAACCACAGGCGTTGCAGGCTGCGGGCATCAGCGTCGCGCAGGTAGTGCAGTCGCTCGCAGCACAAAACCTCGCCGCTCCGGTGGGAAGAGTGAATGGCAGTCTCGATGAGCGTACGATCCGCCTTCAAGGCCGGCTCGACGGCCCTGCTGACTTCATGCAACTCGTCGTCGCCGAACGAAACGGCCAGATCATCAGGCTCGGCCAGGTTGCCGATGCGCTCGATGGAACGCAGGAGCAACGCACGCTTGCGCTGCACTGGAAACGTGGGACAGGCGCCAACGCTCCGCTCGACGGCAAGGAGGCCATTGGCATCGACATCACCAAGTCCAAAGGCTACAGCACCACAGCGGTCAGCAAGAAGATTCAGGAAACTGTGCTCCGCGTCGAAAAGGATCTTCCGCCCGGTGTGAAGATGAACGTTGTGCGCGACTCTGGCGTTCGCGTTTCGGATTCTGTGAGGAACGTCGGGGAAGCGTTGCTGGAAGGCGCGCTCCTGACGGTTCTTGTGGTTTTCATCTTCCTCAACTCGTGGCGCTCGACGGTGATCACGGGTCTCGCGCTGCCGGTGTCGGTACTGGCCTCGTTCATCGCCGTGTGGGCGTTCGGCTTCACGCTGAACACTATGTCGTTGCTCGGACTGTCGCTGGCAATCGGCATCCTGATCGACGATGCCATCGTGGTGCGCGAGAACATCGTGCGCCACATCGAGATGGGTAAAGATCACATGACTGCCGCTCGCGAGGGTACTGACGAGATCGGACTCGCTGTAGCCGCCACGACGTTCTCCATCATCGCTGTATTCGTACCGGTCGGCTTCATGTACGGCGTAGCTGGTCAATGGTTCAAGCCGTTCGCGCTTACAATCGCAAGTTCGGTTCTCGTCTCGCTCATCGTTTCGTTCTCGCTCGACCCCATGCTCTCGGCGTACTGGGCAGATCCGCAGGTCGAAGCACACGAGAGACGAAATCCGATCGCCCGCGCGCTCGACAAGTTCAATCTCTGGTTCAACCGCCAGGCTGAGCGGTACAAGAAAATTATCGGCTGGGCGCTGGATCACCGTCTGGCGATGGTCGGGCTGGCAACGGCTTCATTCGTGGGCGCACTCGCACTGCCTGCTGTTGGACTGGTGGGTACCGGCTTCTTTGGAACCGACGACCGGTCGGAGCTGAACATCGGAGTCGAGACACCGCCGGGATCGAACCTGGACTACACGCGCATCAAGGCGGAGGAAGCAGCCCGGATGGCACGCGCGCACAAGGAAGTCATCTACACTTACACGACTCTTGGCGGAGGAACAGGTGCGGTTGACAATGGGAATATCTACGTACGCATGGTGCCGAAGCACGACCGTGACATTGGGGCGGAAGATTTCGGCCGGCAAATTCGAAACGAGGTGAACCGCATCGGCGGCGCGAAGATGAACGTGTTCACCAGCGATTTCTCAGGCGCCGCAAAGCAGATCCAGCTTCAGCTTCGGGGAGGAACTCCAGAGGCGCTGAACCTCGCAGCGGAGCAGCTCGAAGCGCAGGTAAAGCAGGTGCCGGGTGCAGTGGACGTAGGATTGTCCACCAAGGGACAGAAGCCCGAACTCGATGTCGAACTGAATCGTGGTCTCGCCGGAACCCTTGGCGTGACAGTCGGCCAGGTCGCACAATCGCTGCGTCCGGCGTTTGCCGGAATCAAGGCAGGCGACTGGGTCGATCCAACTGGTGAAATGCGCGAAGTCAACGTACGTCTTGCACCGGAAGCGCGACAGCGCGCAGCCGATCTCGAGCAACTGCCGCTCGTAGTCCAGGGCCCGGATGGCACGACGACGACCCTCCCGCTCGGTCAGATCGCTACGGTCAGAGAGGGGCGCGGCCCGGCGCAGATCACGCACCTCGATGCGGAGATGGTGGTGACGGTCGAGGCCAATACCTCGGGTCGCTCACTCAGTGAGGTGATGAAAGGCATCAACGCTCGCATTGACAAGCTAAACTTGCCGCCCGGCGTCCGTCTCACGCAGGGCGGCGAGGTGGACAGCCAGGCCGAAGTGTTCGGGCGCATCTACGCAGCGCTCGGCATAGCAGTGATGCTCATGTACTTCGTCCTGGTCGTACAGTTCGGATCATTCCTCGAACCGCTTGCGATTCTCGTATCGCTTCCGCTCTCACTCATTGGTGTAATGCTGATGCTGATGATCACCGGCGATACGATCAACATCATGAGCCTGATCGGTGTGATCCTCTTGATGGGCATCGTGGCGAAAAATGCCATTCTTCTCATCGACTTTGCCAAATGGGCACGGGAGAAGGACGGATTGTCGCGCCGCGAAGCCCTGATTCAGGCGGGTGCGATCAGGTTGCGTCCAATCATGATGACCACGCTCGCGCTTATCGCCGGCATGATTCCCGTCGCACTCGGCCGCGGCGAAGGTGCGGAGTTCCGTGCGCCGCTCGGCAGGGCGGTAATCGGTGGCGTGATTACGTCCACGATGCTGACTCTGATCGTGATTCCAACCGTCTACGAAATCATGGACGAGTGGCGCGAATGGGTGATGGCGAAGTTCGGTTTCAATTCCAGGGGCACGGCAGAACATCCGATGCCACCGGGCGGGAGTGGGGGAATTATTCCCGCTCCGGCGGGGAGTCGCTCCGAGCCGTCGTGATGAGCGCCACCGCTCCGATGATGATGGCCGCGGCGACCGCGGTGCGAACCGAGAGAGGTTCGCCGGCGAACGCCCAGCCGAGGAAAACAGCGACCACGGGGTTCACATATGCATAGGTGGAAACGCGTGACGGCGGCTGAACGCCAAGCAGCCAGATGTATGCAGTGAATCCCACGAGCGATCCGACTGTAGTGAGATAGATGAAGGCACCAAGAGACCTCGCCGATACATTGGCGGGATCGAATTGCAGGTGCTCACCTCGGATCAAAGCCGCGGCGAACAGCATGACACCGCCGAGGAACATTTCCATTCCCGTTGCGAGGAACGCTGATTTTGGGAGCGGTGCATGGCGTGAATAGATCGAGCCAACCGCCCATGAAAGCGATCCCAACATCAGGACGATTGCGCCTTTGAGGACGACTCCATTGCCGCTTTGCGTTGCAGCGGCAGGCTGAGCCGACAGGTTAAGCGCAGAAGGGCCGATGAGCACTACGAGGCCCGCGACCCCGACTATGAGACCGATAGTGACACCAGCCGTCGGTCGCGTGCCTCCGGGCCGAATCCAGTCGATGAGGACAATCCAGAACGGAAGAATTGCCACCAGCAGCGAGACCATTCCCGAAGGAACGAATTGCTGTGACCAGACTACCGCGCCGTTGCCGCCCAGTATGAGGCATGCGCCAACGATCGCCGTGGTGCGCCACTGTACTGCGGTCGGTTTTTCGCCAGTTCGGATGCGCGCCCAGAGGAACAGCGCCGCCCCCGCGATGATGAAACGCACTCCTCCCATGAGAAGGGGAGGAATCGTCTCGATCGCAAAGCGAATGAAAAGATATGTCGAGCCCCAGATGAGGTAGATCGCCGCAAACGCGGCGATGATCCTACTCCGAGGGGCCACTTTGTCTTCCCCGTTTCTTGTCAGAGTGTTTCTTTTTTTCGGTGAGGCGAGCTTCGTTGGCCGCGCGTGGTCGCCTGGTAGGCCGGCGGCGTTTCTGCACGACCAGTGCACGGGCGATGGTTTCTCCCAGACGTCGCTCGGCCGTTTCGCGGTTGCGGAGTTGGCTTCGAGTGTCGCTGGCGACGACGCGAATGGCTCCTTCCTCGCTGAGCCGCGACGCGAGGCGCGTGGTGAGGCGCTCTCGTTGCTCGTCGGTCAACGCGCGCGACTGCACGATGTTCCAGGAGATTTCGACTCGCGACGATGTCTTGTTGACATGCTGACCGCCCGCTCCCGACGATCGCGATGTTTTCATGTCGAGCTCGGACCGAGGGATCACGAGCCCATCGACGACCTCGACACCATTCGCCACGACGATGTCGCCATCGGTGTTGCCTGCGTTCATCGCCACCGGAATAACTTGAGAGCGGCCACGAAGCTGATCACCATCCACGCGACAATCACGGTCATCTCGAGACCGAGACTTGTGAGGTGCGTTCCCTCGAGCATGTTGGCGCGAAGAGCGTTGTTCACTGCTGTGAGGGGAAGGGCCTTGATGATTGGCTGAACCACGCCCGGAAAATTGCTCGACGAAAAAAACACACCAGAAAATATCCACATGGGGAGCATGACAAAGTTCATCAGGCCCGACACGCCTTCGACAGTCTTCGCGCGTGATGCAATCAGAAGGCCAAGCCCGCCAAACGCGAGCGACGAAAGAAGACAGATGACGCTGAGCTCGACGATCGACCCACGAAGTGGAACACCGAATACGAGGGCGCCGAAACCGAGCAGCGTGATAACCTCGATGATGAGGAAAAACATCCTCGAAAACAGGAACGACATCAGGTACTCGGCCCGTGACATGGGAGTTGCCATGAATCGCTTGAGCAGGCGTTTGCTTCGCGAGTCGACAATGGCGAAACCGATCCCCCAGATGCCGCTACCCATGAGATTCATGCCGAGCAGACCGGGGATGACGAAGTCGATGTAACGCGACCCTCGCTCCGTAACCTTTCGCTCGGCCACTTTTACCGGGTCGGCGCGGCCGGCGCCTGTCTGAATGGCGCGGTCAGCAATGAGGCGCGCACTGGCCGATTCATCGCGGAGTGGATCGTATATGTATTGCACGCTGCCGTCGCTCTGCGGAACGATCAGCATGGCGATTTTTGCGGTGCGAAGTGCGCGTGCACCGGCACTGTCGTCCATTTGCTCTACGATTACCGACGAATCCCTGGTGAGGGCAGCAATGACCTTCCGGGCGACGGGTTGGCCGGCGATAACGCCCACGCGAGGGCGCTCGGGCACCTTCGAGCGGAATGCGAGGCCAAGTCCAACTGCGAGGAGAATCGGAAACACGAAAGTCCAGAACACCGCTTCGGGCTGGCGGGTGAACTCGCGAAAGCGGACCAGCGTGAGCTGAACGATCGAGCGGTCGGCGAATTTACGCGGCGTTGCGGTCTGGATGTCACTCATCGCGGAGAGTCCTCCCCGTAAGCGCCACGAATACGTCCTCGAGGGTGGTGGATGACGCGCGCGGAGGTGGAGGAGGATGGGTCGCTGCGATCGACTCGATCAGTTCGTGGGGCGAGCCCAGGGCGATGATATGACCGTGGTCAACTATCGCAACGCGGTCGCAGAGTTTTTCGGCCTCGTCCATGTAGTGCGTGGTGAGGAGTATCGTCTTCCCGGCCGAACGGAAGCCCTCTATCAGCGACCAGAGTTGCCGGCGCGACTGAGGATCGAGGCCGGTGGTGGGTTCGTCGAGAAAAAGGAGCTCGGGGTCGCCGACCAGGGCGCATGCGATCGCCAGCCGCTGCTTCTGGCCTCCCGAGAGTGCGCCGACTCTCGCATGGCGCTTCTCCTCGAGCTGCACGGCATCGATCACGTCGTTCACCTCGCGACCGGCCTTGTAAAAGCTGCGAAACAGCTGGACCGTTTCGGAGACAGTAAGCTTTTCGGAAAGCTGCGTATCCTGGAGTGAAATCCCCAGTTTTTCCTTGAGTCGGCCGGAGTCTCGCTCCCATGTCATGCCGAGCAGTTCGACATCGCCCGAGTCACGCTCGAGGAGGCCTTCGCAGATTTCGATGGTTGTCGTTTTCCCGGCGCCATTGGGCCCGAGGAGCCCGAAGCACTCGCCGGCTCTGACCTCCAGGTCCAGGCCGTCTACGGCGACGACGTTTCCGTAAGATTTTCGTAGCCCACGGACGACGAGGGCGTATTTGACTGTCACCATTGCTGGACAGATTGTGTCTAATGGGTGGGTCACACGAGCCTGGCGATCGCAGGCTGAAACTCGATTAAAGCTTTACCGTATCGTCAGATAGCGAGAGCGACAAGAATCGGCACGACCAGTGCTTTCGGCTCGCGCAGTCATCACCACGGAGAAGTTATGCAATTCGCACGCAAGTCGATACTCGCGACGATCGTTGCGGTCTCGTTGGTCGCGTCCACAGCTGAAGCGCAACGCAGGCGTCCCCGCGCATGGAACCCTGGACCATCGCGATTCTCGGTTGTCGGCGACCTTCTCCTCGCGCAGCCGAAAGGCGAGTTCGGAACACAACTGGATACTCAGGGCTTCGGCGCCAACGTCGGGGCGCTTTTCCGCCTCGACAAGGAAGGATTGTTCAGTATCAGGGGTGATCTGGGCGGCATGCAGTACGGTCGCGAAACTCTCTATGTGCCGTACCTGCCGATCACCGGGCGAGTTTCCATCGACGTCGAGACAACGAACAGCGTGATCTGGGGAAGCATCGGGCCGCAGATAACGGTCCCTGCAGGCCCGGTACAGCCATATATCAATGCAGCGGTTGGCTTCATGGATTTCGTGACCAGCACGTCCGTGCGCGGATCAGACAGCAACTACGAGTACGCCAGTACAAATAACGCGGACGATGTAACATCTGCATGGATATTCGGCGGTGGAGTGTACGTACCCATCGGAACTCAGAAGGAGTGGAAGCTGCATCTTGGCGCGCGGTATTTCTATGGTGGGGAAGCTACCTACCTGACTGAAGGCGACATCCGCGACAATCCCGACGGCTCCGTTACACTTTCCCCGCGCTTCAGCAAGACAGATCAGGTGACCTGGCAAGCCGGAGTCTCGTACACATTCCCCGTCTCGAGGCGGGGCAGGCGTTAACAGTAAGGAACAAGAGTCATGTATTTACTTCTCACGGCGTTCGTGCTCGCCCAAAGCAGTGTAACAATTCGGGTGGGCGACAAGCCGAAGCAGGCAGACAGCGCGAGAACTGTGGCCGAGCAACGTGCCGATTCGATGCGGCTGCGCCGTGAAATGCGCATGGATTCGATCATGACAGTTCGGGAGCGCGGTGGAGATTCGTCGGACATCAGGCGCAGGCGCGCGCGTCAGGTGATGCTCACGCCGGCGCTCTCGGCAAATGCATTTCGTGATGCTCGTGCCAGGATGTTGCTCGCCGCCGCGCGGGACGCGCGTCTTCAGCAGGACACGAGCCTCACCGGGTACGATGCCACCACATATGAGCGGATGTCGGTGGGGATTGGGTTCAAGCGCATTGGGCGCGAGCGTCTGCTGATGAGATCGGAACGTGCGACACACGTGATGTGGTCGCGCGGAGGGCCGGCTTACGTCGAGGTAACCGGAAAGCGATTGGTGATGCCAATGCTCGAGGGAGCGGGGGACGGGGACATCGATATGGATCAGGTGCCGATCCCGTACTTCCCGGGGCGCGAGACACTATGGGTAGGGTCCGGCATCGCGCGCGCGGATGTCGATGCGAGCGACATGATTCATCCGCTCGCACGTGGCGCGGAGGCATACTATACGTACGCGACGGGCGACTCGGTGTCGTTCCAGCTTCCCGGGGCAAAGAGGATCAACCTTGTGGAACTTCTCGTGCGCCCGCGCGCTCCGAAGTGGAATGTTGCGCTTGGTTCACTTTGGTTCGACGTGACCAGCTCGCGTCTCGTGCGAGCGGTGTACCGCATGGCGGAGCCGATGGATATATGGGCTGTCGCGGATCAGGAAGCCGATTCGGGCGACAAGCCACCGGGATGGGTAAAGGGGATGATTTCTCCCCTGAAGGCTCAGATAAATGCAGTGACAGTCGAGTATGGTCTGCACGAGCAGCGCTTCTGGATGCCGCGGCTTCAGGCGCTCGAGGGAAGTGCACAGGCAGGTATTCTTCGCGTTCCTTTCAAGATCGAGCAGAGCTTCAAGTACGCGAGCGTGAACGGATCGATGCCGATGCCGATACCGCAGATCGCCGTTGGTGATACGGCCCGCGATTCTGTTTCACGTATGGCTCGCATTGCGCGGCGTCGCTCCGAATGTAAGGACGGCGGGGCGAGAATGCGGACAAGCAGGCGCAGCGAATCGGGCACCCCAGTGATCGTGCGAACTCCGTGCGATACGCTGGCGCTCGCGCACTCTCCGGAATTGCCGAAGTCGATTTACGATGAGGGAGATGAGCTATTCGGCGCGAATGAGCGCGACGCACTGATATCGGAAGCGCTTACACTCAACGCCCAACCCGGGTGGATTCCTCAGAAGCCGGTCGTGACGTATGGCCTGAGCCAGACGCGGTTCAACAAGATAGAAGGGCTGTCGTCGGGAATTGCTGTGAGGCAGTCGCTGGGTCGGGGGTACACGGCGCGCGCCTCGGCGCGGATCGGTATTGCGGATTGGCAGCCGAACGCCGAGTTGGGAATGTGGAGGAGCAACGGTCGGAGCACGATTGCGCTCAACGGGTACCGCAGGCTGTCGTCGGCGAATGACTGGACTGATCCGTTCGCCTTTGGGTCTTCGCTGTCGGCGCTGTTCTTTGGCCGCGACGAAGGTTTCTACTATAGAACTGCGGGTGTGGAGATCGCGGGAACTCCGGATGATTCGGCGACTACGTCGTGGAGGCTGTTCGCGGAGAATCACAGCGATGCGCGGACGAAGACCAGTTTTTCGGTGCCGCGGGTACTCGGGAGGGGTGACGGGTTCGGCGACAATTTCGATTCCAATTACGGCAACATCGTTGGCGTCGCGGCTGAGAGGCATGGATCGCGCGGGCTCGACCCTCATGGTCTGCGATTGTTCGGATCCGCGCGGGCGGAAGCTGCGGCTGGGTCGTTCGATTACGCGCGGGGGATGTTCGACTTTACGGCAACGCGCGGACTGACGCGGCGGCTCGACGGAGCATTGACGGTTGGTGCGGGAACCTCGGGTGGTTCGGTACCGCTGCAGCGGCTCTGGTACCTCGGCGGGAGCCAGACCATTCGCGGGCAGGCGGCGGGGACTGCTATCGGCGATGCTTTCTGGATGGGGCGGGTTGAGTTGGGGTCCAGTTTTGTGGGGGCGCGACCCGTCGTTTTCTATGATGTCGGGTGGGCAGGGCGCCGGCGGGACTGGGGGTCTCAGGCGAGGCCAATCAGCGGGGCTGGCGTTGGGGCTTCGTTTCTCGACGGGCTCGTGCGGTTCGATGTTGCTCGGGGGATACACCCTGAGAAGAAAGTGCGGGCGAACCTTTATGTCGAGGCTCGATTCTGAAATATGGAACGGCGAGCTGAGGGGCGCAAAAGCACAACGGTTGGCCCTGAAAGACATTGCTTGCCACTGGTGCGACCGCCGGCGCCTTCGCGTATGACGCGCTACCTGCTACCCGCGTGGCCTGCTTTGCCAGCTTTCTGCTTTCTTTGAGATGGCATGCTGAAAAAAGGCAGGGCGCAGAACGGCGCATAGGCAGGTAGCAGGTAGCACGTCAATGCCAGACCAAGCAGCGGAAGCACAGCGTTTGGCGCTGAAAGACATTGCTTGCCACTGGGTCCAGTTATGCCCTGGTAGTCCCTCGTCGGATAAGCCGGATAAGGAACAGCAGTACCACGGCCCCAATAAACGCAACGAGTATAGTTCCGGCGATTCCGCCGAGCGGTACCGCCACTCCGAGCATCCTGAACAGCCATCCTCCGACAAACGCTCCGACGATTCCGATGACGATGTCACCGATGAGGCCGTAGCCTGTTCCGCCCATGACGAGCGATGCGAGGACTCCGGCGATGAGTCCGACGATGAGCCAGGTGAGAATATCCATGAATACTCCAAAAAGGGGATTACAGGCCGAGCGGACTGTCGGCGAGCGAATCGCAACGCACAATGAGTGCCGCTATCTTATCGAAAGTGTCCGCTTGAATCACTACGCGCGTGAATAGTCGGTGTTTCCGACCAGACGCTCAGGGCGGCAGAATTTACATCTCGGAGTTGAGTCAGTGCCCGGACGGCCTTACGTTCTCGAAGAGACGACCTGGAAGACCGTGCGCGAGGCCGATTATTCGGTCGCGGTGCTGCCGTGGGGTGCGACCGAAGCGCACAATTATCATCTCCCCTACGGAACCGATAATTACGAGTCATGCTGGGTTGCGATCGAGTCGGCGCGGCTGGCGTGGGATGCCGGTGCAAAAGTAATCGTCCTGCCGACTGTCCCGTTCGGCGTGAATACTGGTCAGCTCGACATCAAGCTCACGATCAACATGAATCCGAGCACTCAAGCGCTCGTGCTCCGCGACATTGCCAGCTCCCTGGAGCTTCAGGGAATGCGCAAGCTTGTGATTGTGAACAGCCATGGAGGAAACGATTTCAGGCAGATGATCCGCGAGCTTCAGCCGACCTGCAAAGTCTTCGTCTCGACAATCAACTGGTGGAGCTGTGTGGATTCCGGGTCATTTTTCGCCGAGCCGGGTGACCATGCTGGCGAGCTCGAGACCAGCGTCATGATGGAGATCGCTCCAGAGCTCATCCTGCCGTTGAGCGAGGCAGGCAAAGGCCAGGCGAAAAGATTCCGCGTGGCGGGGCTTCGCGATGGGCTGGCATGGGCTCCTCGTCGGTGGACGCAAGTTACCGACGACACGGGAACGGGGAATGCAGAGAAGGCGACGCGAGAGCGTGGAACAAGATTTCTCGACGCCGTGACTGGCAGGATTTCACGGTATCTGGTCGAAATTGCCGCCGCAGACATTGACGCGATGTACGAGTAGCATCGGCCTAATGTGTCTGATTCAGGAAAACGAGCCAGCACGAGTGCCGATGCGCGTTGAAATACTCGCGAATGACAGGGCCAGCTTCGTCAAGCCGATGGCCGATGGCCTGGCCAGAATGCTGAAATATTGCGGTGCTGAGGCACGAGTTCACTACGACGGTATTGCGCAGATGATGCAGTTGCAGTCGATCAGTTATACGTCCGCCCGGTCGCTTGTCGGTTCGGTAACGCGGCTTCGGTCGAATCGAAGGGAGTTGACCGGCTTCGTTGAAAAGATGCGAGGGGCCGACGTGATAGTAGTGGTGTCGCACGTGCCCGCGAGTTTCTCTCCCAGCATGATGCCGAACATCGAACAGCTGCGGGCCCGTTTGCCCGAAGTCCCGATCGTGAACTACGATCTGGTTTATCTGCCTACGCTCGATAGTTGGTCACGCGTGATACTGAAGGATGAGAAGACCAGGCTGTCCGCCGATGATCTCAGCGTCTTCTCGAAAGGAAAATTCGGAATGGAACGCTACGATTGGTATCTCATGGCGTCGGTGGGCACATACATCCCGCTTCCCCCGGGCCCCAATCCGTACTCGTTGATCGGGCTCAACCTCGACGACGGAAGGCTTTATCCCGATCAGCAGGGAGAGTTTCAGGTTCTCGTTGATTTTGAACAGCCCAGGGGACAATTCCCGAAATTCCGGGAGATCCAGATGGAAGCACTGCGGCTTTCCGGCGTGAAGTATCGAGTCCTTGAGGGCAGTTATACGAGCGACGAAATGCTCGCAATATTTCGCCGCTCTGGAGCTCTCATGCTGGCTCACGCGGAGTCGTTCGGCCTTCCCATTTGCGAAGCGCAGGCGTGCGGGGCTCTTATCTTCACGCCCGACCTGAACTGGAACACCGCGCACTGGCTCGGCCGCGATTACTACTCAAAGAGGGAGCCAATGTGCTCTTCGAACTTTGTGGTCTATGAGAACGATCCAGTTCTTCTCGCGGAGCGGCTGCAGTTGGCCGCTGCCGAGTTCAATCCGCAGCGTGTGCGCGAGACATTTATCGAGACGCAGCCCGAACTGTTCCGGGGCGACAGGGCCGAGCTCTCCGATTTCCTGAGCAAGGTAGAGGCGGGAGAAATTCATGCTCGTCTGCACCCATCTCATCGTGGTATTGGTCGGCCAGTAGCTGTCTCCGCCCTCAAGTCAGCAATGCCTCCAGTTCGCGCAGTCTCAGGTTGAAGGTGTACCCTGTGCCTACGATACCCACCCTGAGAGCACTCAATGTGAGTTGGCGCCCTTTCGTCACCTCCTCGGCGTTATCGAACTTCACTGTACTGCCATCGACGAAAGTCACGCCTCCTTTTCCAACCACTGTGCCCACCTCGCCGCGAACGACCATCGCGGTATCCTCGTCTATTCCGAGTCCCATGATTTCGGGAAAATCGGCGATTGCGACGAATAGCCGGTAGAGCCGCCGCCGTTGAGAGAAATGCGTGTCGATCAGCGTCTTAAAGCTGAGAAGCCCCAGTCCCGGACCGATGTACTGCTCGACAAGATTGCCTTCCTCGTCGACCTCGTTTCCTGCAAGTGTCAGCTCGGTCAATGCAGCAGAGCCCGCACTAGTGCCGCACACCACGCCGCCGCTCACGTAATTCTCCCAGATGGCATCGCCCACGGGGGTCCCGCTGAGCGTGGTGATCAGTTTGATCTGGTCGCCGCCTCCGAGGAAAATGCCGCGCGCGTCAGCGATCAGCTTGGCCGTATCGCGGTTGCAGGCATCTTCCCGCGTTTCGATTATCGGGATGACGACCTCTCCCGCGCCGGCAATGGCAAGGTCATCCTCCCAATGCTTCGCGCTCCCTCGCACATCGCGTGACGCCGAGGTGATTCCGACAATCGGCCCCCCGTTTTTGCTCGCGGCGACGCTGACGAACGCCCCGATGGCATCGCCGGTCGGTGTGCACGCACCGCCGATGAGAACCAGAGTGCCAGCGCGGATTACCGGAGTCGATGTTGGATTGTCGCCCGAGTTGAAGGCGGCGCGAATACGTTGCGGGTCGCTCGGTTGAGTCTTGTCGGGAATCTTCAGTTCTCTCTTTCTTTCGATGCAGCCGCGGCCTGCGGCTGAAGCTCGTTCAATGTAAATGCAGCGAGGGCTCCGGCCACCTGAGCCGCTAGCGGCGCATCGTCGCGTATCTCGCCAAGGTCGGTCTCTTGACCGCTCGTGTGCACGGTGATGCTGCCATCGATGACCATCGCCACCGCGCGCGCGACCTTTCGATCCCGCCGCGTCACGTTGGAATCCGTCGCGAAGATCGCGACCCGACATCCCGACTCACGCACCTTATCCTGAATGTCCCACTCCTTCGCCGGCACAATCACGATTCCGCCACGAGCGACAGCATCAGCAACGGTCGCCATGAGGCGCTGCGCCCGCTCCTCCTCCTGATATCGCTCGGGTACATCTGTGAGATGAGTGTCCGTCACGATGGCGATATCAGAGCGGGAATACGGAAGGCCGGCCTGAAGCAGATACACCGGCGACACATCTACAATCAACTCGCTGCTCCCAAACCCCCGGCGCACGATCTCGTTCCGGGTCGCCGCGCGATCTGAGCCCCCGGTGATGCCACACAGCACATGCTGTCGCAGTGCAGGCACATCAGGCAAGGCAGCAAGCGCGGAAAGCTCGGCAACGGCGTGATCGACGTTGACGAGAGTTCCAGCGAAAGCGTGCTGCACCGTCTCGAGAGCCAGGGCCGCGGAGCGAAGTCCCACGCCTTCGTGCATGTGCTCGAACACGAGAGTGTATTCTCCCTCGTTGTCGCCGCCGCGCGTGCGCCCGTAACCAACGTCATGCCCGATCATCGTCTGCAACTCGAGCGCTATGTGCTCGACGATATGGGGAGCGTACGTGCCGTCACGCAGCCGCATGATGAATCCCCCTCGCTCACCGATACTGCACCGATGTGCCTCGAGCCCCGGCATGGCGGACACGAGTGCTTCCGTGAACCCCGGCACCTCGGCGGACGAAATGTCCTCGTATGCTCCCACGACGAGATCCATTCGCATCACTGGCCGGGTAGACCAGAAATTGGCGCCACGCGTCGCATGGAGCGTAGTCATCCGGATCTCGACCGATGGATCCGGCCTCGCGGGGATGTCAGTCATGCCGTCAGTGTGACAGTTCTGCCGAGAGCTGCCGCAACTGCTCGAGCACCGCCGGAACTTCGTCGGCAAGGACGAAGACGAGATCGTTATCCTCCATCTCTCGCAACGCCTTGGCCAGCGACTCCTTCTCGTCGTAGACGATTTCCATCTGGTCCTCCCGCATCCCGCCCTCGAGCAACCCTTCCTTGATGAGACGGGCAGTATCCCCGACAGCGCGGCCCCGGCGATACTTGTCCTCGCGAAGAATCACGCGATCGAGCGTCGCCGACAGACGGCCCACTGTTCTCAGATCCTCGTCGCGCCTGTCGCCCGGCGCGGTAATAATCCCGATGCGGTGGTTTGCATCGAGCCCGTGAACGAATTCCATCAAACCGGCGATAGCCGCGGGGTTGTGCGCGTAGTCCACGAGCACCCTCCCCTTGCCAAAGCGGATAAGGTTGAGGCGTCCCGGCGTAAGCGAGGGCGAAGGGAAGAACGACAGCAGGCCCGCCCGGATATCGTCGTACCGCATTCCCTGCACATACGCCGCGAGTATCGCCGCGAGAATGTTCTCACATTGAAACTTCGCGGCGCCTCCCATCATCAACGGCACATCGCGCACCGGTGCTATCGGAATGCGAAGCTTCCCCCGCCGAATAACGAAGGTGTCCTTCTCGATCCGCGCACCAATGCCATTACGCGCCAGGTGCTGCTCGAACTCCGCGCTTTCGCCCTCGGCCTTTATCGAGAATAATACGACGTCCCCCGGAGTGCGGTCACGCATCGCATACACCAGGGGATCATCCGCGTTGAGAATCGCGTGACCCTCGCGTTTTACGACGGCGGGTATCACACTCTTCACATCGGCGAGCTGCTCCAGCGTATTGATGCCGCGAAGCCCGAGATGATCGGCCGAGACGTTCAGCACAATACCCACATCGGCCTCGTCAAACCCGAGGCCCGCGCGCAAAATGCCACCGCGCGCTGTCTCCAGAACGGCGATATCAACCGTGGGATTCGACAAGATGATATTGGCCGAGAAGGGGCCGGTCATGTCGCCTTCGATCACCATCCGGTTGCCCAGGTACGTGCCATCGGTAGTGGTGAAGCCAACGACGTTCTCGCTCACGCGGAACAAGTGCGCGATAAGTCGCGTCGTCGTCGTCTTTCCGTTCGTACCTGTAACGGCAATCACCGGGATCGTCGCTTCGGTCCCCGGCGGATACAGCATGTCGATGATGGGCGCTCCCACATTCCTCGGCTCACCTTCCGCCGGGTGAGTGTGCATGCGGATTCCCGGACCCGCATTCACCTCGATGATCACGCTCCGGTTTTCGCGGAATGGAATCGAAATGTCGGGGGTGAGCACATCGATGCCGGCGATATCGAGACCGATGACACCAGCCGCCATCTCGCATGCGGTGACGTTGTCGGGATGCATCTCGTCGGTGCGGTCAATCGACGTGCCGCCTGTCGAAAGATTGGCCGTGGGCCGCAGACTCACGAAGTCACCTTCGGCTGGAACGGTCTCCATCGTCCGTCCGCTTAGCGCGAGGTGACTCTGGGTCGCAGGGTCATTCGGAAGTCGTGTGAGGCTTTTGGTGTGCCCGATACCGCGCCGCTTATCCTTGTTTCCGATATCGATCAGCTCGCGCACGGTTCGCTTACCATCCCCGAGCACATGCGCCGGCACGCGCTCGGCCGCTGCGACGACCTTACCGTTGACCACTAGCACTCGATGGTCCCGCCCTTCGGCGAACTGCTCGACGACAATGCGGCTGCCGTAGGCTGACGATTTGTCCCACGCCGCCTCAAGTTGCGCGGGGTTGTCGATTCTGCCGGAGATGCCGCGGCCGTGATTTGCTGCGATCGGCTTCAGGATTACGGGATACCCGATCTCTTCGGCTGTTTCCATCGCGCCCGCGACCGTTCGAACGACATCGCCCTTTGGTACGGGGAGGCCGATGTTCTCGAGGACGCGTTTGGTGTCGTCCTTGTCCTGTGCGATCTCAACACCGATCGCGCTCGTGGAGTCGGTGAGCGTCGCCTGGATGCGATGGAGATTGCGGCCGAGTCCGAGCTGGACAAGCGAGTAGTTATTGAGGCGGCGAACGGGGATGCCGCGTCGGCGAGCTTCTTCGACGATGGCGTTGGTGGAGGGACCAAGGCGCGATGATTCGAAAAGCGATAGAAGGTCGTCGGTAATCGCATTGATATCGAAATCTTCACCTGCGATGCACGAACGAAGGATGTGCACCGCGTCCTTCATGGCGCGAAGGCCG
>JBKJRW010000134.1:0-17875 GCA_046593165.1 Gemmatimonadaceae bacterium
CGCTGACTCCCATGATCGAGGCGACGCAGTAGTTCGACTTTGCGTTCAGCATGATGCTCGCGTTCGGACTGGCGTTCGAACTTCCGATCGGAATCCTTGTACTGTCAGCCCTCGGAATTGTCGAGCCGAAGACGCTGACAAGATTCCGGCGTCACGCACTTGTAGCCTGTGTGGTTGCGGCCGCATTCATCACGCCCGATGCGAGCCCGACGACGCTCTTTGCCCTGGCCGGACCGCTCTATTTTCTGTTCGAGCTCGGAATCATTCTTTCGTATCTTGTCACGCGGAAGCGCCGCAAGCGGGCGCTAGCGGCAGAGGTCGAGGCGCGGCGCGAGAGGGAGCGTACGGATGTCGTTCCACGGGAGCCACGCCGTCTGGGTGTGGACGCGTGACGCGGGCCGCGATGTCTCGCCTGCGGGCAGTTACGATTTTCGGAACGACTCTGGCTTTCGCACTCGTTGTGGCGTCGGCGAACCTTGCTTTCGCACAGGTGGGAGGGCCTCGCCCGGTGCGCCCATCCACTCCGCGGTTGCCTGCGGATACAACGCAGAAAGCGGATTCAACCCGGGCTGACTCGCTTCAAGCGCGCGAACTGATCAAGTGGGCCGAGCCGGATTCAATGACGTCTGCCTTGCTGAATCGCCCCGGATACAGCGTCACGCGATACCAGGGCGTGAGGGTGACGTTCAACGCGAAGTCGCACACTCTTTACCTCGAGGGTGGCCCTGCGGGCGTCGGGCGTGGAGCGACGATTCTCATAGGTGATACGATCACCTACAACGATTCGACGAAGATCGTGCTTGCACGCGGAGATACCCTTGTGCTACGGGATCCTGCGCGTGGAAGTGCCGACGTCGTTGCGCTCGGCCAGATGCGCTACAACATCGAGTCGCGTCGCGGCACAGTGACGAATATCAGTACGTCAGTGGAAAGTGGGGAGAAGTGGTTCGTGTTCGGCGCGGCGGCTGGCTTCGTCAACGATACGACCGGTGGGCGTGGAACTGCTTTTTACGCACGCAATGCATCGATCACCAGCTGCGACGATGTCGTCCCCGACTATCATTTTCAGTCGAAGGAAATCAAGCTCGTCTCGAAGAATATCCTCGTGGCAAGGCCCGCCATCCTCTACATCGGCGACGTCCCGGTGTTCTGGCTGCCATTCATTTTCCAGGACATGCGGTCGGGAAGGCGAAGCGGTTTGCTGACCCCGAGGTTCGGACTCAACGAGATTTTTCGCAACAGTCCGTCATACCGCCGGCACATCGACAACCTCGGATACTATTTCGCGTTCAGCGATTTCATGGATGCGCAGTTGACCGTCGACTGGCGGAGCGGCGCTAACACGTCGAACGGCGATCCCGGCTGGGTACGCGTCAATGGCGAGTGGCGGTACCGCTGGCTCGATCGATTCCTTACCGGTCGTCTTGGCGTGTCGCGGCTGGCGCAGCGCGACGGCGATCGCAACACAGCCATCTCGTGGGCGCATCAACAGGATTTTTCGCAGACGACTCATCTTACGACTGATATCAACTACGTCACGAGCACGGCGCTTCAGAGAAGGAACACCTTCGATCCGCGGCAGGTACTCGCGACCATTCAAAGCCGTGCTGCGTACCAGCAACAGTTCGGGCCTGCGTCGTTCAGCATTGGCGGTAGCCGCAGGCAGTACCCAGGCCGCGAAGATGTGTCGCAGGACTTCCCGAACTTCAGCGTCAGCACACCCACGCTTGCACTGGCGAAGTGGCTCGAGTGGACACCCGCGCTCAACGTAACCAACCAGGAGCAGTTCAAGGTTGACCGTACCGGTGAGTTCGCCTACAGCTACAGGACTCTTGGTGGTGTGCTTGACAGCACGCGGCTCAATGGTGACTCGAGAGTCAGTTCACTCGGATTCAACACACCGCTCAAGATTTTTGGTTTCAGTCTGAGCAACAGCTTTCGCGTGGCCGATCAGGAGAACAACAATCCCGTTCGAATCGCCGTGATCGATCAGTCTGACCCGTCGCGCACGACCGACAGAGTGTTCGCTCGGACGTACAGCACCGAGATCGATTGGCAGACGTCTTTCGGGTTACCTCAACTTCTTTCGGGATCGCTCAAGCTCTCGCCGAGCGTAGGCATCAGCAACGTCGATCCCCGGGCCTACTGGGTGAGGACAGAGCAGACGGGCGGACGCTACGTTCATCAGTCCAAGCGACTCAACTACGGCCTTTCGTCGTCGCCGACCTTCTTCGGATTGTTCCCGGGGATCGGCGGAATCAGCCGGTTTCGTCACACAGTGTCGCCGCAGATCAGTTATTCGTATGCGCCGGCTGCGGCGGTGAGCCGCGAATTCCTCAGTGCCCTCAATGTTGATCCGCGGGGATACCTCGGCTCACTCGCCGCGAACCAGGTGACGGTTCAGGTATCGCAGGTCCTCGAGGCGAAAATGAAACCAAAGGACACTTCGGCCACCGCTGAATCGAGAAAGGTGAAGCTGCTTGGGGTCGGGTTCTCGCCCCTGTCGTACGATTTCGAGCGAAAACGGAAAACGGGTGGATCGGGATTCACGACTGATAATTTTGGAATGGAGCTGAATTCAGATCTGCTTCCTGGATTTCGCGCCGGCGTACAGTACTCGCTGTTTCAGGGCAGCGTGCTGAGCGATTCGTCGAAGTTCAAACCGTTTCGAACCGGCATCGATGCGTCGTTCAGCTTGAACGGCAATTCGGGAATATTTGGCGTGCTAACAAGGGTTTTCGGGCGCGCTGTTCCGACTGGATCACCGCAGATTGAGCGACTTGCGGCCGGTAGCACCGATGCGCTCGAGCAGCGCGTCGCATCGACTCCTGTAGCGGGCGGGTCAATTCGGAATGACCGGTATGGGATGCCGAACGTGCAGGGCTGGCAGGCGTCGTTCACGTTCAGTTCGAGTCGGCAGCGACCCCCGACAGGAAATGGCATCGTGATCGTTGTGGACCCGCGCGAGCTTTGCAACAACCTGACGGGGTTTCTCTACGACACATGCATTCTGCAGCAGGGAACCAATCCCACGGGCGCAGAGCAGCCGGGGCGGCTGACCGCCGGCGGTCCATTCATACGGCAACCGTCGCGCGAGAATCTCACGTCTCAAATGAGTTTTCATATCACGCCCAAGTGGTCTGCCAGCTGGGGAACGACGTACGACTTTCGCGAGAGCCAGTTCGCGAGCCACGCGGTCACGCTGCAGCGTGAGTTGCACGACTGGAGGTCGATCTTCGCATTCACGCGAAGTCCGAACGGAAACTTCTCGTTCAACTTCTATATCGCGCTGAACGCGCAGCCGGATATCAAGTTCAACTACGACAAGCAGACCTACCGCCAGACCACCACCCGGTAAGTAATGCCCTCGACTCTGCACATCACCAACGGCGACGACGGTAAGCTGCGATGGGATGGGGAATCCCGCCGCGTAACGGGCTCGCAACTGCTGGGTGACGCATGACTCCTTCCGCAGTGGTGCTCGACGGCCAAAGCATGACGATCGACGCTGTGTACGCAGTTGCCGTCGAGGGTGCGCATGTTGAGCTAGACCCTCTGGCCCGGAAGCGAATGACTGCGACACAGCAGGTCGTCGCCGACATCGTGGACCGCGGAGACGTCGTTTATGGCGTGACGACGGGATTTGGCAAGCTGTCCGAGATTGCGATTCCGCGCGACCGGCTGGCCGAGCTGCAGGTGAACCTTGTTCGGAGTCACTCGGCGGGCGTTGGTCCGCTGCTGCCCGACCGTGAAGTTCGCGCGATGATGCTGCTTCGCGCAAACGTCCTGTCCAGGGGCTACTCCGGCGGGCGACCCGAGTTGGTGGATTTGATTGCTGGAATGCTCAACGCGGGCATCCAGCCGCCGATTCACGAGCAGGGAAGTGTTGGCGCCAGCGGCGATCTTGCCCCGCTGGCGGCGCTGGGCGTTGCACTTATCGGCGAAGGCACAATTTTCTCGAAGGATGGAACGCCGGGGCCCGCGCTGGATGTTCTTCGCGCCAACGGTCTCGAGCCGGTGACGCTGGGGCCGAAGGAAGGCATCACACTCATAAACGGTACGCAGGCTCATACAGCGATAGCGGCGCTCGCTGTGCATGATGCGCGAATCCTGTGGGACACCGCCCACGTTGCAGGCGCCATGTCGCTCGAGGCGCTGCTCGGAACACCGGTCGCGTTCGACGAGAGAATTCATGACGCGCGCGGACAGACGGGTCAATTGGCGTCGGCGGCGCTCCTGCGACGGCTGCTCGAGGGCAGTGAGCTGAGGGAATCCCACCGCCATGGGGATCCGCGGGTTCAGGATGCGTATTGCCTGCGCTGCATGCCACAGGTGCATGGTCCGGTAAAGGATGCGCTCGACTGGATCGAAGCGATCGTGGCGCGCGAGCTGAACGCCGCGACGGATAATCCGCTGGTATTCGAGAATGGCGAGACGCTGAGCGGCGGAAACTTTCATGGGCAGGCGGTGGGACTGGCGCTCGACATGCTTGCGATCGTCATGACCAACCTGGCCACCATATCCGAACGGCGGACCGACCGGCTGGTGCATCCCGATTTCAATCAGGGACTCCCCGCGATGTTGGCGAGGGAGCCGGGGGTGAATTCCGGCTTCATGATGGCACAGGTCACAGCCGCCGCGCTGGCGAGCGAGTGCAAGGTGCTCTCCCACCCGGCAACCGTGGATACGATTCCGACCGACGGGAATCGCGAGGATGTAGTGCCGATGTCGATGGGTGCGGCGTGGAAAGCGCGAAGAGTTATCGATAATGTGCGCAACGTGCTCGCGATCGAGTTGATGTGTGCGGCGCAGGGACTCGACTACCGCGCTCCGCTCAAGCCGGGCCCGAAATTGGTTGCCGCGCATGCTGTGGTGCGGTCGATTGTGCGGCCCCTCGATCGCGACCGGGTTCTGAGCCCGGACATTCATGCGCTCTCGAGCGCCGTAGCGCGAGGAATGTTTGCAGGAGAAGGCAATGTCTCTGGTAAATGATTCAAAGTTGTCGCCCGAGACGGTAGCGACGCGACGCACACCTCTATACGCACCTCGCGGTACAACGCTCTCATGCAAGGGATGGCAGCAGGAGGCCGCGCTCCGGATGCTGATGAACAACCTCGATCCGGAAGTTGCCGAGCGGCCGGAGGATCTGGTTGTGTATGGTGGCACGGGGAAGGCCGCACGCAACTGGGAGTCGTTCGACGCGATCGTCGCGACGCTTCGCCGGCTCGAGAACGACGAGACTCTGCTGATTCAGAGCGGCAAGCCGGTTGGAGTGTTCCGCACGCACGCTTCGGCGCCACGCGTACTCATTGCGAACAGCAATCTGGTTGGTCGATGGGCCACGTGGGACAAGTTTCGTGAGTTGGAGAGGATGGGCCTCATGATGTACGGGCAGATGACAGCCGGATCGTGGATATACATCGGGTCGCAGGGGATCGTGCAGGGCACCTATGAGACACTCGGGTCAGTCGCGCGGAAGCATTTTGGAGGTTCGCTCGCTGGCCGTTTCGTGCTTACGGCGGGTCTGGGCGGCATGGGTGGCGCGCAGCCGCTTGCGGCGACGATGCAGGGTGCGGCTGTCCTCGTGATCGATGTGGACGAGTCGCGTGTAGACAAGCGCATCGAGACGCGATACTGCGACCGTAAGACTCATTCGCTCGACGAAGCGCTTGCGTGGATCGAAGCGGCGCGTTCGGGCGGTGAGGCACTTTCGGTGGGACTGGTTGGCAATGCGGCCGACATACTTCCAGCGATGGCGTCGCGCGGGATCGTCCCCGATGTGTTGACCGATCAGACCAGTGCGCACGACATGCTGAATGGTTACGTCCCCGCCGGCATGCCACTGAACGAGGCGCTTGCGCTTCGCGCTGCAGACCCCGACCGATATATCGAACTCTCCACCGCGTCAGCCGTGGTGCACGTCAGCGCGATGCTCGACCTTCAGCAGCAGGGAGCGATCACGTTCGACTACGGAAACAATATCCGCACGGTAGCGTTCGATGCGGGGCTGGCGAACGCATTCGACATTCCCGGGTTTGTGCCCGAGTACGTGCGACCGCTTTTCTGCGAAGGCAAGGGGCCGTTCCGCTGGGTGGCTCTCTCGGGCGATCCAGCCGACATAGCCCGCACTGACGAGCTTGTGCTCGAGCTTTTTCCGCACGATGAACACCTCAGGCGCTGGATCAATCTTGCCCGTGAGAAGATCGCCTTTCAGGGCCTCCCGGCGCGCATTTGCTGGCTTGGACAAGGGGAGCGCGCCCGCTTCGGTGTGGCGATCAACGACCTGGTCGCGTCAGGCGAATTATCAGCGCCGATCGTAATCGGGCGCGACCACCTCGATACGGGAAGCGTTGCATCGCCGTTCCGGGAAACCGAGGGGATGCGCGACGGCAGCGATGCAATCGCCGACTGGGCGATACTGAATGCGTTGCTCAACACCGCGAGCGGCGCATCGTGGGTTTCGTTTCACCATGGTGGCGGAGTTGGAATCGGAAATTCTCTGCACGCCGGACAGGTGATCGTCGCGGACGGTACACCCGAGATGCGGGAGCGACTGGAGCGAGTTCTCACGAACGACCCCGGCATCGGTGTCGCGCGCCACGCCGATGCGGGCTACGACATTGCTATTGCGACGGCAGCAGCTCATGCAATCGATCTCCCGATGCTGGGATAGGAGAAAATAACTGAGTGCAACGGCCCGCAGGGAGAAAAAGGGGAGTGTGGGGAGCGGGTGGAGACTTCCTCGCGATGCCATGCGGTTTGCCGCGTCTTCCAGGCAGAAACCTGGGTAGAGCGGCGCCCTCGAAAGGATGTCTCCCCACCTCCCATTTTCTCCCAATCCTCCCTGATTGCTTTTCACCCTGTCTCTCCGTTCCAGTCAGTCCATCCACCTGATTCGGTTGCAACCAATAGATGCTCTCGAGCAAGTTCAAACCGTGGCACGTCCCCATCTTTCTGGCCAAGTACGCATACCTTGGTGTCGTAGGAAAACCTGTGCTCGTGCACTTCGAAGTCACACTGCGCTGCAACGCCCGCTGCGGCTTCTGCGACTATTGGAAAACGGATCCGAAGGAGCGCGCCAACGAACTCAAGAGCTTTGTGGACGCCGCGCGTTTCTTCAATCCGATGATGATCACCTACACAGGCGGAGAACCGACGCTTCGCCGAGACCTCGAGGACATCGTTGCCGGCGTCAACGACGCGGTCCGCGTACAGTATTCGACGCTCATCACACATGGTGGAATGCTCACCGCCGAACGGGCAAAATCCCTGTGGGACGCGGGCATCCACCAGTTCAACATTTCTCTCGACTACCTCGATGAGCGACACGACAGGGCGCGCGGAATTCCCGGGCTCTCGTCGAAAATCTTCGATGTCATCCCAGCCATGCGGTCCATCGGCGTTGACAGTATTCGCTTCAACACCGTGATCAGGGATTCCAACCTCGACCAGCTCATGCCCATCGTCTTGCGGGCGAAAGAACTGGGCGTCGGAGTCAACTTCAGCTCGTACACCGACTCGAAGAACGGCAACCGCGACGGTCTCATAGAGCGCGACAAAGTGGCCGAACTCGAGGCGGTGATAGCAGAGTTGCTTTTCTACAAGAAAAAGAATCGAGGCGTCATCACCAACTCCGACTACTATCTCGAGCAGATCCCAAAATACGTGCGTGGCGAGATGGCCCAGCCTTGCCGCTCGGGAATTCGGACCATTCACGTCGATCCAACGGGACACGTTAAGCGCTGCCCCGATTTCAAGACTGACTTTCACTGGACCGAGTTCAGGAAGTACGAGCCGATCGAATGCAATGCCTGCTTCTACGCGTGCCGTGGTGAAGCGCAGGCGCCGATTCGCATTTCCCGCATTCGCGACGTGATGGCGACTGCGTAATGGGTCAGCTTCTCTTCATCAACGCCTCGCAGGTCGTTACGTGCGCCGGCCCCGGCAGAGGTCGGCGGGGAGGCGAGATGTCGGACGCTCAGGCGCGGCGCGGTGACGCCGTTGCGGTGGATGGACAGCGAATCGCCGCCGTCGGCCCGTCCGACGATCTCAAGAGGGCATTTCCGGCAGCGGAGATTGTGGATTGCGCTGGCCGGGTCATCACGCCCGGCCTCGTCGACTCGCACACGCACGCGATCTTCGGTCGCGCGCGCTACGAGGAACAGGAGCTGCGCGCATCGGGAGTTGGATACATGGAGATAGCGCGTCGCGGAGGGGGAATCCACTCCTCGGTCGCCGACCTCCGCTCGAAAAGTGAGGACGAGCTTTACCAGCTCGCGTTGCCACGCATCCTGCGCCTTGCTTCCTACGGCTCGACCACGATCGAGGTGAAATCCGGCTATGGTCTGACCACCGAGGACGAGCTCAAGTCACTCCGGGTGATTGCCCGGATCGCGCGCGATGCGGGCGCTCGTCTCGTTCCTACGTGGCTCGGTGCCCACGAGATTCCCCGCGAGTACCGGGGCTCGGCAGGCGATCGTCGCGAGTACGTGCGACTTTTGATCGACGACATGCTCCCGGCAGTGAAGCGTGAGAAGCTGGCGCGATTTGCGGACGTATTCTGCGAGCCGGGCGTGTTCACTATCGATGAAACGCGAGCCATCCTCAGCGCGTCGCGTACCGCGGGGCTCGGCCTGAAACTCCATGCCGACGAGCTGGAGCCGCACGGTGGAGCCGAACTGGCGGCCGAGCTGGGCGCAACATCGGCCGATCATCTGGCGGCGATTTCGGAGCGGGGGATCGCGGCGCTTGCGGCGTCCTCCACAGTCGCCACAGTGCTTCCCGGAACCATGCTTTTTCTCGGGAGACAGAAGCAGGCTCCGGCGCGTTCGATGATCGAGGCTGGGGTGGCTGTCGCGATCGCCACCGACTTCAACCCGGGGACGTCTCCCACATTCAACTTTCCGCTCATTCTGACGCTCGCGGTGAGTCAGCTCGGCTTCAGTGTCGCTGAGTCGATCATCGCGGCGACCGTGAATGGGGCTGCCGCCCTGGGGCTTGCGGACAGTATCGGCCAGCTCTCGCCCGGCTTCTCTGCCGATCTGGCTCTCTGGGACGCCGAAGATTTTCGTGAGATACCGTATTGGTATGGTGATCGTCGTTGTATTGGTACGTGGATGCAGGGAAAACCCTGTCACTCTTCGCTGCCCTCGGATAACTTGAAACCGTCGCGTTAGCCGGAGCCGGCCGACGCGCTCTCGTATCACGCCCAGCATACCAGATGTCCAATATCGCCAAGCTTAAAAAAAAGGCCGCCGAGCTCGAGGCGAAGAAGCAGTATGAGAAGGCCCTCGAGGTGTATGAGCAGGTTCTGAGCAGCGCGCGCGCGGCAGACGAAGACCGCGATGTTCCGCTATACAATCGCGTTGGCGATCTGCATTACCGCATCGGGAACAACGAACAGGCGATCGGCTACTACGAGCAAGCCGCCGACCTCTATGCCGAAGGTGGTTTCTTCAACAACGCCATCGCGCTCTGCAACAAGATCCTGCGCTATTCTCCCGGCCGCACGATCATCTATTACAAGCTGGGCATCATCAGCGCGAAGAAGGGCTTCAACAGCGACGCCAAGCAGAACTTTCTCGAGTACGCCGATCGGATGCAGCGTCTTGGAAAGATGGACGAAGCGTTCCGCGCCCTGAAGGAGTTCGCGGACTTGTGTCCGGGTGAGGATGACGTTCGCCTGATGCTGGCCGAGCAGCTCACCCGCGCCAACCGCAAGGAAGAGGCGCTCGAGCAGCTCGAGCTTCTGTATGACATGCTGCAAACCGATGGGAGGGCTGGAGAGGCCACCGCGGCCCTCGAACGAATCAAGGCGCTCGATCCGGGTTTCAAGCCGCGTCGCTCTCTCACTCCGCGAGCCACCAAGACGGACGGGCTGGTATTTCTCGACCTCGATTTCAACACGCCGGCAGCGCCCCGTGATGCGGATGGGTTCGCCGATGATGCGATCCGTGGTTCGTCGCCTCTGGTCGATGAATCGAGGGTCCAGGCGGGCGCACAGCACAATGACCAGGACCCCGAGTCGGCGTCCAACTCGACGCCTGAGGGTCTCGAGCTGACGTCATTGGCGGACGAGCCGCTCGCAAGTGTGCAGCAGGTAGCGCCTTTTGCTGACGATGGTCCGGCGCCGAATCAGAACAACGAGCTGAGGTTTATGACTCCGGCCGACGAACCGACACCTTCGGTTCAGCTCTTGGAGACTCTCGACCTCGCTCCACTCGTGGATGTTCCCGACGAAAAATCAGCGGGCAATGACTATCCCGACTCCATCAGCGTTGGCGGTCCGTTGTCAGGGCTGGACGTCATTTCGGAGAGCCCCCCCGCAATCGCCGTCAGTGAAGGAAGCGCAGCCATCGCTCCCGATGACGACTTCATCGACCTCGGAGAGTGGCTCGAGCGTACGCGTACGCCGGTGTCTACGCGCATGGTCACTCACGATGAGGAGCCCGTGAACGACGAGCAGAAGGATTTCGGTGAGATGCTCGACAAGTTCAAGGCCGGGATTTCGCGGAATGTTGACGAGGAGGATTTCGAGAGCCACTACGATCTCGGTATCGCTTTTCGCGAGATGGGATTGCTCGATGAAGCCATTGGTTCGTTTCAGAAAGCATCGCGCGGAAAGGATCAGCGTGTTCGCGCGTCGGAGGCCATCGGCCAGTGCTTCATGGACAAGGGCGAGGCGGGCGTCACGATGACCGTGCTCGAGCGGTTGGTGAACCAGTCCGACATGTCGGACAGCCGGCTCGTTGGGGTGCTGTATCTACTTGGTCGCGCTGCCGAATCGCTCGGGCGCTCTGCCGATGCGGCTGTCTATTTTCAGCGCGTGCTCGCTGTGCAGATCGGATTTCGCGATGCGGCGGATCGCCTCACTTCGCTCGCGCAAGCGCAGCGATGAGCGTTTCCGGCATCAGCGCCCCGCGGCCCGCTCTCGCGGGCGAGAAGGACGCGCTTAGACGAATTCAGGCGTCGGTCGCCGATGCGCTCGATGCCGTCACCGAGGAGATGGCGCAGTCGGTGTCGCACGACGCACCCCTGGTTGCTCAGATGGGGCACCACTTGATGGGCATGCGCGGGAAGATGTTCCGTCCGACGCTTGTTTTGCTCTGCAGCAATGTGGATGAGCAACCGGACGACAAAGCGATCACACTCGCGGCGGCGGTCGAACTAATCCATCTCGCCACGCTGGTTCACGATGACGCGGTCGATCATTCCGTGTTGCGCCGCGGCATGCCGACCCTGAATTCGCTTTTCAGCCACCAGATCTCCGTTATCATGGGAGATTTTCTTTATTCGACCGCGCTCACCAAGATGGTGGCCCTGGGCGACATCGACGCGCTGCGGGCGTTGACGCGTGCGTCCACCGAGATGACGGTCGGCGAGATGAGGCAACTCGCTGTCGTCGATGCGCTTGCATTTTCGGAGGACGACTACACCACCCTCATCAGGTCCAAGACCGCTTCGCTCATGTCGGCCGCGTGCGAAGTCGGTGCGCTTTGCGGCGCTCGGGTGCACCGGGAAGAGTTGATGAGATACGGCGACGCGCTGGGGATGGCGTTCCAGATAGCCGACGATCTCATTGACTACACCGAGGCCAAGGAAACCACTGGAAAGCCAACCGGACTTGACCTCAGGGAGCATAAAGTCACCCTCCCGCTGATCGCCGCGCTGCGCGTCATGACGCCGGCGGAGCGTTCCAGGGTTGATGCGTTGTTCGCGAACGACAATCCGGGCGAAGACGAAGTTGGAGAGGTAATCAGGATCGTCGCCGTGAACGGAGGCCTCGAGTACGCGCGCCAGCAGGGCGCTGTGTTCGCCGATCAGGCCCGCCAGGCGCTGTCCGGGCTTCCGGACACCGTAGCGCGAAAGGCGCTATTGGAGTCTATTTCGTACGTGATGGAGCGACACGCATAATGCCGCCGCGCGCGGCGGCCCGACGGGGAACGATTTTCCACGGCATAGTCCTGGCGAGTGGTTTCATCACCGGCGGATTGCTCACGCAGGTCGCACGAAAATTTCTTCCGCCGGGCTCGGCGAAGGAATTCTTCACCACTGGTGTAACACCATCGATTGGACCGCTGCCGCTCGATCTGGTAATAATCAAGTTCGCGCTTGGGCCGGTCGCACTCGACGTATCACTGCTCAGTCTGGTTGGCGTGCTTATCGCATACCTGATTGCGCGTTCGCTCTTCTAGGAGGCAGACAAAATGCTAGGAAATCTTGGCTTTCCCGAGATCATGATCATCCTCGTGATCGTTCTTCTACTCTTTGGAGCGAAGCGCATTCCCGAGATCGCTGGCTCGATGGGGAAGGGCATCAAGGAATTCAAGAAGAACATCAACGAAGCGACGCGGGAGATCAACGTCGACCCGCCACGGCACGACAACCGGCTCAACCAGGCCGACCTCGATCAAACTCCGCAAGCCCGGCCGGAAGAAGCGGCCAGGCCGGAACCGAAGCGACTGGGCTGACACGCCGCCCGGCCGGACTGAATCGGGATAGGGAGTAGAGGAGGATAGCTCCTCATCGTGCACCTGCATGCGAGATGGTGCGGATTCGCTCGCGCGTCATCCGGTGCCGTGCATGTATCGATTGGATACGTGGATACGCGGACATTTGCGCATGTTGCGCCGTGATGTGCTGCCGCCCGGTGTTGTCTTACGCTGCCTAGCCGTGCCTGCGAGCTTCTCGACTGCAACCCGGACCTGTGCTCTCGATCATCCCTGGGGTCACGCGAATGCAGGTTTGGAGAATCCTGCTGTGTCGATGATGCAGAAATTCCATACAATAGTCGTCTCGACCGCTCGCAACCAGCCACTCGTCGTCTAGTTCGTTGTAGTGCGCGGAGCACGGAAACATCAGAGTGAGTCCCGGATAGGCGTGGCTGTAACGCGAGTTCACAGTTGTCGGAAATCCGATCGGGCGCACGGGAAAGTGAGTGATATTAAATGGTGGATAGCGCGAGAATCCAAAGAGGGAATAGCTCCCGAGCGACTTTGCATATGAATACGAATGAGCGAAGATGAAATAATGCTCTCCAACCAGGACTGGTGGCGTACCACCGCGCAGCATTCCCCATTGAAACGGATTCCAATATTGGCGCGATGTCCAGCCGAACGGATTGCGGCGCTTCCTGAAAATGGATCTGGAAGGCCGGTGCTCGACAAAAAATTCGCAGAGGAGTGGTTCGTCGCGATTGTCCCAGTTTGTTACCCTCAGAATTCGAAATGGAATGATCGAGTAGATCGCATAGATGTCTCCACCCTCCTCAAAGAACGTCCAGTTTTTTTCTACTTCGAGCCGTTTAATCTTGCCGTTCTCGGTCGGCGTCAGGAGACGCGAGGGCCCCACCGGAATGCCTTGCTTCATGCAAAGTGGAACCATGTAGAGGGAGCGATTGCAGTAGTAGATCAAATAATCCACGCCGTTGTGGCGAAACATTCGGGAATCTTCAAGGAGCCCATGGATCGCCGGGCTAGACAGTTGGTCGTTGAGCTCAACCGTGGTATCGGCTCGGATGTGGAAATCGCCGTCAATTTCAGCGCGACAGAGCTTTTCTTCGCCGCCTGAAATCTTCCGATAGATGCAGAATCGCTTGCCGTCATGATCGACGAGCGCTGGGTTGTAGGCGTGCGTGCCCAATAGCACGCCGTCCGGTTCCCGGCGAATGCGTCGCTCGACGTATTCATGCCCATGTCGAATTTGGAAGTATAGCAAGCGACGCAGCGCCGAGTAAAACGTACTTTGCAGGGCGTTCATGATGGTTCACCGATAACAAATTCGGATTAGACCTTCCTCAGCGCAAAAGCAATAAAAGTGTACTCATCCTCCAAAACCCATCGCACGACCCTCTGCTCTGTCGACAAATCTACTGTTCCTGTTGGAACAAGGCCGAGCGATTTCGCGCGGTCTATGAATTTCAGGATATCGTTTGGCGTTAGAACCTTTACTTCGGTCCCGTAGGCTCTTTTTCCGTGGGTATCGATCGGGTCTTTCCAAAAGTCCGTGCTCACGATCAAGAATCCGCCGCGCCGAAGGATCCTGCAACATTCCCTTAGAAAGTTATCAACGTCGACGCCATGCTCGATAACGCTCAGGCATGAAACCACATCGAAATGCGCCTCCGGATAGGGAGTGTCGGTACAATCTCCTTTGATATACCGAATCGGTCCAAGCTTGAAATCAGCATCAAAAACCAGGTTAATGACGTCCAGATTCTTATATCCATGCAAAACCAGCCATTCGACCAGCGGTGAATATCTTTCCCCTCCGGCATCCAGTATGCGCGCAGATCTATTTGTGTTCTTCAGAATGAAATCCAGGGAAGCCAACGCATCCCAATTTTTGGGAGGATCGGGATGCGGAATGAGCCCGGCCGCCTGGATGATCCGCAAAGAATCTTCCCATTCTTCTTTTGATTTTAGAGTTGTGTTCAGGATTGATAGTCCAGGTACAGAGATTTTGCGGGGAAAAAAGGATGCGCCCCTTCGTTTCAAGACAATGCGATAGATGAGTTTATTCTCTTTTAGTCTCTTCTTCAGCAATGCCACTAGACTGGATATTCGCATTGGTTTCGTGGAGTTGCCCCGTTTCGGTGGACAGTTGACGGCTTGAGAATCAAGCCGCTGGTGTCGGCCCCTAAAGCAGACACTTTGATGCTGGAGTAAGGCCGTTTTTTCAGTCCACCGCTCCTGACACTGCTTGGTAAACTCGACGGGCGTCAGGTGCCCGAGCGGCTGCGTGGGCAGTCGCGGCGCCACGCTTCGATCTTGTCCTTTGCGATCCGCATTCGACAGGAATTGATGCCCGCGCCAATTGGCGCGGCCTTTTTCAGAGGGTGCTTCAGTCTACTGCACCGCCTGCCGGTTGGACGCTTCAAGCTCCTTCCGCCGGTCGGAAACCTTCGCCGACTCACGAAGGTTCTCCATGAAGTCTCTCACCCGCTGCTGCCTGAGCTGCTGCGTCGCCTGCGTGCGCTGCGCCGCTTTCGTCTTTTCCCACTCCGCGCGATCCTTGACGATGCGCTGATCGACCCGCTCCACGAAGATCCCGTCATACACGCGGATGGGTGCGCTGACCGTGCCAACAGGGAGTGCGAAAGCCGCGCCGATCGCCTGATTCAATCGTCCAATCCCGGCCGCTCCGCCAACGCGAGTGAACGCCGGACTCTGCCTCACCTGAAGCCCCGCCGCCTTCGCGGCCTCCTCCAGCGACGTCGTCCGAGCCTGCGCCGCGAATTGCTGAGCCCGCGGCATCAGCTTGTCGAGCTTCTTCTGGATGGCAAGAATCTTCACGATTTCGGGCTTCGCCTGCTCCATGCCGGGAATGCCTCCCTTCGTCAGCGAATCCAGACGTCCCAGATAGTAACCGTCCTCGGCGTCGAACAGATCGCTCGTCTCGCCTACCTTGGCGCCCTGAAACGCCCACGGGCCGACACTCGGAATAAACTTGCCGTCGATCGTCAGTGCGTCGGTCTCGAGCACAGACGCTCGCTTGATCGGAAGTCCAAGCTTGCGCGATGCCTCATCGAGCGACGCTGGTTTCTCTGACGACGCGGCGATCTTCGCAAGCTCGTCCGCACGGCGGTCAGTAGCCGTGGCAGCCGAGTCGCTCTGCTGGAATGGCAACAGGATATGCCGGATCGAAATGGTGTCACCCTTCCGCTCGTCTACCTTGAGCAGATGGTATCCGAACGGTGTCAGTACCGGCTGGGAAACCTCACCCACCGTCAGAGCATAGGCCGCCTCCTCAAATTGAGGGACGAACCGGCCACGGGCACCGCGGCCAAGAGATCCTCCGTTCGACGCCGACGCAGAGTCTGACGACTCGGCCTTGGCGATATCCTCGAATTTTTCGCCAGCCTGGATACGGTCGCGGACGGCAACGAGACGCGAGCGCACTCGAGCGCTGTCATCAGCGGTGACGGCGCGAGGCACCGCGATGACGGACACGACGGCCCGCGCAGGACGCTCGAAATCCTTCTTGTTCTTGTTGTAATACTCCTTGATTTCCGAGTCTGTCACCGTGACCGCGTTGTCGGCAATCAGCTCCGGACGGAAAACAACGAACGACATCTGCGCCGTGTCGCGTGTGTCCTGCCACATGGTCCACAGCCGCTCGTCGCTGATGTAGACGTCGGAGGCGACTTGCTCGAAGAGCTTCTCGCGAGGGATCTGGTCGCGGTAGTAGGCCTCGAGCTGCAGAAGGATTCCTTCCTGCCGGGCGGCGGGACTGGCGAGGAAACGCTGATATTTGTCAGGGTCGAACTGACCGTCCGTCTGAAGCTCGGCACTTTGCGCCAGCTGGGGGGGAGGTGCGAACCTGGCGGCTTCGGCGATTTCCTTGTCGCTCACTCGAATGCCTCGCCGGCGGTACTCCTGCCGCATGAGCGCATCGCCGACCAACTGTTCGAACGCCTGGTCGGACAGGCGGCGACGCTCGTCGAGCGTTATGCCGCGGCCACTCTCCTGCGTCGCCTGCTGCTCGAGCTGGCTTGTCGCGCTGTACCAGGTCGTCGCAAGAATGTCCTCACCGTTGACCGTCGCGACGGCCGTAGTGGTGGTGACGGGCGCGAGCCCCAGAAGGCCGGATGACTCGGCGAGGAGAAATCCCCCCACGAAGAATATTATCAGGAAGATCCAGATGTACTTTGCGGAGCTCCGCATTGATTGCAACACTAGTCCTAACTCCTGGCGGGGCCTGAGAAAAAATGCACGTTAAATAAGGGGGTGGAGCCCTCCAAACTACCGGTTTTGCAGGCGTAAAAGCAAGCTGCGCAGCTACTTCCTGCGATTGACGCCCATCACGCAAACGCGGTATCTTCACCCGTTCTGACCGAGAGCAGAACGGCTGGCACAACGCAGAGGTTCTTGATGCAAGGGACGCCCCGGATCGATGAGTTACGACAAAAATTCCATGAGAATCCGCGCCGCTATTTCGCGCCGCTTGCCAATGAATACAGAAAGGCGGGAGATCCCGAGCAGGCTATAGCCATTTGCCGGGCGCATCTGGCGCAGCAACCTGGCCACATGAGCGGCCACGTGGTTTACGGCCAGGCTCTGTACGACGCGCAAAGGATCGACGAAGCGCGCACCGTCTTCGAGAAGGCGCTATCACTTGATCCGGACAATCCGGTAGTTCTCAGAAAGCTTGGCGACATCGCGCGACAGCGAGGTGACTCAGCCGAAGCCAGACACTGGTACGGCCGCGCACTCGATACTGATCCCCACGACACAGAGGTCGCGGCGTACATCGCGGAGCTGACGGAGCCGGTGAGTGAGACGAGTGTTTCAGGCGGCGACGTTTCCCGAGAACCCGTCGAGGAATCCGCAGCAGAGGTGCCCGCAGAATCAAACGAGGTTTTTGTGGAGCCGCTCGAGCCGGACGCCGCGCCCGAGGCCGCGACCGAGGCAGCGCCCCGAATCGACGAAGTCATTCCCTTGGTGCCGCCGGAAGACGACGTCGCGTGGAGGAACACGCCCGCACACGAGGGGTCCCCGTTTGTCACCCGAACAATGGCCGAGCTGTACGCGAAACAGGGTTATCGCGAGGCCGCGCTCGATGTCTACAGGCAGCTTGCCCTCAAAAATCCAGACGACCACGAAATCATTGTGCGCATTGGCGAGCTCTCTGCCGGAGTGCACGATCTCGCTGATGCTCCTGACACAGGGAGAGAGCCTGACGCCGCGGCGGAACCGACGCGTGAAGTAGACAGTCCGATGGCACCCATCGAGGGTAGTTCAGAGACAGCCGTCGACGAGACTGAGGTTAGCGCTGCGCCAGCCGAACACCTGCCCGATATCGAGGCCGATCTGCTCGCATGGGGCGATCTCGCAAGCGAGCCGATCTACACGCCTTCGAGCGACGAGCTCGAAAT
>JBKJRW010000149.1:0-3932 GCA_046593165.1 Gemmatimonadaceae bacterium
GGTAAAATGGCCACGCAGGATATCAACCGCAAGGCGTTGAATACAGCTCATTCATCAGTCGTTTCCGCTTGACCGCGCCGCTCGCGATCGATCGTCCGCAACACTTCGATCGCCATCGCGCGCAGGAGATCCACCTCGCGCCCGTCGGGCGCCGCGCGAAAGATGATCGACCTGAGCGAACGCATCACATGCTCGTCGTTGCGCGTCTTGAAGAATCGAATTCCGGAGAGCGCGCGGTGCGCATCGGCGAAGAACAGATCGAACATGGAGCTTGTGGGCGCGTCCGCGACCTTTCTCGGCGGAGCGAGTCGACGTGTGGCATCGGCCGATGCGACGTGCAACTCATAAAGACCAATGAGCACCGCCTGCGCGAGGTTCAAGGAGGCGTGCGATGTGGTCGGGATGGTGACGACGGTATGCGCGAGATCGAGCGCCTCGTTGGGAAGCCCCTTGTCTTCTCGCCCAAATAGAAGCGCAACACTTCCCTGCTCCGCAAAACCCAGCAGGTCTATCGCCGCCCTGGCGGGGGTCACGATCTGGCGCTTCGCTGCCCTGCGCCTTGCCGTGAAGCCTGCGACGCGAACGCAATCAGACACGGCCGATTCGAGGTCGTCGAAATGCTCGACAGCGTCGATTATCTCCTGGGTATCGTGCGCGACGCCAACAAGTCGATAGGGATCGTAAGCCACGGGGCGCACAAGCCGAAGCTTGTGCACCCCCATGTTCTTCATCGCTCGAATAGTCGCAGCGATGTTGATCGGATCGAGCGGTTCGTAAAGAACCACCCGAACCGCCGACAAACGCGACGATGTCATGCCGACGCCGGCTCTTCGCGCACGGCTTTAAATGCACGAAGGGCCGGCGCGCTCACCCCGTTAGACTACCGGCCTGCCGGTGATCAGACGGTACACAACAACGATGATGGCGATGACGAGCAGGATGTGGATGAGCGCGCCGCCCATCGGCACAATGAAGAAACCAAGCACCCACAGAATCAACAGAACCAGCGCAATCGTCCAGAGCATTGATCAATCCTCATGAAGGGTTGTTCCGCGATTCCGCGGCGATACCTGCACCTGTGGCAACTGTCGTACCGTTAGCCCGGTGCGACCCTACCGGGGACCACGTTCCACAAACTTCGCTGGCTCCCGCTTGTGCTGCTCCTCGTGAATCGCCTGCCGACCAAGCAGAATGCGCGTCGCCCGGATGTCGTGACCGATATCGATCAGGAGGAGCGCCAGGTCCCCGCTCCCGTATAAAAGTCCGGCGAGAACCACAAGGCGGCTAACCTCACCGAGCAATGTCGGGATCGCGGCGGTGCCCTGTGCGATGAGGCCGGTAACGATCTCCGACAGAAGCAGAAGGAGAAGCACGGCGGCCATGAGCTTGAACAGCTTGGAGAGATATCCAAGACCGGTGTACGGCTCGAGGTCCGCCGACCTTACCGGCATGGACGGATCGGTTCGGTGAGGTTTGGGCGTGCCCCTGTCCTCTGGGGACTCGGGTGCGCTGTGCGCGGCCACTACAGTCGTCGCTTCATCCATTAGTTATCTCCGGTTCCGATCCAACGCGCGGGAAAGCCGCGTGTGTCAATATGAGTAAATGGGCCGTGGGCGGAAGTGCCCGAGTACACGCCAACCCCTCCTATCAGCGAAGGGTGTGCCGCTTCGACGCGATTGGCCGCCGCGAGGATCATTTTGGCGTCGTTGATGTTCACCCTTCCGTCCCGGTTGAGGTCGTCCATGCTGCCGTTGCCGTCGTTGTCGATGAAGATATCGGCGGCATCGCCGTACATGTGGCGGCTGAGCGATGCCCGGCCGCGGCGGTCACCCCCGGAACGGTTGTATTGAGGGGTTCTGAAGCCACTCAAGACCTTCACGCCCCCGGTCCGGATTCCCTGCTTTTCCAGATCCTGAAGGATCAGTTCCAGCTTGTCCACCAGCTTCATCTCGACCACGATGTATTTGGGCCACACGTTCTGCTGATCGTGAGGGAAGAAATCCCTGAGGCGGAAATGATCCGAGAGCTGTGTTCCCTGCTTTTCGCGGGTGACCTCGATGAACCCGCCCGGAGCGTCGTAACGCGCCCGGGCGGTACGACGCGTCGAAGGCCAGTTGCCGATATAGTAGAGCCCGATCTTCCCGCCTTGCTTGGCCGATGCCGGCTTCAGCGTGATCACCGAGAAATCGGTGATTGGCTTGATGGCATTACCTAAAGTAAGGGCGAGCGACCAAATGCCGGTGCGTCGCGGCCCCGCATTGACCGACGTCGATTCTGCGGCGGCCCCCGACGTGAACGTCGCGAGTGCCCCGTCGGGCAGGGTGTCAGTGGATAGTTTCTCCCCCGGTTGCTGAACGCGCGCACGGAGGCTCCCGCTTTCGCCCCGGAGCGGACTGACAAAATCGAGCGCGGCATTGGTAAGGTAGGCCACACTCGGCGACCTCGAATCGGTCAGCGCCCGGGAGATTATTCCAGCGGTGGACGACGAGCCCGCGATCACTTCATCGCGTGCATTTGCCACAGTCCACGACCAGCCAAGGACGATAAGCCCGATAAAAACCGACGATCCGACGTGAAAGCGGCGCTCGGCGCGTTGCGACATCCCCTTTCGGTGCCACCGGCTCCGATTCGCCTGCGGCACGATCGCTCCCAGATCCGCTACAGTTGACCAGACGTTGTCAAACGTTGAACTTGACCTTCTTCTATCCTGCATCACACCTCACGACGGTTTCATGGACCAACTCCGCGAACTTTTCGCGAATCTCTCGGATCTCCCCGCTCTCATCAAGTGGGCCGGATACTTTGGCCTCACCGCAATTGTGTTCGCCGAGACCGGCCTGCTCGTCGGCTTCTTTCTTCCGGGCGACTCGCTCCTCGTTACCGCCGGCCTCGCTTCCGCACGCGGTTTGCTGAATGTGTACTGGCTTGGCCTGATGCTCAACATCGCTGCGGCGGCCGGCAATTCGCTTGGATATTGGATTGGCAGGATGTCGGGCCCCCGGATATTTACGCGTGAAGACTCTCTCCTGTTCAGCAAGAAGAACGTGTTCAGGGCCCAGGAGTTCTACGCGCGCCATGGCCGCAAGGCGATCGTATTAGCGCAATTCATGCCAATAATCCGCACGTTCTCGCCAGTCATTGCGGGCGTCGGGCAGATGCCGTACCGGCAGTTTCTCGTGATCAGCGTTCTGGGAACTGTAATCTGGGTATGGAGCATGCTGTTCACAGGTTATTTCCTCGGAACCTATATTCCGGGCATCGACAAGCACATCGAGATACTCGTGCTGACGGTGGTTGTCGTCTCGATTCTGCCTGCGATCATCAGTTGGTGGCGCGGGCGAAAGAAGGCTGCCGCCGCCGCAGCAAACTAAACAAGGAGCATCGAATGGCGTTCCAGCTTCCCGACCTTCCCTACGGCTTCGATGCACTCGAGCCACATATCGACAATGCCACGATGCAGATCCATCATGGAAAGCATCATCAGGCCTACGTCAACAACTTGAATGCGGCGATCGAGAAGGCTCCGGAGCTTGCGGGGAAATCGCTCGAAGACCTGGTTCGCGGTATCGACAGCGTTCCGGAGGCTGTGCGCGCCGCGGTGAGGAACAACGGTGGCGGACACTGGAACCACTCGATGTTCTGGAAGTGGATGGCACCCAGCGCCGGCGGCGAGCCCGCCGGCGAGATTGGCCGCGCGATCGACGACTCATTCGGCGGATTCGACAAGTTCAAGGAGCAGTTCGCCGCGGCTGGTGTGGGGCGCTTCGGATCAGGATGGGCATGGTTGATGAACGACGGCGGCAAGCTGTCGATCACGAGCTCGCCCAATCAGGATAATCCGCTGATGGAGGGCAAGTCTGCGCCGATTCTTGGAATCGATGTGTGGGAGCACGCTTACTATCTGCGCTACCAGAACAAGCGGCCCGACTACA
>JBKJRW010000222.1:0-9433 GCA_046593165.1 Gemmatimonadaceae bacterium
GTCGGTTACGCCGGCGTCGTAGGAGTTCCTTATCACACCCGTTGCAGACGTACCCGCCGGTCCGGCTCCGTCGACAATGGCTCGATACGCCAGCTCCGTCCGGGGCCATCGCCTGTCGCGGTCCATAGCGTAGTAACGGCCCGAAACGCTTGCGATCCGAATGTCTGTCATGCGGCCGGATCGCGGGCCGATATGTGCGAGCAACTCCTCCATGTATCCGAGCCCGGACCGCGGCATGGTGTCGCGTCCATCGATGAATACGTGGATCGCCACGACCGGCACCCGCTCGCGCACCGCGAGGTCTATCAGAGCGTACAGATGCTCGTCGATCGCGTGCACTCCTCCGCCCCCGAGAAGGCCGACAAGGTGCAGCGCGCCACCGGTTTCCCTGACCTGGCTGCAAGCGGCCATGAACGCCGTGTTTCTGAAAAACGATCCATCGGCAATCGAGGTCGAGATTCGCACCAGATCCTGCATCACAACGCGGCCTGCACCAAGGTTCAGGTGCCCGACTTCGCTGTTCCCCATCTGGCCCTCGGGAAGCCCCACTCTCGTCCCCGATGCGGCCAGGAGAGTCCGCGCCTGATGGTTCCAGACCGCGTCCCAGGTCGGAGTATTTGCGAGGGCAATGGCGTTGCCATCCCTCTCTTCACGATATCCCCAGCCGTCCAGAACTATCAACGCAACTGGACCCGACATGCCGCCGGCCATATTTGCCCGCTGAGTGTAAGAGTGTACGTTAGAAACGACTCAACACGAATCGAATGGCGGATCCGGGCCTGAAGCGGCTCAGATTCGAATTCCAGGGGACAATTTACGCCAGACAATAATTTCGTGTACCACGCGCTCTCTGTGCTTTCTGTGGTCTCTTCCTTCGCTGCGTCCACCGCGTTATCCCAGGAAGTCGCGCCGCACGTAGCCACAAAGGCCATCGTGGTCCGAACCGCTCCCACGACGGGTGCAGTCCCGAGCCCGGCAACGGGCCAGATCGCCAAAGGTGCGACGGTGGATGTAATCGCCCGCGACCGCGAGTGGGTGCGCATTCGCCTCGAAGGATGGGTCCGCGAGTCTGACCTTGTCGTCGCCGACAGCACGCTCCGCCCATTGAGCGCGGCCGACATGAGATCCAATCCCGAGGCCGCTCGAGGAAAACTGGTGCGGTGGGAGGTAGAAGTCGTCGCGCTTCAAAAGGCCGATGTGCTTCGCACCGGACTCGAGCCGGGCGATCAATATCTTCTCGCGCTGGGCCCCGGCGCGGAGAAGACTCTGGTGTACATTGTTGTTCCGCCTTCGCTGCTCGCGAGCGCGCGCAGCCTGCCTCCTCTCGCGAAAGTGACGGTCACGGCGAGGGTGCGCAGTGGACGAAGCGACCCCGCAGGCGTTCCGATTCTCGACCTTCAAAGTCTCACCCGACGATAATGGCACCCGACCAACCGGATATTTCGCCGAAGGGACCCGACATGGATGAAGGCGACGGCAGTCGCCGCGACCCCTCGCTCGGCCGCACAGGCGACCGGAGGCGCGGAGGATGGCGCGACTTCCGCCGGGCTTACCCGGGATTTGTTTTCACTCTTCTCATCGCGCTGTTCGCGATGCTCTCGATCGACGGCTTCCTGATATACAAGCGTCGGGCGTACGAAGCCGAAGTCGTGCGCCTCCGATCGAGCATGAGCGAGCAGGAGCGCGCGAGGACCGACGCCATCGTTGCAGCCGAACAGAACAAGGCGCGAATCGCGATCCAGCTGGCGCGGCACCAGGCGAAGCTTGAGAAGCGCCTCCACCTCTCGGTTGCGCTCGACAGTGGCAAGATCTATCTCGAGCGAGACGGGGCGGTTCTCCGCGAGATGGCCGCAGCGTTTGGCCCCGAAACGAAAGTCGGCCCGGATTCCATTCCTGTGGTCATCCCGCGGGGCGAGACCTCGGTCGCGAGAGCTACGGCCGATGGCATCACTCTCGAAGGCGGAACTGTCATCGAGCCAAGCGATGCTCCGTCACTCGCGCAGGACACAAGTCCGATGAAGGCAGGATCAGTTCGAATCAGCCGCACCGATCTAAAGGCGATCCTGCCGAATCTAAGTGCCGGCATGCGGGTATACTTTTACTAATTCCGGAAACGAGCCGGCCGCATTCTATCCGAGGTAATGTAGATGGGAATCGTGAATACTTTGACGCACGGCGGCAAATGGGTATGGGGAACACTTCTCGCGTTCACCGCCGCCGCCTCGGCCAGCGCGATGCTGGTGAACAAGACCGCGGTGCTGCGCTACGAGCGCGACGTCAATCGCATGGTGTTCAACGACAATCTCAGCGTTCTCGAGGAAGTCAAAGGCAAACTTGGCTCGACCGAAGACAGCCTCACCAGGCTGTCGTCAACCGACCCGATAGTGGCGGCCGACCAGGCCTATATCGTCGTGAGCATCGCCGAGAACCAGCTCTGGTACAAGCGCGGTAATCAGATTCTGTTCAACACCCAGGTTGCGACGGGGAGCGGCAAGGTCCTGGTAGGCGGTCCGGGCGGCAAGGAGTACAAGTTCGAGACGCCTCGCGGACGGCTGACGGTGCAGCAGAAGGAAGTCGATCCGGCGTGGGTTCCCCCCGATTGGCACTTTCAGGAACAGGCGAAAAAACGGGGACTTGGCCTCGCGCGGATGGACCGTTCGTCTCAGATCCCGACTGGTGACGGTGGGGTGGTGAGAGTGAGTGGATCGGAAGTGGTCAAGCGGTTCCCTGATGGGCGAGAGGTCGCGCTTACCGCGACCGACGGGCGGGAGATCGTGGTCAACGGCAACATCGTTGTGCCGCCCTTTGGAACCAATCAACGGCGATACAAAGGTGTCCTCGGAACCAGGCGGCTCGTGCTGGGCGACGGCTACGGCATCCATGGCACGAACGCGCCCGAAACCATTGGCCGGTCAGTGAGTCATGGATGTGTAAGGGTTAGAAACGAGGACATCGAAAAACTATTCGAGATGGTCGCGGTCGGGACCCCCGTCTACATATACTGAGGCCTCCGTCGCCAGAGGGTAATTTCGATGGCACGGCCGGGCCGTAAATACTAGGTTGTAAGGATGGGCTTATCATTCACCGACCGGCAGCTGTCGCTGTCGGACGAGACTTCATATCGCCATAAACGTCCGGCGCTGATCGTAACGCTGGCGCTGGTTTTCGCGGCGAGCGTCGGAGCCCTTCAGTTTGTGCGGCCGCTTCCCGGTTTCGCCACCAAGCCTTTTGGGACGTTTCTCTCGCGGAGCCTGCCGACAGCGTCGCCCTCGGCCACAGCCTTCGGGGCGAGTGGCGGGGTGCTCCTGAAATTCGCGATGCCGGGCCAGAGCGTGGAGTATCCGCTGGACGTCCACGGCGATCCCACTGCGCTCGCGTACAGTTGGGTCAGAGTAGGCGACACGGCAACCGCAGAAATGGCGAGGCCGCTCGTCGGTGCCAGGGTGCAAGCCCCGACCCGAGCGGGCTTCTACCGGCTCGCGCTTGTTCGCGACGACGACCGCAGGATCGTGAACGGACTCACGGTCGCGGTACTCGTGCCGTTCAAGGAAAAGGAAGGGGCGATGCTCAATGGGTATCGCATCGGCACCTATCTGGCCGAGAAGATCTCGGGCAAGCAGGAGCCACCTGTCGGCTTTCTCGAGATCAGGGAGGGAGATGTAGACCTTCCGATCAGCAAGCACCTTCGCGTCGGCGACTTCCTCAACCACGACAGCCAGGAAACGTGGCCGCGCTACGCTGCCGTAAGTCCGCGGCTGCTCGACAAGCTCGAGCTGGTGATATCCGAGCTCGCGCGCTGGCACGGCGGAACCACCGATGACGTGAAGCTCGCTCTGGACGTGCATTCGGGGTTCCGCGCTCCCGATCACAACCGCCGTGTTCGTCGAGCGGCGCGCGACAGTCAGCACCAGTACGGCGACGCAGCCGATGTTGCGATCGATGCAAACGGCGACGGGAAGTACACGGCGGTTGACTCGAGAATGGTGGGGCTCGCCGTCGAAATCGTGGAACTCAAGCACCCCGGGCTCGTAGGGGGTCTTGGCATCTACACAAGCGGGCATGCGCGCACGACTTACGTGCACATCGATGCCCGCGGAAAGCGCGCCCGCTGGCGGGGCTGAAGCAAGGAGGCTCAAGTGAACGACATTCTCCGCGATCGCATCATGCGGAAGCTCGCCCTCATGCCTGACGACAAACTCGATCAGGTGCTCGACTACATGGAGTTCCTGGGCTCCCGGTATGCGCCCAGTAATGCTCCTGCACCGAATCCCCTCACCCGGTTTGCCGAGGGAGTGGAGAGCACCCTCAGGGCGGGGAAGGTGTCGGCAAGCGCGATCTCCGGGACGATGAATATCATGAACCGGGCGGTTGGGGCGATCACCGAGGTTGCAAACGCTGGCAAGTCTGTTGCAAATGGGATTATGGGCGCGGCAGGCGGAAGCGCGCCCGACCCGGCTCAGCCACCCGTGGCTCCTCCCGACAATCCTCGAGGCGGACCGCATGAGTTGGGGAGTCAGCTACCGAACACTCCCGGAGAAGACGGAAAGTGACGACAGCGAAGAAAAGAACAACTACAGCGACCGGCAGGCGCGCGCGCAAGCTTCCCGCCGATGTCCACGTGGAGACTGCGCCACGCACCGGTGCCAAGCGCACCGTTATGGGAACGATCGGCGAGCTGCCGAACTTTCTGCGTCTGCTCTACGGCCTGGTTACCGACAACCGCGTCAACTCAGTGGACAAGCTCGTCGTTGCGGGAGCCATAGCCTATATCCTGCTGCCGATCGACGTGATTCCGGATTTCATTCCGTTTCTCGGCGAAGTTGACGACGTTTTTCTTCTGATCCTTGCGCTGCAGCGGCTCATCGGCAACGCGGGCCGTGCAGTCGTCCAGACTTACTGGGCAGGCGATCCGGCCGACCTGACAGCCCACAACCTCGAGAAAGTTCTCGCGGCAAGCTTGTTCTTTTTGCCGCGGCGCATGCGCCGGAGATTGAGGGCGATCGGGCGCCTCTAGAGTTGCTGCTCAAGTCGCTGCTTCAATCGCGGCTCAAGCGGGGCACCTCGGCAGAGTAACGGGACACCGCTCAGGGTCGGGTGCAGGCGCCGATGCTTGCCCGCCCGGCCCGCCAAAGGTGTAGAGACCGAGCCGAAGAGTGCTCAACTCGCGACCCGGTACGGGCAGTTGCGTGAAGCTGCCTTCCGGTAGCAACTGCCAGCCGCGTGAATCGAAGAAGCGCACCGTCGCGTCGACCCCGATCATCTCGATTCCTTTTTCGTAAAGCAGCGCGTCCCAAAGACTGCCGCACAGGCCGTTCAGCTTGCGCGGTACGCAACCTGGCTCGTCGGGCGGTCCGCTCAACGTCACCGGCGGAAGCTGCCCGTTGGCGACTCGCGTCTTGTTGATCAGCGTCACCGCTTCGGCGGCTCGATTCAGCCGTATCAGCGCCTCGGCCTTGAGTAGATCCATTTCAGTTATCGTCACAGCCAACTGGGGTCCTGTCTGCCAACTCGTGCCGGTGCCGGTGCGCAGGTAATAGTAGTGCGAGTAACGCCACGTTCCGCGACTCGCCGCAAAGATGTTGGATGCGTTGTAACCAAAATATTTGCCGGGGGTCGCCGGTCCGCCTGCGCCCTGAATACGACGATCCTTCGTGCGGATCTGGAATGCCACGCGGCTCGTGAGCGGCGTGTTGACCCAGTTCATGAATCCACTCGCCGAATCTGCGGGTCCGAGCATCCAATAGCTGGGACGACCGAAATCGCTGGGTGGACCGGTGCGCACGCGAGCGACCAGGCGCTTCCAGTCGTCCCACAGGATGTCCACTTGCGCGACGGGTGCAAAATCAGTCGTGATTCCCGCATCGATGCGTCGAATAACCTCCGTCCAGTTCACCGCGGCCCGCTCGGCGCGGGTTCTTGGAGCGTACGCGAGGAAGCGGGCGACGAACGAGTTCCCCAGCTTCACGAATTCGTCTCGCGTCATCGCCTGAAAGAGCCATGAGTCCACTGGCAGCGTGAAGTTGCTCGTCCCCGCAGTCGCGATGGCTGCGTCGATCTGCGCAATAGCAGCCTGAAGCACCTCAGGGTATGGTTTGAACTGGGGCGCGGTGATCGTATCGAGCGCAAGCTTTTCATCGACGATCACACTCTTGTCGAAATACAGGCCGAGCATGCCGTGTGAGATGCCCTGCATGAACTTGCCGACTGCTTTGGTGCGCGCAGTGCGTGGTGCGTCAACAATCACGAGTCCCGAGTCGATCGCTATCAAGGCGTCGGTGACTGACGATATCGTACGGTAAAGTCCGTACCATGGACCCTCAGTTACCTGATTTCGTGCGTTGACCGGACTGTTGTTCCACGCCGAGCGCGGCTCAGCCGATATTTCGAGCTGGCCGAAATCTGCAAAGCCTGACGTTATTTCGCGGGCCGAGGTGGAAAGACCCCACGATGGGTAATCGTCGTGTCCCGCGACCGGCCACCATGTGCGGAAGGATGTCGCCACGAACGATTCTGCGGCGGTGGGTTGTTTAGTGGCGCGCTCGCGGTCTGGAGCGTTGGGGTTCGTTACTTCGAGGTCCTGACAGCCTGCGGCGATCAACGCCGCAAGGCAGAGCGAATGCTTCAGTCTGCGCATTTGTTCTCCATGTCTTCGCGTCATTGATCAGAAGGTGAGTTCGATGCTGCCGGTGAACGTGCGGAATCGTGGATACTCGAACGCGTCAAGGCGTACGACAGTTCCGCCGACTTCCGGATCGTATCCCTTGTAGCCCGTCCAGGTTTTCAGATTGCGGCCGATGAGGGAAACAGAAGCGCTGCTGACGCCCATGCGTCCCAGCGAACCGGTAATGCTCGACGGCAGCCGATACTTGAGCGCTACCTCGCGCAGCTTCACGAAGCCGGCGTCCTCGACGAAATAGTCCGTTGGGTCGTTGGCGGCGTAGAGGTTCACGTAGTACTCGATCGGTTTCTTGAGATCCTGTGCCTTACCGGTCTGGTCGACGTCGGCACTACGTCCCCACTGGTACATCCGCTGATTGGTGCGGTTGTACAGTTGACCGCCAACGGCGGCGTCCACCAGCGCGAAGAACGTGAGGTCTCTCCAGCTCAGGTTGTTGGATATGCCGAAGTGGAAGTCCGGGTTGCCGTCTCCGATTTTGACGACTGAACTGTTTCCGGTAGAATCGCGAAGGACGATAGGCATCCCCCAGCCGAAGTTGGTGGTGCCGATGGTGGTCGAAGTGCCCCACAGCTTTTTCGTCTCGCCTTCCTGGAACGTGTTGCCGGGGCCGACCCAGACCAGCAGCCCCTCGTCGTTCATCTGGAATTCCGACGATCGAGCGCCGACGTTGGTCGGTAGTTCCCCGGAGCCTTTGATGAACCGGAATCCGTACATCGCGCCAAGAGTTTCACCGGCGCAGCGGAACGCGATGGTCTGGGTCTGGAAACAACTTCTGTCGAATTCCGTGATGCGGTTGCGTGACCGATCAGCAACCATACCGAGACGCCAGGAAAATTTGGGCCGCCGAACGAGTTGCGCTTCGAGCGTTCCCTCGAGCGTATTGCCCTCGACTGTGCCCGCGTTCTGCCACTGCGAGGTGTAGCCGAAGAATCCGGCGAGAGGGATCTGTATGAGCTGGTCGATGACGCGAGTCTTCGCGTACGAAAGCTGAAGCGAATAACGCTGCCTGAAGATTGCGTCGATGCCGACTTCCGTTTCTGTTGCATGTTCGGGCTTGAGGAACTTGTTGCCCAGCGTCTGCTTGGAGAGCCCGCCGCCTTCTGTGAACGTGAAGGTCTCGAATTGATCCGAAAAATCAGGGCGCGTGCCCGCGGTTCCGCGCGATGCGCGGAGCTTGAATTCGTCTACCGCCCGCATTGGCCACCAGCCCTCCTCTGAAACGCGCCAGGCGCCGCTCATGCGATAGTAGTTGTTCCACCGCTCCTCGGGTCCGAAGAGCGAGCTCCCATCGCGCCGCACGAGACCTTCTGCGATGTAGCGTCCGCGATAGTCCGCGCCGGCGGTTGCCGCGAAGCTGTTTGAGCGAATGTCCTGAAGCGTCGATGATATCGAGCGCTGTTGAGCATTGTTGAGACTTCGCACGCCCGGGGCGGAGAAGAACGTACCGGTTGCTGTTGTGGTCTGGTTCGTTTCGTTCTCCATGAACCCGCGGAGTGTGGTGCGTACCGTGAGCGGGCCTGCTCTGCCAATGAGATTGACGCTCGCCATCGCATTGAGCGCGTCCGTGGTTCCAGCGAACTGTTCGATTCTGCCCGGGCTGATGCCGCCAGTGACCTCGGTCTTGAGGCCCTGGTCGAGGAAGAAATCGTTGCGCCTGTCCGACCTGTCGTAGCTGACGCTGCCGTCAACATTGAACCATTCAGCTGGCGAGTAGCGTGCTTCGAGACTTCCTTGCGTGCGCGCGCGCTTACGGCGGCTGTCTTCGGTGGAGAGCACGTAGAGGGGGTTTTCTTCGCGACCTTCGTTCGGATCGCCCTGAAACAGATACGGTGTGCCATCCGGGTCGGGCGTGCGAAGATCGACGTCTGGCGCCTGGTTGATGAGGTCGAAGAACGTGTCGTCGTAAAGCTCCTTGCGATCGGACCGGCTGTGGTAGCCGCTGAACGAGAAGCGAAGGTTTTCGAGCAGTCGATGATCGAGGTTGAGGCGGATATTGTTCTGCTCATACTTTCCGCTGTTCAGCACGACGCCGTCTTCGCGCGTGTTGTTCAGCGAGAGAACCCAGTTCGTCTTCGCGCCGTTCTGAGCGATGGCCACGGAGTTCTTGAAGAACTGACCGGGATCGAAGAAGCGGTCGACCTGATCGTAGATTGGAACTACGTAGGCAACATCCTGAAAACGAGAGGAGATTGGCTTTGCGACGCGTTGCGCGCGTGGCACTACAGCCCCAGCGGCGTTTACGTACTGTCCCGCTGCATCTGTCATGTAGTAGTGGTACTGCGCCCAGCCGATCTTTCCGCCCAGCTGGTTCGTTCCCACTTCGGTGCGCGCGGTGATGCGCGTGGTGCCTTCGGGAAGCCCCGCGCCGCGGCGCGTCTTGATCTGAATGACTCCCGCCGCTGCACGCGAACCGTAGAGGGACGCGGCCGCCGCGCCCTTCACCACTTCGACTGTCTCGATGTCCATCGATTCGAGGTCGGCGCTCGATCCGCCGAATGTCGAGCTGAGTATTACGCCGTCGACAACTATTAGCGGCGATGTGGACTTGTTGATGCTGGTAGGCGAGCGAAGCAGAATGTTGGTGCCGCCACCGGGCTGCCCATTTGGAACGACGGTCACGCCGGCGATCTTGCCCTGAATCGTCTCGATTGCGTTACTCGCTGGCACGGGAGCGTTCTCCGCATCGACGCGGCCAACAGTGAACGGCACTCTCGTTCCGCTCGTAGGATCGACAACGCCTGTAGTGACAACGGC